>NZ_CP028905.1:0-298732 GCF_001639105.2 Azospirillum humicireducens
CCAGGATGGTGTTGCCGATGACCGAACCGATGGTGACGACATCGTTGCCGCCGCCGCCGGTCAGAGTCTCGATGGCCGATACGGACAGCGTGTTGCCGGCGGCGCCCAGCGTCACGATGTCGGTGCCGGTGCCGCCGGCCAGGGCTTCCAGCGCCGAGGCAAACAGGGTGGCTCCCGGATCGCCGAGCGTGACGATGTCTGTCCCGCCCTGGCCGATCACGGTTTCCAGCCCGCGCAGCACGATGGTGTTGCCGGGGGCGCCCAGCGTGACGACGTCGGTCCCGGTGCCGCCCTGCAGCGTCTCGATTGCGGACACCAGAAGGGTGCTGCCGGCCGTCCCCAGGACGAACAGATCGGTTCCAGCACCGCCGACGATGGTTTCCAAAGCCTCGGCGAAGATGGTGACGCCGGCCGCCCCAAGGGCGACGACATCGGTGCCTGTCGAACCGGCCAGCGTTTCGATACCGCCGATCAGCACGGTGGCGCCCGTGGTGCCCAGCGCCACCCTGTCCGTACCGCTGCTTCCGCTGAGCGTTTCCAGGCGGTCCGCCAGGATGGTGTTGCCGGCGCCGCCCAGCAGGATCACGTCCGTACCGGCATCGCCGGTCACTGTTTCCAGCAGAGACAGAGTCGTGGTGTTGCCGGCTGTGCCGAGAGTGACGACGTCGCTGCCTCCCGACCCGATCAGAGTCTCCAATCCCCGGACCTGAAGAGTGCCGCCCGTGGTTCCAAGCGTGATGACGTCGGCCGAGGACGAACCGATGATTGTTCTGTACTGCTCCGCGAGGATCAGGGTTTCGCCACCGTTGCCCACGAAGAGGATGTCGGACTTCCCGATGCTGACCAGGGTCTCTACACCGGTGAGATGAAGTGTCCGGCCGACTGAGACGATGGTTTCGATGCCGGCGACGGTCAGGGTGGCTCCCGCCGAACCGACCATGATGACATCCGTGCCCGAACCGCCGATCAGCGTTTCGATCGAATCGATCAGCAGCGTGTTCGCAATCGTGCCCAACGTCACGACATCGGTGCCGAGGCCGCCGATCAAGGTCTCGATGCTGCCGACCCGCAGAGTGTTGCCTGCCGTCGCCAGCGTGACGACATCGGTGCCGAGGCCGCCGATCAAGGTTTCGATGCTGCCGATCCGCAGGGTATTGCCTGCCGTCGCCAGGGTGACGACGTCGGTGCCGCTGCCGCCGGTCAGCGTCCAGATGCCATCGACCAGCAGCGTGTTGCCGCTCGAACCGACGGTGACGAGGTCGTCGGCGCCGTTGCCGATCAGCGTTTCGAGACCGCCGACGAGCAGCGTGTTGCCGCCGGTTCCTAGCGTGACGACATCGGTGCCGCTGCCTCCCAGGAGCGTCTCGATGCCGCCGACGAGCAGCGTGTTGCCGCCGGTTGCCAGCGTGACGACGTCGGTGCCGCTGCCGCCGGCCAGCGTCTCGTGCTGCCGATCCGCAGGGTATTGCCTGCCGTCGCCAGGGTGACGACGTCGGTGCCGCTGCCGCCGGTCAGCGTCCAGATGCCATCGACCAGCAGCGTGTTGCCGCTCGAACCGACGGTGACGAGGTCGCCGGCGCCGTTGCCGATCAGCGTTTCGATGCCGCCGACGAGCAGCGTGTTGCCGCCGGTTGCCAGCGTGACGACATCGGTGCCGCTGCCGCCGGTCAGCGTCTCGATGCCGCCGACGAGCAGCGTGTTGCCGCCGGTTGCCAGCGTGACGACATCGGTGCCGCTGCCGCCGGTCAGCGTCTCGATGCCGGCGATGAGCAGCGTGTTTCCGGCGGTCGTCAGGATGACGACGTCGGTGCCGGAACCGCCGGTCAGCGTCTCGATGCTGCCGACCTGGAGGGTGTTGCCTGCCGTCGCCAGGGTGATGACATCGGTTCCCGATCCGCCGTTCAGCGTCTCGAAGCCGCCGACGAGCAGCGTGTTTCCGGCGGTCGTCAGCATGACGACGTCGGTGCCGCTGCCGCCGGTCAGCGCCCAGGGTGACGATGTCGGTGCCGCTGCCGCCGGTCAGGTTGCCGATCAGCGTCTCGATGCCGCCGACGAGCAGCGTGTTGCCGCCGGTTGCCAGCGTGACGACGTCGGTGCCGCTGCTGCCGGCCAGCGTCTCGATGCCGCCGACCAGCATGCTGTTGCCGCCCGCCCGCAAGGTCACGACATCGCTGCCGGAACCGCCGCTCAGCGTCTCGATGCTGCCGACCTGGAGGGTGTTGCCTGCCGTTGCCAGGGTGATGACATCGGTTCCCGATCCGCCGGTCAGCGTCTCGAAGCCGCCGACGAGCAGTGTGTTGCCGGCGGTCGTCAGCATGACGACGTCGGTGCCGCTGCCGCCGGTCAGCGTCCAGATGCCATCGACCAGCAGCGTGTTGCCGTTCGAATTGAAGGTGATGATGTCGCCGGCGCCGTTGCCGATCAGCGTCTCGATGCCGCCGACGAGCAGCGTGTTGCCGCCGGTTGCCAGCGTGACGACATCGGTGCCGCTGCCGCCGGTCAGTGTCTCGATGCCGGCGACCAGCATGCTGTTGCCGCCCGACCGCAAGGTCACGACATCGCTGCCGGAACCGCCGGTCAGCGTCAACAGCCCACCGATCAGCAGGGTATTTCCGCTCGTGCTGAAGGTGACGATATCGGTGCCGCCGCTGCCGATCAGCGTTTCGATGCCGCTGGCGAACAGCGTGTTGCCGCCGGTGTCGAGTGTGACGGCATCGGTTCCGCTGCCTCCCAGGAGTGTTTCGACCCTGGACAAGAGAAGCGTGGAGCCGCCGCCGTCCAGAATGACGACGTCGGAGCCGACATTGCCGCTCAGCGTTTCGAGGCCGCCGGTGAGCATCGTGGCGCCACCCGACCCGATCGTCACAACGTCGGTGCCCAGGTTTCCGATCAGCGTCTCCAACCGCCAGACAAACATCGTATTGCCCGCGGTGCCCAGATCGACGCGATCAAGGCCGGAACCGCCGGTCAGTGTTTCAAGGTCGGTCGCGAATACCGTGCTGCCGCCGGTGCCGATCGTCACCACATCGATGCCGGTGCCGCCGATGATCGTTTCCACGACCCGTACCAACATCGTGTTGCCGGCGGTTCCCAGCAAAAGCATGTCGGTCCCGGAGGAGCCGAAAATGGTTTCCAGGCGGTCGATCATCATCGTCGTGCCGCCGGTCTGCAGGGTGACGACGTCGGTGCCGCTGCCGCCGGTCAGCGTCTCGATATCGCCGATTAGAATGGTGCTGCCAGCGGAACCTAAGGTGATGACATCGGTTCCCGCATTGCCGGTCAGCGTATCCAGCCGCGAGAGAAGCATCGTATTGCCCGCGGCGTCCAGATCGATGCGTTCGACGCCGGTACCGCCGACCAGTGTTTCGATGCCGGACACCAAGGCGGTGATGCCCGTAGCGGAGATGGTCACCACATCGACGCCCGTGCTGCCGATCAGCGTTTCGAGCCTGTTGGTGTTCAGTGTCGTGTTCGCCGTCCCAAGGATCACGACGTCGGTGCCGCTGCCGCCGATCAGCGATTCCATCGCCGAAGCCAGGATGGTGCTACCACTATCGAAAAGGGTCGCAACGTCGGTTTGGTCGCTGCCGGTCAGGGTTTCGATATCGCGCACCCTGAATGTGTTGCCACCGCTGCCCAGGGTGACGACGTCGCTGCCGCTACCGCCCAGAATGGTTTCGACCAACCTGAGAGAGATCGTGCCGCCGGCAGTGCCCAGGGCGACAAGATCGCCGCCGGAGCCGCCGCTCAACGTTTCAATGTGGTCCACCTGGATCGAGTTGCCGCCGGTTCCCAGCGTGACGACGTCGGTGCCGCTGCCGCCGGTCACCGTCTCGATACTGCGGATGGACAGCGTCGTGCCCGCCGTCCCAAGGATCACGACATCGCTGCCGCCGCCGCCGGTCAGCGTCTCGATCGACGAAATCTGGACCGTGCTGCCCGTATCAAGAAGGATCGCGATGTCGGTTCCGCTGCCGCCGATCAGTGTTTCGATGCCCCGCGCCCTGATTGTGCTGCCGGCCGTGCCCAGGAGGACGATGTCGGTTCCGCTGCCGCCCAGAATGGTTTCGAGCGATGTCGCCGAGATCGTGCTGCCGCCAGTGTCCAGGGCGACAAGATCGCTGCCGCTGCCGCCTGTGACCGTCTCGACATTGCCGAGCAGGATCGAGTTGCCGCCCGGTTGCAAGATCACGACATCGCTGCCGCTGCCGCCCAGCAGCGTTTCCACGAGATCGACCCTGATCGTGCTGCCGGAGGTGCTGAGGGTGACGATGTCGGTGCCGTTGCCGCCCAGGAGCGTCTCGATGCCGCCGATGAGCAGCGTGTTGCCGCCGGTTGCCAGCGTGACGACGTCGGTGCCGCTGCCGCCGGTCAGCGTCTCGACGCCGGCGAGGAGCATGCTGTTGCCTGTCGTCGCCAGCGTGACGACATCGGTGCCGGAACCGCCGATCAATGTCTCGACGCTGCCGACCTCGAGGGTGTTGCCTGCCGTCGCCAGGGTGATGACATCGGTTCCCGATCCGCCGTTCAGCGTCTCGAAGCCGCCGACGAGCAGCGTGTTTCCGGCGGTCGTCAGCATGACGACGTCGGTGCCGCTGCCGCCGGTGAGCGTCCAGATGCCATCGACCAGCAGCGTGTTGCCGTTCGAATTGAAGGTGATGATGTCGCCGGCGCCGTTGCCGATCAACGTCTCGATGCCGCCGACGAGCAGCGTGTTGCCGCCGGTTGCCAGCGTGACGACATCGGTGCCGCTGCCGCCGGTCAGTGTCTCGAGCCCGGAAATAAGAAGCGTGGAGCCGGAAGTGCTCAGCATAACGATATCGGTGTCGGTGTTGCCGATCAGCGTCTCGATATTGCCGATATGGAGAGTGGCTCCAGACGACCTCATCAGCACGACGTCGGTTCCTGTGCTCCCCAGCAAGGTCTCCAACCGCCAGACGGTGATCGTGTTGCCGGCAGTGTCGAGGTTGATGAGATCAAGGCCGGAACTGCCGGTCAGTGTTTCAATGCCGGTCGCGAATACCGTGCTGCCGCCGGTGCCGGTCGTCACCGCATCGATGCCGGTGCCGCCGATGATGGTTTCCAGCAGCCTCGTGAACAGCGTATTGCCGGCGTCTCCAAAGAAAATCACATCGGTCCCGAAGGAGCCGGTAATGGATTCCAGGCGGTCGATGATCATCGTCGCGCCGCCGGTCTGCAGGGTGAAGACGTCGGTGCCGGTGCTGCCGGTCAGCGTCTCGATATCGCCAATTAGAACGGTGTTGCCGGAGGAACCGAAGGTGATGACATCGGTTCCCGCATTGCCGGTCAGCGTCTCCAATCTCCACGCCAGTATCGTATTGCCCGCGGCGTCCAGATCGATGCGGTCGGTGCCGGTATGGCCGATCAGCGTTTCGATGTTGCCCGCCTGGATCGAATGGCCGCCCGACAGCAAGGTCAGGACATCGGTGCCGCTGCCGCCGGTCACCGTCTCGATACTGCGGATGGACAGCGTCGTGCCCGCCGTCCCAATGATCACGACATCGGTGCCGCTGCCGCCGATCACCGACTCGATCGACGAAATCTGGACCGTGATGCCCGTAGTCAGAAGCATCACTAACTCGTTTCCGCTGCTGCCGGTCAGCGTTTCGATATCGCGCATCAAGATTGTGCTGCTGGCCGTGCCCAGGGTGACGATGTCGGTGCCGCTGCCGCCTAGAATCGTTTCGAGCGACGAGGTCGAGATCGTGTTGCCGCCAGTGTCCAGGGCGACAAGATCGCTGCCGCCGCCACCCAGCAGAGTCTCTATATTGCGGACCGCCACCATATCGTTTGCATTGCTCAGGACGACCACGTCGGTGGCAGTGGCGTCCCCCACAATGGTTTCGGCCGAAGAGATTGAAACCGTTGCTCCGCCTTGAAGAATAACCCAATCGGTGAAAGTCGTTCCGACGATGGTTTCAATAAGGCTTATCTGAAGAGAGGCGCCGGACGTATCGTTCAGCGTTATGACGTCGGTTCCAGAATTTCCTATAATCGTGTCATAACCGCCGAGGGTCAGGGTGGAACCATCGGTGGCTGTGACATTATACGTTCCCGACATCAACCCTTCTCCACCTGCTTTATGCAATCCCATATTTATGGGATGCATATTTTATGTGTAATTTCTCAAGCCGATGCTCAACAGCCAGGATACTGATCTTGTGTTATCCTTTCGTTTAAGTAAGGGGGTCTGCTTCTATATTGTCAATGTTGTAAATCGTCAAATTTGCAACCAAAGAAAAATTCTGGAATGAAAAGTGTCCTGTGATGTGATTTGAAAAGAATTGGGCATCACCCCGTAGTAATTAAAACAAAAATCAAACATATCCGAAATTTTTAATACGAATAATCAAGGGGGATTTTCAACCATCAAGCGCGAGAGGGGCGGTAGAGTGGGGAGCGCCCATTTCGGCGCGGAACTGAAGGAGCGTGGTTACTTCACACTGGGCTGCCAGATCCTCGACGCTTCCATCGTGAAGGTTCCAAGGTCGTGGCTGACCTGGGAGGGGAAGCGCCCGGCGGAGGAACTGCCGATCTGATTCCGGCCTTCGTCTGCAAGTCGCACATCGCCATCGACCGCCGGCTCCACCCGATCCAGCGTTTTAGGGATTGCGGGAGCAATGGAACAGAAAACCGACAGCCTGGCCTTGGGAGAGAGCAGAAGCGGGAACGGCGCCCGAGACCATGGCGGCGGATATCCAGAGCGACAAAACCTGATCCTGAATGTAGCCCGGTGACCGGGGCCTTATATCCGATAAGTCAAGATTATCGGACGTAATGTCAGATCCCTTAGCTACGGCGCTTTTCCATGCTATAAGCGCTGACAAGCGCCGTCGCCTTGTTCGGCTGCTATCAAGAAGGAGGTGTCGCCAGCGTGCCCCCTTCCCCTTCCCTTTCCCCTTCCCCTTCCCCTTCCCCGCCATGGCCGATGCCACCGCCTGAGCTCTCCCCTGCCGCTGCCATCCTCCCGCTCCACCTCCCTGCCTGGGCGATCCGCTCCCTCCCCGAGCGCAGCGGAGCGGACCACGCCGTCCCCGCCGGGCCTGCCCATATCGGCGCCGCTCTTGCCGTGCTCGACGCCGCGGTCGCCTCAGCCGCCCCGCATGCCGGGGCCTGGGTCAACCGTCTGGCGTTCATGGCGGCGGCTGTCGCCGTTGCCCGCAGCGGGCGCCCCGAGGACGAGGCGGCCTTGCGCGATCTGGTCGCCGTCAGCCCGGCGCAGCCAGCCGGCCCGGCCGCTCCGGTGCTGGGCGCCTATCTCTGGCTGGCCGCCGGTCCGCCGGGGCCCCGGTGGGGCGAGTTGCCCAACCTGATCGCCGGGCTGGGGGCCCGCACCGACGGCTTGCCGGACGTGCTCACCCAAGCGCTCGCCACCGCTGCCGACCTTTCCTGTCCGCTTGCAGCTGCCGCCACCGCTCTCCAGGCGGTGCTGGCGGTCCGCCCGGACCGCAGGGCTCTTGCGGCATGGGCGGCCGATGTCGTCCTCGCCCGCTGGCTCGGCTGGCCCTCTGGCCTGCCGCTGGTCACTCTCGGCCTGCCGCAGGGACACGTCGGCCTCGCGGAGCTCGCCGCCGCGCAGGACGGGGCGGGCCTCGCGGGTGCGGTGCTTCGCGGCAGCGCCAGGGCGCTTGACCGTTTTGCTTTGCTGGGCCACCGCGCCGCCGTCCTCCAGGCGGTGCGGCCACGACTGCGCGCCCGCGCCGCCGGACAGGTCGTCGACCGCCTGCTCGCCCGCGACGCGCTGTCGGTGGCCGGGGTGCGCGACCTCATCGCCGAACGCGCCGCGCGCCGCCTGTTCGACCGGCTGGTCGCCCTCGGCGTCGTCCGCGAACTGACCGGCCGAACCACCGCGCGCCTTTATGGGCTCTAAGGCGAGGGACCATGGCACAGCAGCCCCCTGCAAAGAAAACCGCCGATGACCTGCCGTTCGACCGGAACCTGGTCGGTCTGCCGCCCGAGCTGCGGTGGCGGGAATGGATGAACCGGGTCGAGGCGGTGATCTTCGCCTCGCCGACCCCGGTGCCGCGGGCGGTGCTGGCGCGGGTGGTCGGCGACGACTGCCCGCTCGACGCGGTGATCGCCGACATTCGCGAGGAACTGCGCACCCGGCCCTACGACCTGATGGCGGTCGCCGGCGGCTGGCATCACCGCACCCGCCCGCATCTCGCCCCGGTGCTGCAGGCGGTGCGTCCCGCCGGTGCGGGCCTCCCCGCCCTCGGTCCGGCCGACCAGCTGCTGCTCGCCACCATCGCCTATCACCAGCCGGTGACCCGGCGCGACCTCGAGCGGCTGCTCGGCCGCACCGTCGATGCCGACGCCGTCGGGCGCCTGCGTGCGGCGGGACTGGTCGGTCCGGGCCCGCGCAGCCCGCGTCCGGGCGCTCCGCTGACCTTTGTGACCACCGACGCCTTCCTCGATCGGTTCGGGCTGGAGAGCCTGGCCGACCTGCCCGATCTGGACGACCTGCGCGCGATGGGGTTGGCCGACACCGGTGTGCTCGACGGCACCCCTGCCGGCGCTCCGGACTCACCGGAGCCTGCGGGGCGGGCGTCGCTTCCGCCGGCCCACCGGTCTCCCCGGCCCCGCCCGCCGGCCATCGACCTCGCCGGTCCTCTCGCCGAGGTGGCCGCGACATCGGACCGGGTGACGGCGCGGCTGCAGGATCTGAAGCCCGATGATGCCGGGGCGGCCTCCACCGACACGGCATCGCCATGAGGGTGGGGCGTCCGGCGCCGGGGCCGGTGAGGAGCAGGGGGGCTTGAGACAGGCAGGCGCCTGCCTCAGCCCCTGAGCGCAGCCACCTGACGCAGGGCCTGTTCGGCGGCGGCGAACACGCTGTCCCAGTCGCCCGGCGTGGTCTGGCGGAACAGGCGCATCGACGGGTACCAGGGGGTTGTGTCGCCCTTGTCGCAATAGACCCAGTAGGGCATGAACTGCAGCAGGTTCCACACCGGGCGGCCCAGCGAGCCGGCCAGATGCGCCACCGAGCTGTCGGTCATGATCACCAGATCGAGCCGCTCCAGCACCGCCGCGGTATCGGCGAAATCGTTGAAGTGCGGCCCCAGCGGCGTGATCAGGGTGGAGGTGCCGAGCGTCGCCAGCTCCGCCTCCGGCGGGCCCTTCTGGATGCTGTAGAGCCGCACCTTCGGCACGTCGAGGAAGCGCAGGAAGCGGCTGAGCGTGGTGGCGCGCCGCGCGTTGTCCTTGAAGGTGACGCGGCCGGACCAGATGATGCCGACCTTGATCGTGCCGTCGGGGCCGGGCACCAGCCTGGCTGCCTTCTCGCGCGCCTCATCCGGAACGGTCAGGCGGGTGGGCGGCGGCACCGTTTCCACGGTCGTGCCCAGCCGGTGCGGCAGGCTCATCAGCGGGCAATGGACGTCGTAGGCCGGATAGGCGGTGCCGGCGTGCACGAAGCCGTCGATGCCCTCCAGCCCGGACAGCAGCCGCCGCAGCTCCGGGTGGCATTCCAGCAGGACCCGGCCGCCGCGCGCCTTGACCAGCGGCACATAGCGCGCGGTCAGCAGCACGTCGCCGAAGCCCTGTTCGGTGGTCAGCAGGATGGTCTTGCCGTTCAGCGGCCCGCCGTCCCACATCGGCCCTTCGGCGATGCGGTTCTGATAGGCCGGCAGCGACAGGCGGGAGTCGTAATCGCGGAAACCCTCGGTGTAGCGGCCGACCTGCAGCAGCGTCAGGGCGCGGTCCCACAGCAGGCCGGAGTCGCCGGGCCGCGCGCGCAGGGCGACGTCCAGGATCTCCAGCGCGCGTTCGAACCGGCAGCCGTGGCGCAGCGCCACCACCAGGTTGGACAGCAGGCTGGGATTGCCGCCCGACAGCACCACCGCATGTTCCTGCGCGGCGATGGCCTCGTCATAGCGCTCCACGTCGCCCAGGACGTTGCCGAGATTGGTCCAGGCGCCGACATGGCGCTGGTCGATCTCCAGAGCGCGCCGCTGGCAGGCGATCGCCGGCTCCGGCTTGCCGGCCTGCCGCAGCAGGGCGCCCAGCGCGCTCCACACGTTGGGGTCCTTCGGCTGCTGCTCCAGCATCCGTTCCAGCATGTCGATGCTGAGACCGTGGGAGCCCTGGGGCTGGGCGGGTGGCTGGGGCGCCGCCTTGGGAGCGGCCGCCGGGGCAGGCTCCGGGACGGACGATACCGGACGGGGCGAGGCCTGAAGGGGCGAGGCCGCCGCAGGGGACGGCGCCGGGGCGGCCTGGGTGATGTTTGCCTTCATCTCGTCGTCGCTGGTGGTCGGCAGTCGGTCTGGAGCGTGTGCAGGGCATAGACGGCTACTCCTGGAGAGTCAAACCGTCCCTTCGGCCACGCCTGTGTGCATTGTGTGTCGGGCCGCGAGCGTCAACGTCGCCGCAGGTCCTGCAGGTCGATGTCGTCGATCCGGAAGCCGGCCTGCCGCAGCGCCTTCAGCACGATCACCTTCTGGGCGGTGCCTTCGCGTGCGGCGGCCTGGCGCAGCTCCTCCACCAGATAGTCCGGCAGCATCGCCTGCCACGGCCGGGTCGGCGCAGGGCGGACGATGGTGGGGGCGGGGATGGGCGCCGGTGCCGGCTGGGGAGTGGGGGCTTGCGGATGAGAGGGAGCGGGCGTCGCGGGCGGTTCCGTCTCGGTCGGCAGGAAGCCCTTGCTCAATCCGTATTGGCGGATCGGATCGACATCGTCCGTCCCCAGCCCGCCGATCCCGATCCCGCCCAGCGGAGGGCGGGCCGGCTTGGCGGCAGGCTTCAGGGGAGGCTTGGCGGGGCTGTCGGTCGACATGGGCACTCCGGTCAGGGCGGCACCGGCTTGGAGCCGGCGGGGTAAGCCATGAAGCAATATCATGACTTGGTGTCCTGTCTTCGCGCCATGTGGCGGGGCGGAGCGCATCGTGGCGGAAAGCCGGCCGGCGTGGCGCAGGAACCACAGGGGGGATGGCGGGCAATGTGATGGAGAGATGTCATGAAATAAGGGCATGAGATGATGCGCGCGGTCGGCGGGGCGGTCCGGTTGCGGGCAATCCGTATGGCTGGGTGTTCGATTGGATAAAGCCATGGCACTTTATCGAGAAAACAAATCATGAAATGAGATGGTGGGATGGTTGCCTGCTCTTGTGTGGCTGCTTCACCCTTGGGCCACGGGGGCTTTGCGTCGACGCTTGCCTGTCCGTCCATTTTGGCCGTCCGGCTCGAGGGGCATGGCGCGGAGACGGGTGTGCGGGGAAAAGCATTGCTTCCTCCCACCGGGGAGCATGGGCGCTAACATGCAGGACCATCCCCATATTCCGACATGGCCGGCGCGCCCTTTGGGCGTCATCCCCGCGAAATCGGGGAGTCAGGTTTACCCATTGGGTCCGCTCGGGAACTACTGGATCCCCGCCTTCGCGGGGATGACGGTCGCTCAGGGATGGGGGCGGCAATCAAGCCTGTATGTCAGCGCCTCTGGAGGGGGCAGGAAATCATCTGAAATCATCATGTCCTATTTTCATGATTTATAAGCGTGAAAATAGGACATGCCAAATGGGTGCCCCCTGGTCAGTCAGGGCAATCGCATATGGGATTCGTAACCCTTGGAAGGGACGTCCTCATCCCCGCGCGCCTCCCCCTCCTGGCCCAATTGGGAGAGGCGATGGCCGATAGCTTCCAGGCCGATGCCGAGGCTTTCGCGATCGGCACCCTCTTCCACCCCCCCCTCCTGTTCGACGGCGTTGTCCACCAGCCATCTCCGCGGCGCCTGCCGGATCCTTGCCAGCGTTTCACCATGGCCGCTCGGGGCTGACTGCACATGCAGGGCCAGCGGTCAGCAGGGGCTGTGCGGTCTGGCGCAGTTCTGCGTCGCCGGCAGCTCCCGTTTCCGTCAGGCAGTCGGCCGGGGCCAGGCGGGGAGTCTGGGGCGGTTTGACCGGATTTAATATCATGAAATCATGATAAGGAATCTTGTTCAAAAATCATGATTCCATGCCATGAAGCCCTGCCCGCCTCACCCCCGCGGGATCAGCGGGTTGGCCGGGGAGGCTTCCAGGAAGGCGACGAACTCGTCGGTCAGGGCGCGGACGTTCAGGTCGGCGTTGCTGTCCGGGTTGACCTCGCCCGGTCCGTGGCCGGTGTAGGTCATCTCCTTCAAGAGCGAGCGCTCGATCAGTTCGGTGCGGAAGGCCGGGACGCCATGCTCGTCCAGCAGACCGCGGGCATGGCGGTCGACGCGGGATTCGATGGCTGCCTGGGTGCGGACGATCACCACGCTGGAGGCGGGCGTGTGCTTCAGCACGCCGACGGAATCCGCCACCACCTTGAAGGTGCGCACCGTCTCCTTCACGTCCATGAAGGACTGCTGGGTCGGGATCAGCACCCCGTCGCTGACCGAGAAGGCATAGAGCATGGTCAGGTTGCCGAAGCCGGCAAGGTCGATCAGCGTGTAGTCGAAGCTCGGCGCATTCTCCTGCACCGTCTGGCGGACGTTCGATTCCGTGATCTCGTCCAGCACCCGCACGCCGGCATCGTTGCGGCGCCGCGCCCACTCGGCCAGATGCCGGTTGGGGTCGCAATCGAGCAGAAGCACGCTCGCCTTGCGCCGGCGCAGTTCGGAGGTGAGCGCCATGACCAGACTGGTCTTGCCGACGCCGCCCTTGGTGGAGGCGAAACTGATGATCCGAGCCATGCGGTGGTTCCCGGTAGCAGGGGATGGAAAAAGCGCTGCCCCGAGCGGGAGCTTCGCGGATTTACACGCAAGAACAGGAAAGATGGAAGTGGTTTCACGTCATGAAGAAGAAGCATGAAATCATGATTCATGAAGTCATGACTTGTTGTCCTGTTGCGCCCGCCACGCCCTGCCGGTGATGCCGCGGTCGCGGGCGGGTCGGGTTTCACCCCGGCTTCACCCCGGCTTCACGTCGGCGGTGGTGCCGGCGCGGCGCTTCAGCCGGTGGACTGCATGCTGGCCGCCGCCGGTGGCGCGGACCGAATAGAAATAGGCGCTGTCGTCGGTCCAATACCGGCCTTCGCCGTCGACCATCACCGTGCTGCTGTGGATGTCGGCCGGATAGATCGTCAGGCGCGGTGCCGCCTCCGCCGTGAAGCCGGCCAGATGCACGGCGGCGAGGGCGGCCTGGTCGAGGAACCAGACCGGCAGGCCGCGGTCCAGGAAATGGCGGATGTAGCGCCGGGTGAGGTCGAGAAAACGCAGCGCCCCCGTGGTCGGCCGGATGTGCAGCACGTCGGCATAGAGCAGGCTCCAGATGTCCAGCCGCTTCAGCGCATGGCTCATCATGCCCAGATCCGACCGGGCGGAGGTCGCCAGCAGCGGGTTCAGGTCGCGGATCGCCAGCAGATCGACGTCCAGCATCAGCACCGGCCGCTGCCAGCGGATCAGCAGGTCGGGCAGCACCAGGAAACGGCTGCAGGCGTAATAGGTCTTGGCATTATCGCCCAGCGGCGACAGGTCGATGCTCTCGCGCAGGATGATGAAGCGGTCGGCGCCATGGGCCGCGGCCAGGGCGGCCACCGTCGCTTCTGCCTCGGCGTCGGGATTGACCAGATGCAGGGCGATGGCGCAATCCAGTCCGCTGTCCTCGGCGATGGACCGCACCATGGTGGGCAGGAACTTGCGCGCATAGACGGCGTCGCAGCAGGCATAGACCACCAGGGGCCGGGCGGCGGCTCCGGCGCCCTCCTGGACGGTGGCGCGGATGCCGGTGGGCGGAGGTGCCGCGCGCAGGGACTGGAGGAAGGCGGGATCGGTGCGGGTGACGGCGTCGCGCCCGCCATGGCGCTCCGCCGCTTGCACGAACAGGGCGTCGGCCTCCTCCAGCCGGTGCTGCTCGGCGCACAGGCAGGCCAGCCTGCTCAGCGTGAAGGACAGCTCCGGATAGAGATCCAGCGCCCGGCGATAGGCCCGCTCGGCCCGCAGCGCCTGACCGTCGCGGCGCAGCGCGTTGCCCAGCGCCACCAGCCCGACGCAGTCCTCACGCCCCTGGAGGCGGGCGACATCGCCGGCCTCGCCCAGATGGGTCAGCAGCTGCCACAGGTTGGAGCGGCGGGTCGGATCCTGTGGCGTCAGCCGCCAGGCGGCGAGCGCATGGTCGGCCGCCGCCGCCATGTCGTGACCGACCAGAAGTCTGGCGAGCGCATCGTGCGCCGCCGGCGCCTGCGGACCGGTGGGAGCCCGCTCCAGCAGCCGGAGGCAGAGCGTCCTGGCGGTCTCGCGGTTCCCCGCCCGTTCGGCGTCGAGCGCGTCCTGAAGGGTGGTGTCGGGAGTTTGTGGCATGGCGAGGACCGGTCGGCGAAAGGGAGAGGCGGCGCTTCATCCCATGGCATCCCCGCCGCTGGCAAGCGGAGCCGCCTGTCCTTCCCGGAGCGGCCCCCCCCCGAGTCGGGACCGATGGTCCCGCGGATCCCCGCTTTTGGGCGGGGGCGACGCCCGGAAGACGGGTGCGGGCACCGGCTTGCGGAAAATGCATGGCCGGCGAAGCGGAAACCTGGCCATTTCACAAGAACGCGCTTGAAAGAATGGGTAATTATCATCAACTGTTGCTATGGACCCGGGAAAGGGTTCCAGCCGAAACTGTGCCGCGCCGGTCCGTCCGGCGCGGCACTTTTATGATCAGCCATCCAGTCGCCGTCCTGCGCAAATCCTTGCCCATCCCGGCCGCGGAATGCGGTTGCGGGCGGATGTGGGTTCGGGCGGTCGCCAATCCGGGAAGCCAGTCGCCGTGAGCATCGCCGACGGTCTCAAGATCGCATTCGACGTCCATCTCTCCGGCGACCTGGAACGGGCGGAGGAGTTCTACCGCGCCATCCTGCGCGTCAGTCCGGCGGACCCGATGGCAGTGACCCTGCTGGCGCTGATCCGGTCGCAACGGACGGCGCTCCGCCAGAGCAAGCACAAGACGCTGTCACTGCTGCGCGGGCGGGGGTTCCGGCCGGCCACGGTCATCGATGTCGGCGCCCAGACCGGCACCCCGCCGCTCTACGAGGTGTATCCCGACGCCCACCATGTGCTGATCGAACCGGTGGTCGAGAATGAGCCGGCTCTGCAGGCGTTGTGCGGGCAACTGCGCAGCGCCGAATACCGCATCGCCGCCGTCGCCCGCCAGGGCGGCACGGTTCCGCTGGCGGTGTCCGACGACCGGCTCTATTCCTCCGTCGTTCCCGAGGGGACGGAGTCGTACAGCACCCTGCCCAACCGGCGCACGGTGCCCGCCATCTCGCTGGACGGGCTGTGCGCCGAGCGCGGCTATGCCCGGCCGATGCTGGTGAAGATCGACGTCGACGGGCTGGAGCTGGAGGTTCTGGCCGGGGCGGCCAGCCTGATGCAGCCTGACGCCGTCTTCGTGATCGAGGCGACGGTCGCCGGCGGGGATGCCCGCCTGCTTCCCATCATCGATGCCATGGCGCCTTACGGCTTCCAGGTCTGGGACATCGTCGATCCGCTTTACCGTCCCAATGACGAACGGATGTGGCAGGTCGATCTGGTGATGGTCCACCGCGACGGACCCTACGCCGCCCTTTGACCCTTATCCGGACATGCGGCTGCGGAGCGCGTGCTCCAGCCGGTCGATGGCGTCGTCCCAGGATCCGGGCCGGTCCTGGCGGAACAGGCGCATGGTCGGATACCAGGGGCTGTCCTGGCGGTCGAGCATCCAGCGCCAGTCGGGGGCGAAGGGCAGCAGCACCCAGACCGGAACGCCGAGCGCACCGGCGAGATGGGCGACGGAGGTGTCGACGCAGACGACGAGGTCGAGGCCGGCCATGATGGCGGCGGTGTCGGCGAAGTCCCTGATGTCGGGCGACAGGTTCAGCAGCGGGAAGCCGCCTGGCGGGTTCGCCGCCTGCCCCTCGGTCGGTCCCTTCTGGATGGAGACCAGGCTGACGCCGGGAATGGCGGCCAGCCTGGCGAAAGGCTCCAGCCCGACGGAGCGGTTCCTGTCGTTGCCGTGGGTGGGCGATCCCGCCCAGACGATGCCGACCTTCAGCCCCGCCAGCCCCTTCAGACGGTCCGCCCAGCGCGCCGCCAGATCGGGCTCCGCCGTCAGGTAGGGAACGCGGGCCGGCACGGTCTCCAGCCGGGTGCCGAACAGCGCCGGCAGGCTCAGCACGGGGATCTGCACGTCGAAGTCGGGCAGCGGCCCGCCGGTCTCCACCGCGATGGTGCCGGGCAGGCGGCGCAGCAGCGGCAGCAATGCCCGCTGGCACTCCAGATAGACCGGCTGTCCGCCGGCCATTCCACCGGCTGCCCCACCAGTTGCCCCACCAGTTGCTTGGGCCAGCAGCGGCAGATAGCGGACGAACTGCAGCACGTCGCCGAAGCCCTGCTCCCAATAGACCAGCAGCCGCCGGCCCTTCAGCGGCGACCCGTCCCAGCGCGGCTGGACGAAGCTGCGCTGTGGCGAAGGCAGGCGGCCATGCTTCCAGCGCCATTCATAGCCCCGCCAGCCCTGGACGAAATCGCCCAGCAGCAGCCGGACCAGGGCTTCGTTCCAATGGGCGCCGGCGAAGTCCGGGTCCAGCCGGGTGGCCCGCCTGAAGGCCAGCAGAGCCTCCCAGAAGGCGCCTTTGTCCTTCACGGTGGAGCCCAGATTGCTGTAGGCCCCGGCATATTGCGGGTTCAGCGCGATGGTGCGTCGGAAACATACCGCCGCCTCGTCCAGCCGGTGGGTCATGCGCAGCATGGCGCCGTAATTGTTGGCGATCTCGGCATCGCCGGGCGCCAGGGCCGCCGCGCGGGCGAAGGCGTCGCAGGCCTCGCCGGCGCGTTTCAGCCGCTCCAGCTGGATGCCCATCTCGTTGAGAACGGCCGGCTGGTCGGGCTTCAGCCGGACCGAGGCGCGGTAGGCCCGCACCGCCTCGTCGAGCCGGCCGAGCCGGGTCAGCAGCGGCCCCAGGTTGTTCCAGCCATTCAGCGAATCCGGGGTCAGGCTCAGGGCGCGGCGGAACAGGGCCACCGCTTCCCGATCGTGGCCTGCGTCGGAGCGCAGCAGCCCCAGATTGTTGACGGCGGGGGCGAACCGGGGGTCGGCGGCGACGATTTCGCCATAGAGCCGGGCGGCTTCTTCGGCTTGGCCGTTCTGATGGAACCCAAGCGCCGTGGCGAAGGCTTGCTGGATGTTCATGAGGACCGCATCGCCCCGGTTGAGGACCTGGTTCCGGACAGCATCGGGAACCGACGCGATCAGTAGCAGAGATGCCCGGTGCTGCAAAGGACGGGCACCGGCCGGATGCAGGGGGGCGGCAAATGGGGCCGGCAGATGAAGCCGGCGGATGAAGCCGGTTGACCGCTTGCATCGCCGCCGCTCACCGCCCATCAATGGCGCTCGTCGAACGGGGAGCATGGCGGGCGGCATGGCGCGGATTCTGCTGATCAATTACGAGTTTCCGCCGCTGGGCGGCGGGGCGGCGAACGCCACCGACAACACCGCCCGCGAACTGGCGGCATTGGGTGAACAGGTGCTGGTGCTGACCTCCGCCTTCGGCGATCTGCCGCGGGTGGAGCGCCGGGCCGACGGGGTGGAGATCCGCCGCATCCCCACCCTGCGCCGCCGCCGCGACCGCAGTTCGGTGGTGGAGATGCTGGCCTTCCTCGCCAGTTCGCTGGCGATGGCGCCGTGGATCGCCGCCCGCTGGCGCCCGGACGCCACCATCGCCTATTTCGGCCTGCCCTGCGGCCCGGCGGCCTGGATGGTGAAGGCGCTGTCGGGCGTGCCCTATGTCGTCAGCCTGCGCGGCGGCGACGTGCCGGGCTTCCAGTATGACGGCATCTCGCTCTATCACCGGCTGGCCGGGCCGGTGATCGGCTGGCTGTGGCGCCGGTCCTCGGCCGTCGTCGCCAACAGCGAGGGGCTGGCCGACCTCGCCCGCCGCTTCGCTCCCGACCAGCCCGTCGCCATCATCCCCAACGGCGTCGATGCTGTCCGCTTTTCGCCCGCCGGCGCCGGGCCGGTCGATGCCGGAAATGACGGCGACCGCCTGTCCCTGCTGTTCGTCGGCCGGGTGGTGCGGCAGAAGGGGCTGGACGTGCTGTTCGAGGCGCTCGCCTCCCTGCCCTCCGGGACGCGCGGCCGCATCGGCCTGACCATCGTCGGCGACGGCCCCGCCCGGCCGGAGCTGGAGGCCCAGGCCGCCCGGCTCGGCCTGTCGGAGCGGGTGGCCTTCCGCGGCTGGCTCGGCCGTGACGAGCTGCCGGCCGCCTACCGTGCCGCCGACGCCTTCGTCTTCCCCTCGCGCGACGAGGGCATGCCCAACGTGGTGCTGGAGGCGATGGCCGCCGGCCTGCCCGTGGTGGCGACCCGCATCGCCGGCAACCGCGATCTGGTGGTGGAGGAGGAGACCGGCCTGATGCTGGACGCCGACGACACGCCCGCGCTTGCCGCAGCACTCGCCCGTCTGGCCGAGGACCCTGCCTTGCGCCGCCGGCTGGGCGAGGGCGGCCGCCGCCGGGTGGTCGAGCATTTCTCCTGGCGCGCCGTCGCCGCCGCCTACCGCGACCTGTCGCTTGCCGGGAGCAAAGCAGCGGAGCGGGGCCGGTCGGCGCAGGCGGAGTGAAGCCCATCCGCTTCAGGTGCTGTTGACATCGGGCGGCTTTCGGGAGCGTATGGCGGCGCGGCAGAGTGGGCTTGGACAGCAAGGGATCGGACAGCGTGGCGGAACCGGTGAAGACGGCGGACGGCGGGGGCGGAACCCCGGCCGGGACACCCGCCCTGGCCTTCGATTTCGGCGAGAACTGGGACCATTACTCGCGCACCGTGCTGGACGAGCCGCGGCTGGCGGCGGCCATCGACAGCCTGAAGGGGCTGGTCGGGACCGACCGGCTGAAGGACGCCAGCTTCTGCGACGTCGGCTCCGGCTCCGGCCTGTTCACCATCGCCGCCGGCAAGCTGGGCGTTTCCCGCGCGCTGGGCTTCGACGTCAACCCCACCGGGGTCGAGGTCGCCCGCCGCAACCTGGGCCGCTTCGCGCCCGACCTGGCAGAGCGGATCGAGTTCCGCCGCAGCTCCGCGCTCGACAGCGGCTTCGTCGGCTCGCTCGGCCGCTTCGACGTGGTCTATGCCTGGGGCTCGCTGCACCACACCGGCTCCATGTGGCCGGCGATCGAGACGGTGGCCCCGCTGGTGGCGCCGGGCGGCACCTTCGTGCTGGCGCTCTACAACCGCCATTGGACCTCGCCGATCTGGACCCTGATCAAGATCGTCTACAATCTGTCGCCGGGCTTCCTGCGGAAGCTCTGGGACTGGACGCTGGGCTCGCTGATGTTCCTGGCGACCTGGGCGATCACCGGCTCCAACCCGCTGCGCAAGGAGCGCGGCATGGAGTTCTGGGTGGACGTGACCGACTGGCTCGGCGGCTACCCCTACGAATATGCCAGTGCCGACGAGGTGCGGGCGCGGATGGACGCGCTCGGCTTCGACATGTTGGAGGTCCGTCCGCCGCGCGTGCCGACGGGCTGCAACGAATTCATCCTGCGCCGGAGGCCCGCATGAGCGACGACGCATTCAAGTCAGCCACCCACACTCCCCTTCCCACTCCCATGGCCGCTGCGGCGGCCGACCATCCCGGCGGCGTCGATTACGACGACAGCTGGGAACGGCGCTGGAACGACATGCGCAAATACGGCCCGACCGGCCGGCATCTGCGCCGCATCGTCACCGAGATGGTGCGCCCGCTGGAGTACGACAGCCTGCTCGACGTCGGCTGCGGCCAGGGCTCGCTGCTCGCCACGCTGATGCCGCTGAAGCCGCAGGCCAGCTACAGCGGTCTCGACTTTTCCGCCAAGGCCATCGACGTCGCCCGCCGTCGGGCGCCGAACGCCGAGTTCGGCCTGCTCGACGTCGCCGCCGGCCATATCGACCGCCGCTTCGATCTGGTGGTCTGCACCGACGTGGTCGAGCATATCGAGGACGACGTCGCGGCGCTGCGCAACCTCGCCGCCATGACCGGCCGCTACCTGCTGGTCTCCACCCTGCAGGGGCGGATGCGCGACTTCGAGCGCACGGTCGGCCATCACCGCAACTATGCCCACGGCGAGCTGCAGGCCAAGATCAGGTCGGTCGGGCTGGAGATCGAGCGGGTGGTGGAATGGGGCTTCCCCTTCTTCTCGCCGCTCTACCGCAACGTTCTGGGCGCCGCCAGCGGCCAGGGCACCGAGGGCGATTACGGCCCCGGCCGCCGCTTCCTCGCCGAGGCGCTCTACCACATCTTCCGCCTGAACTCCTGGTCGCACGGCGACTACATCTACGTGCTGGCGCGCCGGCCGGGGTCGTGAGTGCAGGGGCGGTGCCCCCTCCCCACCCCTCCCCCGCTTCGCGGGGGAGGGGTGGGGAGGGGGCACGCAGCGAGGCTTCCACAAATAAACCCCTCACATCACTTCATGACTTCATGAAAAGGCATCTTTAAATGCGCCCCCGCCTGAAGGTCCTTGTCAGCGCGCTGCTGGTCGCCCTGCTGCTGTGGCGGGTCGACATGGCCGAGGTCGGGCGGGTGCTGGCGATGGCCTCGCCGGGGCTGATGGGGCTCGCCGGGCTGCTGTTCTTCCTGATGCATGTGCTGAACGCGTTGAAGCTGCGGGTGCTGCTGCCGGAAGTGCGGGCGGGGCGGCTGCTCGCCTACACGCTGGTGGCGCAGCTCTACGCGCTGGTCCTGCCGGGTCAGCTGGCGGGGGAGGCGGTGAAGGCCTACCGGCTCAGCCGTGACGAAAAGCGGGGGGAAACCGGTGGCGGCCACATCGTTTCGGCGGTCGCATTCGACAAGGTGACGGGGATCGCCGGGCTTCTGCTGCTGACCGGCGGCGGTCTGGCGATGCAGTCGGCGCGCTTCGGCGATGGGCTGCTGGCCGCGGTCGGGCTGGTGTTCGCCGGGCTGGTCGTGGCAACGGTGCTGCTGGCCTGGGCGCCGGCCCGCGCCCTGCTGCTGGCCCTGCTCGGCTGGCGTGCCGGGCCGAGGCGCGAGGCCTGGCTCCTCGGGCCGCTGCGCCGCTTTCTGGAGGCCTGGCGCGACCAGACGCGCCGGCCGGGGCGGGCCTTGCTGGCGGTCGCAGGCGGGATCGCCGTGCAGCTGGCGGCGGTCGCCGGCAGCCAGTCCCTGGGGCTGGCGGTCGGCATCGACCAGCCCTTCTCGGTGTGGAGCGCCGTGATCGGTCTGATGTCGGTGATCGTGCTGATGCCCGTCACCGTCGCCGGCATCGGCCTGCGCGAGGCGTCGCTGGTCGGCCTGCTCGATCTGGTCGGCGTGCCGCATGCCCAGTCGCTGGCGCTGGGCTTCGGCATCCTCGCCTTCCAGGTGATGGTGGCGTTGCTGGGCGCCGTCATCGACCTGACCGTCCTGCGTGCGCGCCGCGCGGTCTAAGCGGCGGCAAGCGCCTGTCCGTGATGGACCGTCGTCCGTTCCTGCGCCCAATTAGCCGTTGCGCTTGCCGGATCCAGCGGCCATACCATGGCCCGGCATCGCCCCCACAGATGACCAGCAGCCTCCGGACCCGTTCGATGACCCTCCTGCTCAACCCCGGATCCACCGCCATGGACGCCGGCACGGTTTCCGTCTCGGTCCTGATCCCGGTCTACAACGAGGAGGACAACATCGCCCCTCTGTGCGGCCGGCTGATTCCGGCGCTCGACGGGCTGGGGCGCAGCTTCGAGGTCATCTTCGTCAATGACGGCTCCATCGACGGGACGGAGGCGGAGCTGCAGCGGGTGGCGTCCGACCGCCGCATCCGCGTCATCAATTTCCGCCGCAACGTCGGCCAGACCGCGGCGATGATGGCCGGCATCGACCATGCCCGCGGCGAGGTCATCGTGCCGATGGACGGCGACCTGCAGAACGACCCGCAGGACATCGCCGGCCTGCTCGCCAAGCTGGACGAGGGCTACGACGTGGTGTCGGGCTGGCGCGCCGACCGGCAGGACGGCTTCCTGCTGCGCACGCTGCCGAGCCGGATGGCCAACAAGCTGATCTCCACCATCTCCGGCGTGAAGCTGAACGACTATGGCTGCACGCTGAAGGCCTACCGGCGGCAGATGCTGCAGGGCTACCGGCTCTATGGCGAGATGCACCGCTTCGTGCCGATCTACGCCCGCTGGCAGGGAGCGAAGCTGACCGAGATGCCGGTGCGCCACCATCCGCGCCGCCACGGCCAGTCGAAATACGGGCTGGAGCGGGTGCTGAAGGTCGTGCTCGACCTCGTCGTCGTGAAGTTCCTGACCCAGTACGAGACCAAGCCGATCTACATCTTCGGCTTCGCCGGCCTGATGTTCATGGGGCTGTCGGTGCTGGCCGGCATCTATGCCATCTATCTGAAGCTGGTCGACGGCATCTCCTTCATCCTGACGCCGTTGCCGCTGCTGGTGACGATGGGGCTGGTCACCGGCGTCATGTGCATCCTGATGGGGCTGCTGGCCGAGCTGCTGGTCCGCATCTATTTCGAGAGCCAGGGCAAGAGCCACTATTCCATCAAGACCATGCTGAATTTCGACGAGCGGCCGGAGACGCCGCGCTGAGGCGTCGCGCCTTCCGGCCCGCCCGTTTCAGCGGGGCATCAGGTAGACCGTGATCCCCGGCAGCGCCACCCGCCCGGTGGCCGTTGCCTCCAGCATCGCGACATAGGGCCGCGCCCAGTTGGCGAAGCGCGAGATCTCCGTGCCGTTGATCGCCCAATCCACGACGATCACCACTGGCGGCCGGGCCTCGCGCGTCGCGGCGATGGCGCGCCCGATCCAGCCGGGGTCGGTGACCAGCAGCGAATCGTCGACATACCAGTCGCGCAGCAGCATCCGCCGCCCGGTCATGAAGGCGATGCCGGGGCAGAAGGGGACGCAGACGATGCGGTCGCCGGGGTTGGAATGCCCTTCCACCGCCGCGCGCAGGCCTTCCAGCAGGGGCTGCTCGCCGGGACTGATACGGACGGCGACACCGTTCTGTGCGGTGAAGGGCACGGTGCGGCCGGCGGCGTTGGCGATGGAACCCGTGCCCGGCATGGTCAGCCCGACCCACAGATAGACCGCCAGCCCGAAAGCGGGCAGTGCCCCGGCCCCGAGCACGCCGGCGCGCGTGGCCAGCCCCGACGGGCTCCAGTCCGCCTGCCGGGCCAGGGCCGCCAGATCGGCCAGCAGGACGCAGACCAGCACGACATGGCCGGGCATGAAGTTGGCGATGTGGGCGAGGTCGGGACGGAACAGGTAGTAGTGGGGCAGGGCGGCGATCCCGCCGGCCAACACCACCAGCCGGGCCGGCACGCCGTCCGCGCTCTCCGCCCGGCGCAGCCGCGCCAGCGTCAGGAGGGCAAAGCCGGCGGCCGTCGCCAGCGGCAGATGGACCAGCAGCGCCATCGCCGCGGTGGGAGTGCCGCCGGTCCAGTTGGCGGTCCAGCTTCCGCTCAGCAGGTCGGACAGCGGCGGCCGCCCCAAGAGGGTGCCGGCTCCGCCTGCATCCGCCGCCCCGCTGCCGCTTCCCCCGCCCACCCCGCTGGAGAGGTAGCGCAGCAGAAGCTCCGGATAGCGCAGATACTCGCTCACGATCAGGTCCAGATAGCCGCCGGCCGCCGCCATCGCCATCAGGGGCGCCTGCGCCAGGGCGGCAACGGCGAGGGCGCTTCCGGTCAGCCGGGCAAGGCGGCCCGGCCAAGCGTGCCGGCCGCCGGCCACGGCCCCCAGCAGGATCAGCCCGGCCAGCGTGGCGGCGAAGACGAAACCGAAATCGGGCCGGATCTGGAAGGTGACGGACAGGCCGGCTGCCGGCGCGATCAGGTTGGCGGGAGTCATCCGCTGCCAGCCCTTGGCCAGCCTCACCTGGAGGAAGACGTTGAGCAGCACGCAGGCCGCATAGAAGACGGTCGGCGGGAAGGCCGGCACCGCGACCGCCACCGCGGCACCCAGCAGCGCCGGCAGCATCCGCCCGGTAAGCGTCAGCACCGTGGCATAGACCAGCAGCCCGGTCAGGGCGCTCAATCCCTGGAACAGCCACTGGACGGCAAGCCAACTCGGCCCGCCGAGCGCGAACAGCCCTTGGCCGATCTTGAACCACAGCAGCCCATAGCCGAAGCGCAGGGCATGCGGGTCCGTGCCGAGCCACAGCTCATAGGCGACCTGGGCGTAATGGCCGTCGTCGGCGGTGTTGAAGCCGGCGTCGATGTAGCCGGCGTAATAGAGCAGGGCGCCCAGCAGCACCAGGAACCCGCCGGTGATGGCGGCCAGACGGGAGCCGAGACGGGAGCCGGCCAGATGGGAGCCGGCCTGCCGGGAAGCGGACCGGCCCCTGAACGAACGTCCGAGGCTCATGCCGCCCCTCCTGCCGTCTCCGGCTCGACCCGATCCGCGCCCGTCCGCTCCCGGCTGCCGCTGAGCGCGGTGGCGAGCGCGGTCCAGGCCCACAGCAGGCCGCGGTGGTCGGCCTGTCCGCTGCGGTGCTCGTCCCAGCGGGCCGCCAGCCACTTGCCGTCCACCCCGATGCGCGCCGCCGTCTCCAGCGGCGGCTGGGGCAGGTGGCGCAGCCAGCGGCTCAAGGGGATGCCGAAGCCCTTCTTGGGCCTGGACAGGATCGCCGGCGGCAGCAGCGGGGCCATCGCCTTCTTCAGGATCCATTTGCGGGTGCCGCCCATCAGGCCGTTCGGCTGCAGCTTGACCGATGCCGGCAGCCGGCTGACGAAGGCGACGAGGTCACGGTCGAGGAAGGGCGAGCGCGTCTCCAGCGAACAGAACATGCTGGCGCGGTCGGCCTTGATGAGAAGGTTCTCGCCCAGATAGAAGCGGCCGTAGAACTCGATGGAGCGGTCGACGTCGTGGCGGCTGGCGCCCGAGCGCCACAGGGCGTCGGCCTCGTCATAGAGGTCGTCGGCGGAGAGGTCGGCGCCGAACAGCCGCGACACCTCCTCCACCGAGGCCGGACCCAGCCAGGACGGCATCCAGTGCGCTGGCCGGTGCCCCAGCCCGCGCAGGGCCCGGCGCAGCTTGAAGTCGAAGCTCATGTTGCGGTCCGAGCGCGGCAGCCGGTGGGCCACCGCCTCCGCCAGCCGGTGCAGCGGGCGGGGGACGGCATGGTGGTAGAGCCGAGCCGTCCTGAGCGCGTCGAAGGTATCGTATCCGGCGAACAGCTCGTCGCCGCCGTCGCCGGTCAGCGCCACCGTCACCCGTTCGCGGGCGAAGCGCGACAGCAGATGCGTCGGCAGGATCGACGGGTCGGCGATCGGATCGTCCAGCCGGCCGAGCAGCTCCGGCAGCATCCCCGCCGCGGTGTCGAGGTTCAGCGTGCGGCAGGCATGGTCGGTGCCGTAATGGCGCGCCGCGTCGGCGGCATAGCCGCTCTCGTCGAAGCTCGGCTCGTCGAAGCCGATGGTGAAGGTCCTCATCGACGCCGGGTCGCGGTGGCGGGCCGCGAGCGCGACGATGGCGGCGCTGTCGATGCCGCCGGACAGGAAGAAGCCGACCAGCACGTCGCTCAGCATGCGGCGTTCCACCGCGCGGTCCAGCAGCTCGCGCAGCTCCTCCGCCCACTCATCGGGACCGCCCGGCGGCCGGTCGTCCACCACCATCCGGTATTCCCAATAGCGGCTGACCGAAAGCCGGCGGCTCGCCAGGTCGTAGACCATGCTGCAGCCGCCTGGCAGCTTGCGCACCGCGGCATGGGCGGTCAGCGGCGCCGGGATGAAGCCGTAGGCGAAATA
The DNA here is from genome assembly GCF_001639105.2 of Azospirillum humicireducens. NCBI lineage: Bacteria > Pseudomonadati > Pseudomonadota > Alphaproteobacteria > Rhodospirillales > Azospirillaceae > Azospirillum > Azospirillum humicireducens. Next base: position 25,652 of record NZ_CP028905.1, read on the forward strand.
CTTGACCAACGCGGTGCGGTCCAGCCCGTCCGGCACCGACGGGTGGGACAGGACGGCGGTGGCCTCCGACGCGAAGACCAGCCCGTCGGCGGTCTCGGCATAGAACAGCGGCTTCTTGCCGAATCGGTCGCGCCCGAACACCAGCCGGCCGCCGCGGCGGTCGTAGAGGCAGAAGGCGAACATGCCGTTCAGCCGCTCCAGCATGTCCAGGCCCCATTCCCGGTAGCCGTGCAGCAGCACCTCGGTGTCGGAATGGTCGGTGACGAACCGGTGGCCGGCCTGCTCCAGCGCGCGTCGCAGGTCCGGCGCGTTGTAGATCTCGCCGTTGTAGACGATGACCAGATCGCCCTCGGCCGTCGCCATCGGCTGGTGGCCGCCCTCGATGTCGATGATGGCGAGGCGGCGGAAGCCCAGATGCACCGGCAGCGCGCCGCTGTCGTCGATATGCACGCCGTCGTCGTCGGGGCCGCGGTGGCGGATGATGCTGGTCATGGTGGCGAGGTCGCGCTCGCCGCCGGGTCCGGCGAAGCCGGCGAAACCGCACATGGGGCTGCTCTCCCGAGGGGACTGCCGAAGGTGGCGACGGGGGCTAGGTGTAGCGTCTCGCCCGGCCGGGTGCCATGGCGAAATGCCGGCGATGCGATGATGGGCCGCGCGGGCGGAAGGTCGCACGGGTGGAAAGTCGTGGCGTCCGGTTCCGGCTTTGGATTACAGCAAGGGCCATGGGGCCATTGGGCTCGGGGGCAGGCGGGGTGGAGACGAGACGGATGATCGGCGGGCCGGTGGATCTGGAAGGCGGCTTCAACCGCATGCGACCCTGCCGCCATGGGCTGATGGTCTACAACCGCAACGACCAGTATGTCGGCCGCTCCCTCGATCTCTACGGCGAATATGCCGAACATGAGGTGGCGGTGTTCCGCTCGATCCTGCGTCCGGGCGACGTGGCGGTGGAGGTCGGGGCCAACATCGGCGCCCAGACCCTGCCGCTGGCCCGCATGGTCGGGCCGTCCGGGTCCGTCGTCGCCTTCGAACCGCAGGAGATGCTGTTCAACCTGCTCTCCGCCAACCTGGCCCTGAACGGCATCGCCAATGTGCGGACCCGGCGCATGGCGGTGGGGAGCGAGGCCGGCGCCATCCGGGTGCCGACGCTCGACCCCGGCCGCTCCAACAATTTCGGCGCCCTTGGCCTCGGCGGCTGGGAGCATGGCGAACCGGTCCCGCTGGTGACGCTGGACAGTCTGGACCTGCCGTCCTGCCGCCTGCTCAAGGCCGACGTCGAGGGCATGGAGGCCGAGGTGCTGCGCGGGGCGGCCGGGCTGATCGCGCGCCATCGTCCGGTGCTGTATGTGGAGAACGACCGGCGCGACCGCTCCCCCACCCTGATCGGGCTGATCCGCTCGATGGGCTACCGGGTGTGGTGGCACACCGCCCGCCTGTTCCACCCCGGCAATTTCGCCGGCAACCCGGTGGACATCTTCGAGGGGATCGGCGCCGTGAACCTCCTCGCCCTGCCGTCGGGCAGCGACATCCACATCCCCGATCCCGAGATCACCGACGATCATGCCTGGTGGCGCTAAGGCAACTCTCCATCGTGACCTTTGGTGTCTGCGAACGGCTTCGAGCGCCTGTGCTTGACCGTTTTTTCATAAATTGATTAATAGTCTGCCCTGGTCCACTCCTGAACTGGAAGAGCTGCAGGAAATGAAAGCTGTAATACTTGCCGGCGGCCTTGGAACGCGGCTCTCCGAGGAAACGGACCTGCGGCCCAAGCCGATGGTGGAGATCGGCGGCAAGCCGATCCTCTGGCACATCATGAAGATCTATTCTTCTCATGGCATCAATGACTTCGTCATCTGCCTGGGTTACAAGGGCTATGCGATCAAGGAGTATTTCTCCAGCTATTCCCTGCACAATTCGGACGTGACCATCGACTTGCGGACCAACACGGTCGAGGTCCATCGCCGTCTGGCCGAACCCTGGCGGATCACCTTGGTCGAGACCGGCGAGAACACCCTGACCGGCGGCCGCATCAAGCGGGTGCTGCCCTATCTGGAGGGGGAGGAGGCCTTCTGCCTCACCTACGGCGACGGCGTCGGCAATGTCGACATCTCCGCCTCGGTCGCCTTCCACAAGGCGCATGGCCGCGCCGCCACCATGACCGTGGTGCATCCGCCCGGCCGCTACGGCGTGGTCGAGCTGGAGGGCGACCGCATCTCCGCCTTCCAGGAAAAGCTGCCCGGCGACGGCGCCCGCATCAACGGCGGCTTCTTCGTGCTGTCGCCGACGGTCGGCCGCTACATCGACGGCGACGACACCATGTGGGAGCAGGAGCCGCTGCGCGGCCTGGTCGAGGACGGCCAGCTGCACGCCTGGAAGCATGACGGCTTCTGGCAGTGCATGGACACCATCCGCGACAAGCGCCTGCTGGAGGATCTGTGGACCGCCGGCAACCCGCCCTGGAAGAGCTGGTGACCGCCCCGATGGCTGCGACTGCGTCGTTCTGGTCCGGCAAGTCGGTCTTCCTGACCGGCCACACCGGCTTCAAGGGAAGCTGGCTCGGCTTCTGGCTCTCCGCCATGGGCGCGCGCGTCACCGGCTATGCGCTGGAGCCGCCGACCACCCCCAGCCTGTTCGAGGCGGCGGCCTTGCGCGACCGGCTGCACCGCAGCGAGATCGCCGACATCCGCGACCGTGACCGGCTTGAGGCGGCGCTGTCCGCCGCCCGTCCCGACATCGTCATCCACATGGCGGCCCAGCCGCTGGTGCTGCGCTCCTACCGCGACCCGGTGGAGACCTACGCCACCAACGTCATGGGCACGGTGCATCTGCTCGACGCGGTGCGCCGGGTCGACAGCGTGCGCGTGGTGGTCAACGTCACCAGCGACAAATGCTATGAGAACCGCGAGTGGGTCTGGGGCTATCGCGAAAACGAGCCAATGGGCGGGCGCGATCCCTACAGCAACAGCAAGGGCTGTGCGGAGCTGGTGACCGCCGCCTTCCGCCAGTCCTTCTTCCCGCCGGGGGAAAGCCCGGTCGCCCTGGTGTCGGGCCGCGCCGGCAACGTGGTGGGCGGCGGCGACTGGGCGGAGGACCGGCTGGTCCCCGACCTGATCCGCGCCTTCCTGGACGGCCGTCCGGCGGTGGTGCGCAACCGCCATTCCACCCGGCCCTGGCAGCATGTGCTCGATCCGCTGCACGGCTATCTGATGCTGGCGGAGGCCGCCTGGACCGAACCGGCGACCCATGCCGAGGGCTGGAACTTCGGCCCGGCCGAGGGCAGCGCCCGCCCGGTCCATTGGGTGGCCGACCGGCTGGCTTCCCTGTGGGGCGACGGCGCCGCCTGGGTCGACAACAGCGGCCCGGCCGGCCCGCACGAGAACCGCTTCCTGGCGCTCGACTGCGCCAAGGCGCGGCAGCGGCTGGGCTGGGCGCCGCGCTGGGATCTGGCGGAGACGCTGGCCCGCACCGTCGAGTGGTATCGCGCCTATGGCCGCGGCCAGGACATCCCCGCCCTTATGTCCGCCCAGCTTCTTGCGTATAACGAGGCCCGTCCGGCCGCCTGAGGCGGCCGGCGTCCTTTTCGCATCACCGTTTCTTCCGTGAGACCGTCATGACCTCCTCTTCCTCCTCGCCGGCCTCCTCGTCGTCAGCCGGTTCCGCGGATCGCCGGGAAGACCTGCGCCGCCGGATCCTCGATCTGGTGGCCGAATATGCGGAGGTCGCCCATGCCGACCGGCCCTTCGACCCGGAACGCTCGCCGGTCCCGGTCAGCGGCAAGGTCTATGGCGGCGAGGAAATGTCGCTGCTGGTCGACTCCGCCCTCGATTTCTGGCTGACCACCGGCCGCTTCAACGACGCCTTCGAAAAGCGGCTGGCCGAGTTCCTGGGCGCCCGCAACGTGCTGACGGTCAATTCCGGCTCGTCGGCCAACCTGCTGGCGCTGACCGCGCTGACCTCGCCGCTGCTGGGCGACCGCGCGTTGAAGCCGGGCGACGAGATCATCACCTGCGCCACCGGATTCCCGACCACGGTGAACCCGATCCTGCAGAACGGGATGGTGCCGGTCTTCCTCGACGTCGACATCCCGACCTACAACATGGACATGCGGCTGCTGGAAGAGGCGGTGGGGCCGCGCACCCGCGGCATCATGCTGGCCCACACGCTGGGCAACCCCTTCGATCTCGCCGCCGTCACCCGCGTCGCCGAGAAGCACGGGCTGTGGGTGGTCGAGGATTGCTGCGACGCGCTGGGCGCGCGCTATGACGGCAAGCTGGTCGGCAGCTTCGGCGACATCGGCACCCTCAGCTTCTATCCGGCCCACCACATCACGATGGGCGAGGGCGGGGCGGTCTTCACCAGCAACGCCAAGCTGAAGCGCTCGCTGGAATCCTTCCGCGACTGGGGCCGCGACTGCTGGTGCCAGCCGGGCCAGGACAACACCTGCAAGCAGCGCTTCAACTGGCAGCTCGGCGACCTGCCGCACGGCTACGACCACAAATACATTTACTCCCATCTCGGCTACAACCTGAAGATCACCGACATGCAGGCGGCGGTCGGGCTGGGCCAGATGGACCGGCTGGACGGCTTCATCGAGGCGCGCAAGGTCAACTTCGCCCGGCTGAAGGCCGGTCTGGCCGAGCTTGCCGATGTGCTGATCCTGCCGGAAGCGACGCCGAACAGCGACCCGTCCTGGTTCGGCTTCCCGCTGACGGTGGCGGCCGACGCCCCCTTCAGCCGCGACGAGCTGACGCGCGAGCTGACCCGCGCCCGCATCGGCACCCGCCAGCTGTTCGGCGGCAACCTGCTGCGCCAGCCCTATATGAAGGGCCGCCCGCACCGCGTCGTCGGCGAGCTGACCAACAGCGACGTCGTCACCGCCCGCACCCTGTGGATCGGCGTCTATCCCGGCCTGACCGCCGCCCACATCGACTATATGCTGGACGTCATCCGCGGCTTCGTCCGGGCACGGACGGCCGGCTGAGGGCGGCCGGGCGATGCGCGTTCTCGTCACCGGCTCCGGCGGCTTCCTCGGTGCCCATGTCGCTGCCCGCTTTTCCCGTGGCGGCTGGACGGTACTCGCCGCCGGCCGGGAGGGCGGCGACAACTGGCGTCTCGCCCGCCTCGGCGTGGCGGCGGAGCCGGTGCGGCTCGACCTGACGGCATCGGGGGAGGAGATCGCGGCGGCGGTGGCCGAGGCGCGTCCCGACCTGATCGTCCATTGCGCCGCCTACGGCGTCGATTACCGGTTCCAGGAGGTGGCGGCGTCGGCCCGCACCAACCTGGAGGGCACGCTGCACCTCGTGCGCGCGGCGGCCCAGGCGCGTGTGGGCCGCTTCGTCCATGTCGGCACCTGCTACGAATACGGCCCCTCCGACCGCCCGATCGCCGAGGACGCGCTGCCGGCCCCGCGCAGCCTCTACGGCATCACCAAGGCGGCGGCGACGCTGGCCGCACTCGGCACTGCCGCGTCGCACGGGCTGGCGCTCGCCGTGGTGCGGCCCTTCGGCATGTACGGCCCGCTGGAGAACGACACGAAATTCGTGCCGATGATCCTGCGCGCCTGCCGCGACGGCCGGCGCACCGAACTGACCGCCGGCGGCCAGCTGCGCGATTACGTCTATGTCGGCGACGTGGCCGAGGCCTGCCTGCGGCTGGCGGAACTGGCGGACTTCCCGGCCGGCGAGATCGTCAATCTCGGCTCCGGCGCGCCGATCACCATCCGCGCCCTGGGCGAGGCCGCCGCGGGCGCCGTCGGCCATGGCGGCGACGCCCTGCTGTGGGGCGCCTTGCCCTACCGCCCGGACGAGGTGATGAGCATCGTCGCCGATGCCGGCAAGGCGGCCGCAAGGCTCGGCTGGCGGGCGTCGACCCCGCTGGACGAGGGGATGCGGCAGACCCTGGCCTTCCTCGACCCACCTGAAAGTTCCGGAGTTAGCCCGTGCGCTACCTGATCACCGGAGGCTGCGGCTTCCTCGGCAGCAACCTCGCCGCCGCCGTTCTGGAGCGTGGCGAGGATCTCTGCGTCTTCGACAATCTGTCCCGCCGGGGCAGCACGCTGAACCTCGACTGGCTACGCGGCCAGGGCGAGTTCGAATTCCGCCACGGCGACATCCGCAATCCCAACGACGTGCAGCGCGCGGTGGCGGAGCTGCGGCCGGACGTGGTCTTCCATCTGGCGGGGCAGGTGGCGATGACCACCTCGCTGGCAGATCCGCGTCTGGACTTCGAGGTCAACGCGCTGGGCAGCTTCAACCTGCTGGACGCGGTGCGCCGCTCGGCGCCGGAGGCTCTCGTCCTCTACAGCTCGACCAACAAGGTCTACGGCGACCTGGAATGGACGCCCTACGAGGAGACGGAGACCCGCTACGTCGCCCCGGCCTTCCCGAACGGCTTCGACGAGACCGCGCCGCTCGACTTCCATTCGCCCTACGGCACCTCGAAGGGCGCCGCCGACCAGATGATGCTGGACCATCACCGGGTGTTCGGCCTGCGCACCGTGGTGTTCCGCCATTCCTCCATGTATGGCGGCCGGCAGTTCGCCACCGCCGACCAGGGCTGGGTCGGCTGGTTCTGCGGTCTGGCTGTCCAGGCCGGGCTCGGCCAGCTGAAGGCTCCCTTCACCATCAGCGGCACCGGCAAGCAGGTCCGCGACGTGCTGCATGCCGAGGACATGAAGACCCTCTATTTCAGCGCGGTGGAGCGGGCCGACGCGGTGGCGGGCCAGGTGTTCAACATCGGCGGCGGCATGGCCAACAGCCTGTCGCTGCTGGAGCTGTTCCGCCTGCTGGAGGAGCTGCACGGGGTGGAGATGCGGTTCGAACGGCTGCCGCCGCGCATCAGCGACCAGCGCATCTTCGTCGCCGACATCGCCAAGGCCCGCCGCCTGCTGGGCTGGGAGCCGAAGGTGGACGCGCGCCGCGGCGTTTCCGACATGCTGGCCTGGATCGCCCAGCAATAGATCGTCCAGCAATAGATCGACAGAGACCGAGCATGCTGCATTTCTTCTGGACGCCCTACATCTTCCGCCGCGACAGCTACGACAAGTACGAGGCGAACAACGCGGAGATCTGCAAGCATGCGCGCCGCGTGCTCGGCCGCTTCACCGACGTGCATCTCGACAGCTTCAACGCTTCCCGCGTCACGCGGAACCCGGCGGACATCCTGCTGGGCCACACCAGCTTCGATTCCGTCGGCGGGCTTGCCGACGACTGGGTGCGCGACAACGCGCTGGAGCTCGGCCAACCGGCCCATCCCAACACCTACCTGATGCTGCCGCTGCTGCCCGAACCGGTGGAGGAGCACAAGAGCTGGAGCCCCTTCATGGACAGCCAGCTCCAGGGGGCGCGGCTGATCTTCGGCATCTGCGGCGACTATTGGTACGAGCGCATCCAGGCCCTGCCGGCCGACGACATGCTGGGCCGGGTCAAGGACCGCATCGTTCGCATCGACATGGGCTGCGAAGGCCACCGCTTCGCCCCGCCGCGCGGCTATTCGCAAGCCAGCATGCGCGGCCTGCTGCACATGAGCGACCTTGCCCCGCACAAGGGCTTCGACCTGCTGCTGAACAGCGTCGCCGGCACCGGCGCCGTGCTGCATGCAGGCAGCAGCGCGCTGCGCGCCCACCCCTACCAGCGCGTCCGGGTGAACGGGCACGAGTTCGTCTCGCTCGGCTGGGTGGACAACACGTCGGCCCAGCAGGACCGCTTCATCAAGGACAACTGCGCCTTCTACATCCACGCCAGCTCGCGCGACGCCCAGGCCACCGCCATCCTGGAGAACTGCGCCCGCGGTCTGGTGCCGATGGTGACGCCGGAAAGCGGCTTCCGCTCCCCCTACGCCATCGAGCTGACCCAGGACGCCGGGGCCAACCGCGCCATCATCGCCCGCGCCCTGGCGATGCCGCAGGACGAGTATGAGCGGCGCAGCGCCGGCGTCGTCCGGCAGGTGCTGGAACAGCATTCCTGGGACCGCATCTTCACCGGCATCTGGGACCGCATCCAGCGGGACATCGCGGTACGGGCGGCGTGACGGTTCAATGGCTTGCCTGCTGCACCCGAATCAGGAGTGCAGCAGGAAGCGAAATCGGTGCGGCCAGTCCGAAAATGCCGTCCCATCATACCCAAGAGACGTTGACAGGCTGGCGAAATGCATAATTCCAAGGAATATCCTGCCTTTGTTGGTCCATGACCAGGATTTGTTTTCCGGGGCGTAGTAAGCAAATCTCGGAGATGGTATGAATTCTCCCCAGATACCGTTCATGACACTCAGATACATCGGAGCCGCATAGGCATGCAATGTCCCAGCATAGCTGGCGATCTCCGGAAGTTTGAGCAGCTTTGCTTGATAAGCGATGCCACAAAATCTGGGGAAAGATATCAAGTACGAGGATGTCATGGAGTCTATTCTCACCATCTCCCGATCCCTCTGAGGGAACTGCGCACTCTCCCTCATGATAGAATGTCTTTCTATGCCGTTTGTCGAGTATTCGGCATGCTCAAATAGAGCAAAACTCGCCCCTCTTCCTTTGGATTTTGCCAGTTCTTCCGAGAAATCACTAAGGCGTTTTCCGTCGACGGTTTGGAAATTAAGAATGATATCGTCATCGGCGAGCGGAACGATCCAGTTATCGTCCTCCATATCTTTTGCGAATTCGCAAAGAGACAGGAAGTTTCTGTCAAAGTCCTGACTCGGCGGAACCTGAATATGATCGAAATTGATTTGAAGATTTTCTTCCAATTCATCGCGAGGAATTGGAGAGATCACCACGATTTTGTATAGGGAAAGGTTCATATATCTCAGATTTTTTCTGAACATTTCAACGTGGCTATTTATGAATATCGCAACTGTCGTTTGGCGGCTTATTGGGTTTTTATTGATATTCACCAGAAGATCTCCAGAAATCAATTTGATCATTCAAAGAAAAATTTTTCGAGCAAGCGAAGTTCTTTCAGCAGATTCCTTTTGTCTCCAAAATAATAATTAAAGTATAAATTTTCATAGTTGGGCCAGAGTTCCTTGATCGCTTCGTCGTATTCGGGAGCAAATTCCGAAAGAAGTCGGCGTATTCCTATGAGGACGTGATCGTTCTTCCCGCTCCAAGTTTTTGTGTTTTCATTTTTATTGATAAAGAAAAGAGGGTCACGGGTGATGCCGACGCGGGCAGGGCTTATCTCGCGTGCCTTTCTCGCGAGTGCATTGAGGACAAACCCGATATAGGCATGGTGCGTTCCGATATGTGATTTCGTGTCCATGAAATCAATCAAAGATCTCTTGACGATAAAGCATCCAAATGACGGAACTTCTTGAAGTATGGACCGGAACAAATTTGAAAGATTTGAAATAATTCCATAGTTTCCGTTGCATGCAACTTTATATTGAGGTTGAGAAATAAGATTGAAATCATCTGCACCTAATGCATTATATGCAGAATAATTAGCAAATATGACATCGGGGTCGATTTCATCGATTATTTTTCTAACTGTGCCTAGCGATTCTGGTGCGATGATGTCGTCATCTGCGCACCACCAAATGTAGTCGCTGTTGGTATCTTCTTTTTCGACAGCGAGGGCGAGGCTTCTGTCGAAGCCGACATTCTCAGGCCACCGGTAATAGGATAGGTTTTTCCTCTTGTAGACCTGATCCCAAACGATATTTTCGGTATTATCCATGGAATGGTTATCAAAAATCCGAACATTGACGTTCGGCGCCGAAATAATTTTTTCGTTGCGGGAAAAAAAATCCTGCAGATAAGAGGCACGATTGTATGTGGTTATTCTGATGCCGATGCGGCTGGATGTGTCCATCATATAGAGACCTTGAGATCTGTGAAGATTCCGAGATTCGGCAAAGAGCTGACGCTATGGCTGGCCGCACTCGCTCAACAGGCCGGCTTCACCCCATAAGCCCGCAAATGCTCTTCATAGGGGATGACCCGGCGGGCGACTCGCACCTCCTGCCGCCACAGGGCGGCGGCGGCCAACCGGGGGGCGGTGGGGGCCATCGGCGATCTCATGAACCACATCAGCGCATGATGGTAGCAGGCGTAGAAGCGCCCGCTGGCGACGAGGTCGGAGGTGATGCCGCCGCGCCGGAAGGTGACCAGCGGCTCGGTGACATAGGCGACCCAGGGGTAGCGGCTGGCGGCGGTCAGGTAGATCAGGCAGTCGGGGCCGGCGCCGTGCGCCTCGAAATCGGCGGCCGAACTGCCCGCCGGGCCGGGACCCAGGTCGCTGACGATGCCGTCGCGCAGGTCGGCGGTGCGGAACAGGGCGGCGCAGGGCGATACCGGCAGGTTGCCGAAGTTCGACAGATATTCGAAGACGAAGGTGTCGGACGGGAAGGTGTCGACGAAATACTGGTGGATGGTGCCGTGCGGCTCCCCGGCCTCGTCCACCAGCTTCGCCGGGGTGAAGACGAAGGCGATCCGGTCCTGCAGGCGCGGCAGGGTGCGTTCCAGATAGGCCGGCTCCAGCCGGTCGTCGGAAAACAGGATCTTGGCGACGGGCGCCCGCGCCTCGGCGACGCAGCGGCGCCAGTTGTTGACCGGGCCGATGTTGGCGTCGTTGCGGAACAGGCGCAGCCGTCCGTCCTCCGCCGCCAGCCGCTGGCAGATCGTCCAGGTGCCGTCGGTGCTGGCGTTGTCCACCACCACCACCTCGATGTCGCGCACCGTCTGGGCGAGAGCCGAGCGGATCGTCTCCTCGATCTCGCGCTCGCGGTTGTAGGCCGGGATCAGGATGCTGACGAGAGGGGAAGGCATCGTGCCGCTCATGCCTGCACCGCCTGACGCCGGTTGCGTTCCTGGATGTAGGCGTTGAAGTCGGCCACCGTGATCAGCGGGAAATTGCCGATATACTGGACCGCCGCCTGCCCGATCTGCTCGACCAGGAAGGTGAAGACCGCCAGTTCGACCTGCCGGTCGATCCTCGTCAGCTCCGCCCCGCGCCTTGCGCGCAGCGTGGTGTAGATGCGGTTCAGCTGGGCGGCGCGCACTTCGGGCGACTTGCGGTAATTGGTCACCGCGCCGTTGCCGGTCTGGATTTCCCAATTGTGCTCGCCGTCGCGGATGGTGATGAGCGGATCGAACAGATAACCCAGCCGCTGGCCCGACAGGCCGAGATACCAGTGGGCGTATTCCTCCGACCCGCATTCCCAGGATTCCACCATCGGCGCCAGGAACTGGGCGGTGCGGTAGAGGCCGGTCAGGGTGTTGACGAACAGCGGCGGCGACGGCGGGACGTGCAGCGACACCGGGTTCAGGTAATAGCCGTCGATCACCGCCTCCATCCCCGGCCGCAGCGTCGTGTGGAAGGGCTGCGGGTGCGGGCGCCCGTCCATCAGGATGTGGTGGGCGTTGGAGAAGCAGGCGTTGACCTCCGGCACCCGGCGCAGGAAATCGACCTTGCGGCGCAAATTGTCGGCATCCCAGAAATCGTCGTCGGCGGTGAAGGTGAAGAACTCGCCGGTGATGAAGCTGAAGGCACGGCGCGCGTTGCCGTCCATCCCCAGGTTGGTCTCGTTCTTGTGATAGCGGACGCGCGGATCGGCATAGCGGCCGGCGACGAGGCCGCGCGTTTCGTCATTGTCCGAATTGTCGGTGATGATGACTTCGTAATTGCCGTAGGTCTGGGCGAAGACCGTGTCCAGCAACTCGCGCAGCAGGGCCGGGCGGTTGCGGGTCGGAATGCAGATCGAGACCCTGTCTTTTACGCGCTGTTCCATGACGTCTTTCTCTGCCGCGTCCATCTTCGCCGCGTCTTTTCCGGGCGGCGAAGCGATATCACCCCGCAACCGGCAGGGTCAACCGGACCCCGCCCTCAGGGCCCGCTCCCTCACGCCCGCTTTCTCATGCCCGCACCCGCACCCAGGCCTGGTACAGCCCGCCGAAGATCATCGGATGCTCGGCCTCCAGCCGGTCCCAGCGGGCGAGCGAGGTCATCGCCGGATCCTCGGGGAAGCGTTTGCGGTAGAGCGCCGCCACGGCGGGATCGGCCAGCCGGAAGCCCAGGAACTCCAGGCCCAGCGTCTCGAGCGCACCGGCCAGCCAGGGCAGGGTGACGTGCAGCTCGTGGACATGCATCAGCAGGTCGCGGCAGGCGCTGGTGCCGTAGAAGTCCGGGGACCGGGCGACGGCGCGCGCCGGATGGCCGTCCGGCAGGGCCAGGATGTCGCGGCGGACATGGCGGATGCCGTCCAGGGTCGGCGGGTGGCCGCGCTCAGCGATGAAGGCGCGGGCGGCCTGGATCGGCCGGCGGGCGGCGGCGCTGTAGAACCCCACCTCCATCACGCCATGCGGGCGCAGCAGCCCGCGCAGCACGCGCAGGCCCGCCATCGGGTCTTCCATGTGGTGCAGCACGCCGACGCTGTGCACCACGTCGAAGCGGCGGCCCAGCGTCCCCAGCTCCAAGAGGTCGGCCTGGGCGAACTCGACATTGTTCAGGCCCAGCCGCCGGCTCTGCCGCGTGGCGTAGGCGAGGCTGCGGCGGCTGAGGTCGACCGCCAGCACCTTTGCGTTCTTCAAGGTTGAGGCCGCCCACACCGCCTCGCGCCCGGTGCCGCAGCCGGCGACCAGCACCTCCGGCGCCTCCCAGCCCGGCGCGTCCCAGGCGGGGGAGGCGGGCAGGGCGGCATGCGGGAACAGGGTGTGCAGAAAACGGGACAGCGGCACCGGCTCCGGCAGCAGGCCGGTGGTCATCCAGCGCGGATAGGGGTTCTCTTCATACTGGGCGCGCACGCCGACCGACACCGGGTGGCTGATCGGGGTCAGCTCCGGCAGCTCCCCCTGGATCGCCGCTTCGGCCAGCGGTTCGGCGACCTGCCGGTTCAGCAGCCGGGCGATCTCCTCGGGCCAGGACATGGATTGCAGGGCGGCCGCCCGTTCCCAGCGGTAGAGCGGCCGGTAGGCGCCGAGCAGCGCGACCAGCACCGCCGGCGGCTGTTCGCCGCCCGCCAGCACCGCTTCCGCCGCGCGGAGCAGCACCGCCAGGACCTGGAACTCGCCGTCGGTCTCGGCGAAGACATATTCGTTGAGGAAGCACTGCTCGGCGATGGCGGCGCACAGGGTGCGCCAGGCCGGCCGGTCGGGCAGGCCGGGTCCGGTCAGCGCCAGCAGCAGAACCCGGCGCAACCGGGTCAGCGCCCGTTCCAGGGTGGGATCGCAGACCGCTGCTGTGCGCAGATGGGCCAGCAGCAGCGCATCCTCCGCCAGGCCGGCGAGCGAGCCGTCGGCCAGCAGGGCCCGGCTGACGTCGTCCAGGGCGGGACCGGACTCCTCCGGCAGGGCGGCGAGATGGGCGAAGACGGGCGAGCCCGTCAGCACGCCGGCGATGGCGCGCGACAGTCCGGCGCCCTCCACCTCCGGTCGGCCGAGCGCGGCCAGCAGGTCGGCGCGCAGGCCCTGGTCCGCTCCACCGGGCTGTCCCGGCAGGTCAGCGTCGCGCAGCGTCTCGGCGAAGGCGATCCAGTTGCGCGGTACGTCGGGGGCAAGGCGGATCGCCTTGCGCACATAGGGCAGAGCCTGGTCGCGCCAGCCGCCTTGCAGGAACAGGGCTGCGATGTCGAAGCACAGTTCCGCGTCCTCCGGCGCGGTGCGGGCGATGCCGAAGGCTTCCGCCTCGGCCTCGGCCGTGCGGCCGGCGGCGACCAGCAGCGACAGCAGGGCGCGGCGCAGCGGCAGGGGAAGCGGCTGGTTGGCCGGCCGCCCGGCGGTGGCGCGGCGCAGCTCCTCGATGGCGGCGTCGGGGTTGCCGGTTTCCTGGTGCAGGCGGGCGAGGTTGTTGTGGACCTCAGGCAGGTCGGGGGACAGGCGCAGCGCCTCGCGGTAGGCGTCCAGCGCCCCGGCGGTGTCGCCGCTGCTCTGCAGGGCGGCGCCCAGATTGGCCAGCAGCGGTGTCCGGTTGGGGTCGTCCGGGTTGGCGATGCGGGCCAGCCCGTCGCGGCAGACGCCGGCCGCCTCCTCCCAATGGCCGGCGACGCGCAGGCTGTCGGCCAACCGCAGCCGGGCGTCGAGATGGCCGGGATCGACCGCCAGCACCCGGTGGAAGGCGGCGATGGCCGATTCAGGCTGGCCGGCGCGATGGTGCAGGGTGCCGATCAGATGCAGCGTTCCCGCCAGCCGCGGACGCAGCGCCACCGCCTGCTCCGCCTGCTCCAGCGCCTCCTCGTCACGGCCCAGCCGGGCCAGCAGCGAGGCATGGTTGCCCAGGATCTCCGGCAGGATCGGCCGGTGGGAGAGCGCCCGGCGGAACAGCGCCTCGGCCTCATCGGGGCGTCCCTCCAGCATGCGGACCAGCGCCAGGGTGCCCAGCGTCTCGGCCTGCGCCTGACGCAGCGACCGGGTCGGCTGGGCGGCCCCGTCGGCAAGGCGCAGGGCCGCGTCGCAGGCCGCCGCCGCTTCGGCCAGCTGGCCGAGGCGCAGCCGGGCAAGCGCCTGGGCGCGGTGGGCCTGGGTTGCGGCCTGGATCGCAGCCGTCTCGTCAGCCGCGCCGTTCCCCGTCCGCCGCAGCGCCTCGGCAGCCGCGGCATAGCCGTCGTCGGAACGGCCGGCGGCGATGAACGCCAGGGCCAGCACGCTCCAGCCCTCCGCCCGGTCCGGCTGCGACCGGACCGCCGCCTCCGCCCAGGCCACGCTGTCGGCCGGCCGGGCCAGGATGCGGGCGGCTTCGGCCAGCGACAGCAGCCCGTCCGCATCCCGAGGGGGGGCGGCGCACAGATCGCGGTAGGGAGCCTCCGCCTCCTCCGGCCGGCCGGCCCGGCACAGCTCCAAGAGCTTCGACAGGCGCTGTTCCATGACCTGTTGGTCCAAGGCCTGCCGTTCCGGGGCGCCCTGGCCGGGTGGAAGGCTGGTGGTCTCGGTTGCGGTGTCGGTGGTCATGGAGCGGAACCCTTGGGTTGGAGGGGGAAGGCTGCCGGACCTCAGTAGGCCTGGTAGGACTTTTCCTCGACCAGTTCGGAGCCGAGCAGGCGGTTCAGATCGCGCTTCAGCGCCGCCCGGCGGTCGTTGGTGTGGTAGACCTGCCGGGCCAGCTCGACGAAACGCGGTCCGAAATCCTTGGCGCGCTCGCAGTCGCGGATCTCGTCCTCGACTTCCCATAGGGTGGTGTTGACCGCGCGCAGCCCGTCGATCAGTGCGGCGATCTCCGGCCGGCCGGTGTCGGCCTGGGCGGCCACGGCGACCAATGCCTCGCGCTCGCGCCGGACATTCGCCAGCTTGTCGGCGTCGGCGATGCGCTCCGCCTTGATGTCGAGGATGGTGATCTTGTCCAGCAGTTCGCCCCAGGAGACAGGCGCCAGGATCGGCATGTCGGAAGGTCCGTTTCGGGTGTGGGTGGAATCGGCGATGCGTTCGCGCAGGGCTTGCAGCAGACGGTCCATGGCGTTGTCCCAGGATCCGGGCCGGTCCTGGCGGAACAGGCGCATGGTCGGATACCAGGGGCTGTCCTGGCGGTCGAGCATCCAGCGCCAGTCGGGGGCGAAGGGGACCAGCACCCAGACCGGAACGCCGAGCGCACCGGCGAGATGGGCGACGGAGGTGTCGACGCAGACGACGAGGTCGAGGCCGGCCATGATGGCGGCGGTGTCGGCGAAGTCCCTGATGCCGGGCGACAGGTTCAGCAAGGGGAAGCCGCCTGGCGGGTTCGCCGCCTGCCCCTCGGTCGGTCCCTTCTGGATGGAGACCAGGCTGACGCCGGGAATGGCGGCCAGCCTGGCGAAAGGCGCCAGCCCGACGGAGCGGTTCCTGTCGTTGCCATGGGTGGGCGATCCCGCCCAGACGATGCCGACCTTCAGCCCCGCCAGCCCCTTCAGACGGTCCGCCCAGCGCGCCGCCAGATCGGGCTCCGCCGTCAGGTAGGGAACGCGGTGTGGGATGGTGTCCATCTGGGTGCCGAACACCTCGCCCAGGCTCAGCATCGGCAGATGCAGGTCGAAGGCGTCGGTGGGGAGCTGGCCGCTGACGAAGCGCTCCACGCCGGGAAGGCCGGCCATCACCCGCTCCAGCGGTGCCGGCAGGCCCAGGATCACCCGGCCGCCGCGGGCCGCCACCAGCGGGACATAGCGGCAGAACTGCAGGGCGTCGCCCAGCCCCTGTTCCCCGTGCAGCAGGATGCGGCGGCCGTTCAGCGGTTCGCCGTTCCAGCGCGGCTTGGGCATGGCGGCGTGGGTGGGGGCGTCCTTGCAACGAAGCCGCCACTCGTATTCGCGCCACCCCTCCTCGAAGCTGCCGGCGACCAGCAGGGCCATGCCCAGGTTGCGGCGGGCGTCCGGGCCGGCCGGCTCGATGGCGACGGCGCGGCGGAAGCCGGCGACCGCCTCGATCAGCCGGTTCTGATTCAACCGGGCATTCCCATGGTTCGCATAGCCGCCGGCGAAGGCCGGATCGACCGCGACCGCACGGGCATGGGCGCGCGCCGCCTCCTCCAGCCGCCCCTGCTCCTGCAGGCTGAGGCCGAGGCTGGTGTGGCCCGGAGCGAAATACGGATCCAGCATTACGGCGCGGCCGTGCCAGACCCTCGCCTCGTCCTGCCGGCCCAGTCCGCGCAGGGCGATGCCCAGGTTGTTGCAGGCTGCTGTATGGAGAGGAGCGATGGCCAGGCCGCGGCGATAGGCCGCAACGGCACCGTCCAGGTCATCGCGCTCCTGCAGGACGTTGGCCAGCCCGTTGTGGCCTTCCGCCGTCATGGGGTCGATGCGGACCGCAAGGCGGTAGGCGCGTTCGGCTTCGGTGGAGCGGCCCTGTCCGCGGTGCAGCGCGCCCAGGCTCTCATAAGCGGCGGTCAGATCCGGCCGCAGGGCGATGGCGCTGCGGTAGGCCACCGCAGCACCGTGCCCGGAGCCGAAGTCGCGCAGCATGTTGCCGAGGTTGAGGCGCACCTCCGCCATGGCGGGATCGAGACGCAACGCGCGCGCCAGCAGGCGCAGCGCGGCACCGGCCTTGCCCGTGCGCCGGACGGCCAGCCCCATCAGGTGCAGGGCGTCGCTCTGGTCGGGCGCGACCTCGATGATGCGGCGGTAGATCCGGGCCGCAACGGCGATCTGGCCGCATTGGTGGTGCCGCACCGCCGCGGCGAGCGCCTCCTGAATGGTCGCCATGCTTGATCGGTCTTCCTAATCGGTCCTGTAGGAGCGGTTCCGTGGCCAGTCTCATCCGGCTCCTGTTCCCGGATCGTCGGGCCGCCGCAAGGGAATAGCGGGTGTTCCCGAATTCTCCAAGCGCGATCCTGATCGCAAATGCATCCGAGGCCCGGCGGCGACGGTAATACTGTCCATGTTATGAAATTGTAATCTTGATGACTGGAAAGGCTTGAACCAGACCATACTGGACGAAGTGACGACGGCCGGGAGAGTTGTACAAATGCTCATGGCCTGTGATTCGATTCGAGTGGCAAACCTGTCTGCGAACTTCGGCCAGGATGTCCGTAAGCCTTTGGTTCCGTGGGCCGCCCCAACTTCATCCGGCCTGTTGCGGATCGGCCATAGAGGCTGTTTCCATAGAGTTTCCAAAGGTTTGCGGGAGAGGGCCATAGGGGGGCGGATGTTGCCGTATGAGCTTCGGCAACCGACTGGCGGGCCAGCCCTACCCACTTCGGTAGAAACGCGTTGCCTTAGGTCCATTCCTTCGGATAACAAGGGCACGGTGTGTTAGCTCGCGCTAGGACTGACTCTGCCTGCCTTCAGCCGAGCGTGACGCGCGCCTTAAAGATGGTTCATCCGCCGGCGAACCAAACCTGAAGGGGATTAGTATGGCTGGAACCTTTTTTGAAGTAACAACGGGTTCAACCCTAACACTAGGACAGTTCTCGACCATCATCGGCAGCACGGGATCAGACGTCATCACGCTTGGGACGTCCGGTAACACGGTGTCGATCTCGGCGCTTGAGACCCTGATTGGTACTGCTGGTACCGATTTCATCACGCTGACTGCCGGTTCCACCCTGCAGGTTTCGCTGTTGGAAACCCTCGTGGGCAGCTCGACCACCGATGTGGTGTCGCTGACCACGTCGGGCTCGACGATGCTGGTGTCCCTGCTTGAGACGATCACCGGCGCCGCGGGTACCGACGTGATCACGATCGCCTCGGGCGGCTCGACCCTGCTGGTGTCGCTGCTCGAGACCATCACCGGCGCCGCTGGCACCGATGTCATCACGCTCGCCAGCACGTCCGGCAACACCCTGTCGATCAGCGCGATCGAGACGATCGCCGGCGCCGCCGGCACCGATGTCGTCACGCTCAGCAGCACGTCCGGCAACACCCTGTCGGTCAGCCTGATCGAGACGGTCACCGGCGCCGCCGGCACCGACGTCGTCATCCTCAGCAGCACGTCCGGCAACACCCTGTCGGTCAGCGCGATCGAGACGGTCACCGGCGCCGCCGGCACCGATGTCGTCACGCTCGGCAGCACGTCCGGCAACACCCTGTCGGTCAGCCTGATCGAGACGATCACCGGCGCCGCCGGCAACGATGTCGTCACGCTCGGCAGCACGTCCGGCAACACCCTCTCGGTCAGCCTGATCGAGACGGTCACCGGCGCGGCCGGCACCGACGTCATCACCATCGGCTCGGCCGGCGGCACCCTGCTGGACAACCTGGTCGAGACGCTGACGGGCCAGGGCGGCACCGACGTCATCACCATCGGCTCGGCCGGCGGCACCCTGCTGGACAACCTGGTCGAGACGCTGACGGGTCAGGCCGGCACCGACGTCGTCACGCTCGGCAGCACGTCCGGCAACACCCTGTCGGTCAGCCTGATCGAGACGATCACCGGCGCCGCCGGCAACGATGTCGTCACCCTCACCAGCTCGTCCGGCAACACCCTGTCGGTCAGCCTGATCGAGACGGTCATCGGCGCGGCGGGCACCGACGTCGTCATCCTCGGCAGCACGTCCGGCAACACCCTGTCGATCAGCGCGATCGAGACGGTCACCGGCGCCGCCGGCAACGATGCCGTCACGCTCGGCGGCACGTCCGGCAACACCCTGTCGGTCAGCCTGATCGAGACGATCACCGGCGCCGCCGGCACCGACGTCGTCACGCTCACCAGCTCGTCCGGCAACACCCTGTCGGTCAGCCTGATCGAGACGGTCACCGGCGCAGCGGGCAATGACGTCGTCATCCTCGGCAGCACGTCCGGCAACACCCTGTCGGTCAGCCTGATCGAGACGATCACCGGCGCCGCCGGCACCGACGTCGTCACGCTCACCAGCTCGTCCGGCAACACCCTGTCGGTCAGCCTGATCGAGACGGTCACCGGCGCAGCGGGCAATGACGTCGTCATCCTCGGCAGCGCGTCCGGCAACACCCTGTCGGTCACCGCGATCGAGACGATCGCCGGCGCCGCCGGTTCCGACGTCCTCATCCTCGGCAGCACGTCCGGCAACACCGTTGCGGTCAGCCTGTTCGAGACGATCACCGGCTCGTCCGGCTCCGACCTGGTCGGCATCTCCACCGCTGGCGGCACCCTGCTGATCACCGCGGTCGAGACGATCATCGGTCTGGCCGGCACCGACGTCATCACCATCGGCTCGGCCGGCAACACCGTCCTGGTGGGCTCGATCGAGACGCTGACCGCCGGCGCCGGCTCCGACGTCGTCACCATCGCGACCACCGGCAGCACCCTGCTGGTCAACCTGGTCGAGACGCTGACGGGCCAGGGCGGCACCGACGTCGTCACCATCGCGACCACCGGCAGCACCCTGCTGGTCAACCTGGTCGAGACGCTGACGGGCCAGGGCGGCACCGACGTCATCACCATCGGCTCGGCCGGCAACACCGTCCTGGTGGGCTCGATCGAGACGCTGACCGCCGGCGCCGGCTCCGACGTCGTCACCATCGCGACCACCGGCAGCACCCTGCTGGTCAACCTGGTCGAGACGCTGACGGGCCAGGGCGGCACCGACGTCATCACCATCGGCTCGGCCGGCAACACCGTCCTGGTGGGCTCGATCGAGACGCTGACCGCCGGCGCCGGCTCCGACGTCGTCACCATCGCGACCACCGGCAGCACCCTGCTGGTCAACCTGGTCGAGACGCTGACGGGCCAGGGCGGCACCGACGTCATCACCATCGGCTCGGCCGGCGGCACCCTGCTGGTCAACCTGGTCGAGACGATCACCGGTCAGAACGGCAGCGACGTCGTCATCCTCGGCACGTCCGGCGGCACCGTGCAGGTGTCGACGATCGAGACGCTGACCGGCAGCGCGCTGTCCGACGTCGTCACCATCGCCACCACCGGCAGCACCCTGCTGATCACCGCGGTTGAGACGATCACCGGTCTGGCCGGCACGGACGTCATCACCATCGGCTCGGCCGGCAACACCGTCCTGGTGGGCTCGATCGAGACGCTGACCGCCGGCAACGGCACCGACGTCGTCACCATCGCGACCACCGGCAGCACCCTGCTGGTCAACCTGGTCGAGACGCTGACGGGCCAGGGCGGCACCGACGTCATCACCATCGGCTCGGCCGGCAACACCGTCCTGGTGGGCTCGATCGAGACGCTGACCGCCGGCAACGGCACCGACGTCGTCACCATCGCGACCACCGGCAGCACCCTGCTGGTCAACCTGGTCGAGACGCTGACGGGTCAGGCCGGCACCGACGTCGTCACGCTGGGTTCGGGCGGCAACACCGTTTCGGCCACCCTGCTCGAGACCATCACCGGCGGCACCGGTTCGGATCTGGTCCTGCTCTTCGGCACGGCCGGCAACACCACCACCGTCGCCGCGGTCGAGACCCTCGTCGGCAGCGATGCCAACGACCTCGTCCTCACCAGCACGCTCGGCTCCACCATCCTGGTGCGCGCGGTCGAGACGCTGACGGGCGGCACCGGCACCGACATCGTCACGCTGGGCAACGCCGTCAACACGCTGGTCGTCGGCGGCATCGAGACGCTGACCGGCGGCACCGCCTCCGACACCGTCATCATCGCCACCACCGGCAGCACCCTGCTGGTCGGCGCGGTCGAGACGCTGACGGGCCAGAGCGGCACCGACGTCATCACGCTGGCTGCGGGCGGCAGCACCGTCACGGCCACCCTGCTCGAGACCATCATCGGCGGCGCCGGTTCGGATCTGGTCTTCCTCGGCACGTCCGGCAACACCACCACCGTCTCCGCGGTCGAGACCCTGATCGGCGGCGCCGGCAACGACGTCATCACCGTCGCGACCACCGGTGCGACCATCCTGGTGCGCGGCGTCGAGACGATCATCGGCCTGGGCGGCACCGACGTCATCACGCTGGGTGACACCGTCAACACGCTGATCGTCAGCGGCATCGAGACGCTGACCGGCGGCGCCGCCACCGACGTCGTCACGATCGTCACCACCGGCAGCACCATGCTGGTCACTGCGGTCGAGACGCTGACCGGCGGCACCGCGGGCACCGACGTCATCACGCTGGGTGCGGCCGGCAACAGCCTCACCGTTTCCCTGCTCGAGACCATCATCGGCGGCGCCGGTTCGGACGTGGTCCTCTTCGGCACGTCCGGCAACACCACCACCGTTTCGGCGGTCGAAATCCTGGTGGGCGGCACGGGCACCGACGTCGTCACGCTGGGCACGGCCGGCAACACGGTTCTGCTGCGTGGTCTGGAGACCCTGGCGGGCGCTGCCGGGTCCGATGTCGTCACCCTGGGCGACACCGGCAACACCCTGGCCGTCTCGCTGGTCGAGACCCTGACCGGCGGTTCCGCCACCGACGTGGTCGTGCTCTCCAGCACCGCCGGCAACACCCTGCTGGTTTCGGCGCTCGAGACGATCACCGGCGCTGCCGGGTCCGACATCGTCACGCTGGGTTCCTCCGGCAACACCGTGTCCGTCACCCTGCTCGAGACGATCACCGGCGGCGCCGCCACCGACGTGGTCGTGCTCACCAGCACCGCCGGCAACACCCTGCTGGTTTCGGCGCTCGAGACGATCACCGGCGCTGCCGGGTCCGACGTCGTCACGCTGGGCTCTTCCGGCAACACCCTGCTCGCCAACCTGCTCGAGACGATCACGGGCGGCACGGGCAGCGATCTGGTCTTCCTCGGCACCGCCGGTTCCACGGCGCTGGTGTCGGGTCTGGAGATCCTGGTCGGCGGCGCGGGCACCGACGTCGTCACGCTGGGCAGCACGGCCGGTAACACGGTCACTCTGCGCAGCATCGAGACGCTGACCGGCGGTACGGCGACCGACATCGTCAATCTCGGCACGGCCGGCAACACCATGGGGGTGTCGGGCATCGAGACGCTGATCGGCAACGGCTTGGGGCGCGGGCACCGACGTCGTCACGCTGGGCAGCACGGCCGGTAACACGGTCACTCTGCGCAGCATCGAGACGCTGACCGGCAGTGCTGGCAGCGACGTCGTCACCATCGGCGACACCGGCGCCACCATGCAGGTGGCGGGTCTGGTCGAGACGCTGGTCGGCGGTGCTGGTACCGACGTCATCTCGCTCGGTGTCACCACCGGCACGACGATGCTGGTCTCGGCGCTCGAAACCCTGACGGGCAGCATCGGCAGCAGCGACGTCGTCGTCATCGGCTCGGCCGGCGCCACCTTCCTCGCCAACGCGCTGGAAACGATCGTCGGCGGCACGGGTTCGGAACTGGTGTTCCTGGGCACGGCCGGCAACACGGTCTCGGTGTCGGGCATCGACATCCTGATCGGCGGTACCGGCACCGACGTCGTCACGCTGGGTACGGCCGGCAACACGGTGCTGCTGCGCGGCATCGAGACGCTGATCGGCAACAGCGGCACCGACATCCTGACGCTGGGCAACACCGGCAACACCGCTGAAGTCCGTCTGTTCGAGACGGTCACCGGCGGCACGGGCACCGACGTCATCACCCTGGGCAACGGCGGCAACACGACCTTCGTGTCGGCGGTCGAAACCCTGGTTGGCGGCAACGGCAGCGATGTCGTCACCATCGGTTCGGTTCTCGGCAACACCCTGCTGGTGTCGGACATCGAGACCCTGACCGGTCAGGTCGGCACCGACGTCGTCACGCTGGGCGCCGCCGGCAACACCCTGCTGGTCTCGCTGCTGGAAACCCTGTCGGGCGGCACGGGCACCGACGTGGTCACGCTGGGCACGGTCGGCGGCACGCTGCTCGCCTCGGGCCTGGAGACGATCACCGGCGGCACGGGTTCGGAACTGGTGTTCCTGGGCTCGGCCGGCAACACGCTGCAGGCTTCGGGTCTGGAGTTCCTGATCGGCGGTGCTGGCACCGACGTCGTCACGCTGGGCGGCACGGCCGGTAACACGGTCACTCTGCGCAGCATCGAGACGCTGACCGGCAGTGCTGGCAGCGACGTCGTCACCATCGGCGACACCGGCACCACCATGCAGGTGGCGGGTCTGGTCGAGACGCTGGTCGGCGGTGCTGGTACCGATGTCATCTCGCTCGGTGTCACCACCGGCACGACGATGCTGGTCTCGGCGCTCGAAACCCTGACGGGCAGCATCGGCAGCAGCGACGTCGTCGTCATCGGCTCGGCCGGCGCCACCCTCCTGGCCAACGCGCTGGAGACGATCGTCGGCGGCACGGGTTCGGAACTGGTGTTCCTGGGCTCGGCCGGCAACGCGGTCTTGGTGTCGGCCATCGACATCCTGATCGGCGGTGCTGGCACCGACGTGGTCACGCTGGGCACGGCCGGCAACACGGTGCTGCTGCGCGGCATCGAGACGCTGACCGGCACTGCGGCCACCGACGTCGTCACGCTGGGCGGTACCGGCAACACGCTGTCGATTTCGCTGATCGACACGCTGACCGGCGGCGCAGGTTCCGACGTTGTCACGCTGACCAACACGGCCGGCGCCACCCTGCTGGTCTCGGCTCTCGAGACGCTGACCGGCGGTACGGCGACCGACATCGTCAATCTCGGCACGGCCGGCACGTCGATGCTGGTCTCGGCGCTCGAAACCCTGACGGGCAGCATCGGCAGCAGCGACGTCGTCGTCATCGGCTCGGCCGGCGCCACCTTCCTCGCCAATGCGCTGGAGACGATCACCGGCGGCACGGGTTCGGACCTGGTGTTCCTGGGTTCGGGCGGCACGACGGCCCTGGTTTCGGCGATCGACATCCTGATCGGCGGCACCGGCACCGACGTTGTCACGCTGGGTACGGCCGGCAACACGGTCATCCTGCGCGGCATCGAGACGCTGGCGGGCCTGGGCGGCACCGACGTCGTCACGCTGGGCAACACCTTCAACTCGCTGCTCGTCAGCGGGATCGAGACGCTGACCGGCGGTACGGCGACCGACATCGTCAATCTCGGCACGGCCGGCAACACCATGGTGGTGTCGGGCATCGAGACGCTGATCGGCAACGGCTTGGGCACCGACATCATCACGATCGGCACCGCCGGCGGCACGCTGCTGGCGCTGAACATCGAGACGGTGATCGGCGGCACGGGGCTGGAGATCATCTTCACCGGCACGGCGGGCAGCACTGGGCGCGGCCGGCAATACGGTCTCGGTGTCGGCCATCGACATCCTGGTCGGCGGCACCGGCACCGACGTCGTCACGCTGGGCACGGCCGGCAACACGGTGCTGCTGCGCGGCATCGAGACGCTGATCGGCAACGGCTTGGGCACCGACATCATCACGATCGGCACCGCCGGCGGCACGCTGCTGGCGCTGAACATCGAGACGGTGATCGGCGGCACGGGGCTGGAGATCATCTTCACCGGCACGGCGGGCAGCACCCTGACCGTCTCGGGTGCGGACTTCGTGATCGGCAACACCGGCACCGACGTCCTGACCCTGGGTTCGGCCGGCAACACCACCACGATCCGCGGCATCGAGACGCTGATCGGCGGTGCGGGCACCGACCTCGTGCTCCTGGGTGACACCGGCAACACGATGACGCTGGGCCTGAACGTCGAGATCCTGGTCGGCGGCTCGGGCACCGACGTGCTGAGCATCAGCACCTCGGGCGCCACCCTGCTGACCCGTGCGATCGATACGCTGATCGGTTCGACCGGCACCGACGTGATCACGCTGGGCGACACCGCCAACGTCATCACCGTGTCGGGCATCGACACCCTGACCGGCGGTGCGAGCACCGACATCGTCTTCACCGGCACCGCCGGCGTGACGATGACGGCCTCTGGCATCGAGTTCCTGGTCGGCGGCACGGGCACCGACGTCGTCACCCTGGGCTCCTCGGGCAACACCGTCACCACCCGCGGCATCGACACGCTGTCGGGCGGTGCGGGGACCGACTGGGTGTTCCTGGGCGATACCGGCGTCACCATGGCGCTGGGTTCGGGCATCGAACTGCTGATCGGCGGCGCGGGCACCGACGTCGTCACCCTGGGCACCGTGGGCAGCACCCTGCTGACCCGTGGCGTCGAGACGCTGATCGGCACGGCCGGCACCGACGTGATCACGCTGGGCGACACGGCCAACGTCATCACCGTGTCGGGCATCGACACCCTGACCGGCGGTGCGAGCACCGACATCGTCTTCACCGGCACCGCCGGCGTGACGATGACGGCCTCTGGCATCGAGTTCCTGGTCGGCGGCACGGGCACCGACGTCGTCACCCTGGGCTCCTCGGGCAACACCGTCACCACCCGCGGCATCGACACGCTGTCGGGCGGTGCGGGGACCGACTGGGTGTTCCTGGGCGATACCGGCGTCACCATGGCGCTGGGTTCGGGCATCGAACTGCTGATCGGCGGCGCGGGCACCGACGTCGTCACCCTGGGCACCGTGGGCAGCACCCTGCTGACCCGTGGCGTCGAGACGCTGATCGGCACGGCCGGCACCGACGTGATCACGCTGGGCGACACGGCCAACGTCATCACCGTGTCGGGCATCGACACCCTGACCGGCGGTGCGAGCACCGACATCGTCTTCACCGCCTCGGCGGGCGTGACGATGCTGGCGTCTGGCGTCGAGTTCCTGGTCGGCGGCACCGGTTCGGACGTCGTGACGCTGGGTGCGTCGGGTAACACCGTCATCACCCGCGGCATCGAGACCATGATCGGTGGTGCGGGCAGCGACCTGGTGGTCCTGGGCGACACCGGCGTGACCATGCGTGCCGAGAGCGGCATCGAGATCATCATCGGCGGTGCGGCCACGGATGTGGTCACGCTGGGCGACGGCGGCTCGACGGTCCTGCTGCGCGGCGTCGAGACGCTGGTCGGCGGTGCTGGCAACGACGTGATCACCACCGGCAACACCGGCGTGACCATGTCGGTCTCGGGCGTCGAGACGCTGATCGGCGGCCTCGGCACCGATGCGATCACGGTGACCAGCGGGTCGATCCGCTTCCAGGGTGGTACTGGCGACAGCATCAGCCTGGCGTCGGGCAGCGGCACCGATACGGTGGTGTACTCGTCCTTCAGCGACATCGCTGCTCTGGGCGCGAACACCGGCTTCATCTCGGTGTCGAACTTCCAGTCGGGCACCGACAAGGTGCAGCTGACGGATGCCGCCCGGACCGCGGCGGACAAGAACGGCGACGCGGCCCTGGCCACGGCGACCGCGGCGACCAACGGGGTGAGCATGACCAACGAACTGGTCAGCCTGTCCTCGGCGGTCAGCGGCAGCCTGTCGGATGCCAACCTCGCCAACTTCCGCACGGCGCTGGGTACGCTGACGAACTCGTCGGCTGGTGCGAGCACCCTGGTTCTGGCCAACAACGGCACGGCCACGGGTCTCTACCAGGTGGTCGACACCAACGGCGACGGCCAGGTGGCCGCCACCGAGGTGCGCCTGCTCGGCGTGTACAACGGCAGCACGCCGCTCTCGCTCTCCGACATCAACCTCGGTTGATCCGGCGGTCGAGCCTAGGCATCGCGGTAAAAGGGAGGGGCGCCCGCAAGGGCGCCCCTTTCCTTTTGCGCATCATCGACAGCGGTGGGGTATCCGATGTCCCCGGCGTCCAGCCTCGCCGCCCTCCGGCTCCGGCCGGAAAGAATGCAATGATAGGAAAAAGCATCTATAAGTTGACTGCTGGGCATTGAGCTTCGTGGATGGAACGATGCCGGCGGCGGTGACTTGCCACCGGTCGACTGATGCGATTCCTCGCCTACCGAGAGCAGCCCTCATGAAAGTTCTTGTATCGAACTTCGCGCAGTTGTCCGGTTGGCTGAAGACCGTGGCGTCCGTCCGCCCGTCGCGCCTGACGATCGGTGCGGTTCCGGCGGCGGCCTGTCTGTTCGGCTTCTTCACCATCCTGACGGCGTTGCGCATTCCGGCGACGCTGGCGCGCATGGTGACGGCGCTCCGCCCCAACGGCGGCGGGGTTCGCGATGACGAGTTCATGGGATTCAGCAGCATCGATACGCTGATCCGTCCCGCCTATCGCCGGATCGCCTCCAATTTCGCCCTCCACGGCCGCTACGGCTATACCTGGGGCGATGCGTTCGGCCTGACGATGCGCGAGCGTTTCGGCAACAGTTCAATCACCTATCGTCTGCTGCATCGTCTTGGCGACCGTGCCGCCAACGCGCTCGGCTGGGGACTGTTCATCGCCGCCACCGCCCTGGCGGTCGCACTCGGCTTCACGCTGTATGGCGCTCCGTTCGCCGCCCTGGCCTTTGCCGCATCCCCCGTCATCGTCTTCAGCTACACCAGCGGCGGCGGCAAGACCGAGACGCTGTGGTACGGGCCGATCCTGATGGTCCTCTTCCTGGCCTTCTCCGGGAACACGCTGGTGGCGGCCCTGCTCTGGTCGCTGCTGGCAGTGGCCAATCTGATGGGTTCCCTCCTGACGGCCGCGATCACCGGCCCGGCCCTGCTGGTCTGGGCGCTTCAACATGGCGACGCGGGCGACCTCATCATCGGCGTCCTGCCGGGACTGGCCTTGCATCTGCTGCGCTTTTCCAAGGCGGGCTTCCCCTATCTGGTCAAGACGGTGCGCTATTGCCGGTTTGCGAGCCGGGATGTCGGCGCGGCGCTGAATGGCGGAAAGGTGCTCAAGGGTCATCTGCCGGTTCTCGATGAGATCGTCGCCGCCGGACCGGTGGCGCTGTCGCTGATCGTCGGCGCCTGGCTGAACCGGGATCCGGCCGCCGCCCTGTTGGGGCTCACCTGCTTCCTGGCCTATTACACCAGTCGCCGCTTTCTCTTTCTCAGCGACTTCCAGAGCTTCGACCTGCTGTTCGTTGCCATCGGCATCGCCTATGCCTGCGCCACCGGCAATCCATGGTGCCTGCTGATCTGCTTCATCGGCGCGCACCGCATGCGCGACAATCCCTATTGCTGTGTTCCGCTCGGCCAGTCGATGCGGTCGCTTGCCGAGAGCGGGCTGGCCAGTTCCCGGGACCGGTGGTACGCCATCCTCCGCCACGGCCTCGACATGAGCGACGCCTTTCCGCTGATCCGGCCGATCGCGCGCCCGAAGAGTGCGGCGCTGGATGCGTTCTTCGCGGCGATTCCCGACCGGTCGCGCATCGCCGTCGAGACGATCCGCAACTCGACGGCGATGCAGCAGGCCTATCCGGATGTGTGGATGCGCGGCTTCTGGTTCATGACCGACGACATCCTGCCCAGGCGCGACATCGAGCTGGCGACCAAGGAATACACCTTCACCCTCGAGCATGAATTGTCGATGAACCGGCTCCTGAGGTTGAACGCCATCCAGACACCGCCGGACCGCTTTCTGGAAACCTGTTCGGCGGCGGGGATCAGCCATGTGGTGGCGCTGTCGCGCGCCACCATGGAGATGCTGTCGCAAAGCGGCTGGACGGTTCTCGCCGGGTTCGATTTCTCCCAGATGGACAAGCCCCTGCGCGACCTGCTGAACGTGGACGTTCCGGGCATGATCCTGATGGGCCGGACGGAGGTCGATATCGGCATCGTGACGCCGCAGGCCCCGTGGCGCCGGGAGGGCAACCGCCTGGTGATCGAGGCGACGGCCGGCACGACATACACCATCCGGTATCGCCATTTCCCGGAGTTCCGGGCGGAGCAGGGGGCGGTCCGTCTGCCGGTGATCCCGTATCAACCCTTCGACGACGTCCCCTCGCTCAGCTTCATGCGGGTGACCGCGGCCGGCGATGGTCCGCTGACCCTGCGCTACGTCGATTATCCCGGACGGGTGCTGCTCAACCGTCTTGCCCGCCGCTTCGTCCACCGATGACGGCCGCCTCCCATCTCTCCGGCCCCCCGTCCTTCTTGAAAACGTCCTTCTTGAAAACCAATCCCCGGAAAGCGGCCCGCCATCATGCCCCATGGTCTTGCCAACATCTCCTGTGACAGCGCCGGCTTGCGTGTCGATCTCGGTTGCGGCGACCATAAGCCGGACGGATTCATCGGGGTCGATGTGGCTCCCGGTCCGGGCGTCGATCTCGTCTGCGATCTGACCGGCCGCTTCCCCTTCGAGACGGACAGCGTCGCCTATCTGCGCGCCCATGACGTGGTCGAGCATCTGCCCGACCGTCTTCACACCATGAACGAGATCTGGCGCGTGTGCCGCGGGGGCGCCATCGTCGACATCCGGGTACCGTCGACCGACGGACGGGGGGCCTTCCAGGATCCCACCCATATCAGCTACTGGAACGCCAATTCCTTCTTCTACTATTCGTTGGAGCATCCGGCCTATCTTGCCCTGTGCCGCAAATATGGCTTCCGCGGCGCTTTCCGGATCAAATCGCTGTCCAGCAGCGCCACGCCCGACCAGGTCGTGCATGTCCAGGTGTTGCTGGAGGTGGTCAAGCCGGCGGGCAGCCAAGCCGACACCGGGGCCGATGCCCAGTCTTCCGTCCGGTCTTCGGCTCTTGCGGCGGCTCTGGCTGCGGTCGCGCGCTTCGACGGCGGAACGGCGGTGCCGGAGCGGCTGGGGCTCGCCATGGAACTGGCGCGCGCCACGCCCGACCAGCTTCGCGCCTTCTGCGCCTCGGACGCCGTGGACCGCTACAGGCAACTGCTGGCAGCCCCCGTTCCCGTCGGGTTGGGCGAGGCGGAACAGTCCTTCTGCAGTCTGCTGGAGGAGGTCTACCGCGACGGGATCGCACGGCATGAGCAGTTGGCCTGCCAGCTTGCGGCACTGCTGCTCAAACCTGCCCACCATCTGCCCGCCCGCTTCAACCTCGATCTCCTTCCGGCGCCCCTGGTCGACGGCTTCGTCGCGGCCAACTGCCGCGCGCCCGTCTTCTTCTCGCAGCCGGGGGAGAGCGACCGCTATGCGGACTTCCTGACGGCTTGGCTGAGCTATCTCGACCACGGGCTTCAGACAAGCCAGGGACGGCAGCCCTGGCCGGAGGCCGCCTTTGCCTTCGCCCGGTCCGGCCAGACGTCCGGAAGCTATTTCAGCCGCCGCAATCTCCGCCCGCTCGCCCGGCATCGCGCCAGAATCATCGAGTGGTCCCTGCACCGCCTCGGCTATCGTCTGGAACACAGCCTGCCGCCGCGCCGCGGCACGACCATCCGTCTCGGCATCCTTCTCCTCGCCTTCCTGCCGACGCCGGAGCTGTTTTGTATCCTGCCTTTGCTCCAGCGCCCCGCCGCCGACATGGAGATCACGGTCTATGTCGTGGAGCCGGATAACGGGCAGTTCGAGCGCGATGCGGTCGCCAAGGTCGCACGGATCGTCGATTTGCCGCAGAATCTCGGACAGATGGTCGACATCATCCGGAGCGATGAGCTGGATGTCCTGCATTTCGCGTCCAACCTGGCCGGAACCCCATCGGTTTCGGCGATGCTGGCGGCTCACCGGCTGGCGCGTGTCCAGATGGCCGGCATCGCCTCGGTGCAGACCAGCGGCTTTGCGGCGATGGACATCTATGTGTCGGCAGCCGGGCTGGAGCGCGACAGGTTCCCGCAACAGCACTATACCGAGGAACTGGTCAAGCTGCCGCGAACGGCCCACTGCTTTGTTTATGGCAGCAGCCCGATGCCGGGGAATGCGCGAACGGGACAGCCGGGTTTGCCCGTTTCGCCCGGCGAGGTGGTCTTCACCTCCTGCGCCTCGCTGTACAAGCTGACGCCCGAAACCATCGAGGCGTGGCTCGACATCCTCGTCCGCGTTCCCTCCGCACGCCTCGTCCTGTTTCCGTTCGCGCCGTCATGGTCCAAGAGCTATCCCAAGCAGGATTTCTCGGAGTATCTGCTTGGTAAGCTCGTCGGGCGGGGGATCGCCGCATCGCGCGTCCGCATCATCGACACGCCGGGCCTGAACCGGATCGGCATCCGCACCGGCATGAGCAATTTCCACATCTGCCTGGACAGCTTCCCCTTCTCCGGCTCCACCTCTCTGATCGAACCGCTGGAGCTGGGCATGCCCGTCGTGACCCTGGCGGACACCACCATGCGCTCCGCCATGGGGGCGTCCCTGCTCGATGAGCTGGGGCTCGGCGAGCTGGTCGCCGGCGATGTCGCCGGCTATGTCGACATCGCCTGCCGCCTTGCCGAGGATCCGGAGCATCGCGCCCGCATCTCCTCCCGGATCTCGGCCGCTATGGCGCGCCCCCCGGCCTTCCTCGACTGGGAGCGCCATGCCGGAGACATGCATGAGCTGATCCGCTCGCGTGTGTACGGCTGCGGCTCGTAATCCCGGCCGCTCCCGACCGGTCGGGACCGGGGCCGTCAGGATCGGAGGCGGCGGTGCGGGGCTTCCGGCCTCGCAGTCCCATGCCTCTCGAGTCCCATGCCTCTCGAACGCAAGCGGCCGGACGGCCGCGTCCGCCGGTTGAGGGCGGGGATAAAGCCTGATCTGTCGGGCTTTATCCCCGATGACATCAATGGGCGGGCAGCGCCGACAGGCGGTCGGCCAGGCGCAGGATGCCCTGGGCCAGACGGATGATGGCGGGCGACCCGATGAACAGCTCGCGCAGGGCGTCGCCTTCGCCGAAGCGCAGGACGAAGCCGTTCGGGTTGAAGACCACGGCGACCTTCGCGGTCTCGGAAAGGACATGCTGCGTGCGTCCCTGGAACACCGCGTCCAGGATCGACCGCGCCAGTTCGCGCGCATCCTCCACCGGCAGGGTGGCGATCTCCGGCCCCAGCCGGCTTTCGTTGAACAGGAAGACGCCCTCCAGCCGCACGGCGCCGTCCCCGGCCGCATCCTCCTCGGTCAGGGCGATGTGCGACAGGAACTTGCCGTCGGGAAACAGGACGGTGCGGTCGTCGACCTCGACATTGATGACCAGCCTGCTTTTGGCCGACATGGGCTGCGCTCTCCGGGAAGGCGGGATTGGGCTCTGGGGATCAGTCGGCGGCGCGCCGTGCCATCTCGGCGTCGGCCAGCCCGGCGACCACCTCGGCCATCCGGCGTTCGGCGCGCCAGCCCAGCAGCCGTTCGGCCTTGGCGGGGTTGCCGACGCTGAAGGCGATGTCGGACGGGCGCAGCAGCGCCGCATTGCTGTGGACATGCCGGCGCCAGTCCAGCCCGAAATAGGAGAAGGCCTGCTCGACGAAGTCTTCCAGCCGGTGCGCCTCGCCGGTGGCGATCACGAAATCCTCGGGCTGGTCATGCACCAGCATGCGGGCCATGGCATCGACATATTCCGGCGCCCAGCCCCAGTCGCGGGCGATCGACAGCGTCCCCAACTCCAGGCTGTCGGTCTTGCCTTCGGCGATGTCGGCGGCGCCGCGGACGATCTTCTGGGTGACGTAGCGCACCGGGCGCAGCGGCGATTCGTGGTTGAACAGGATGCCGGAGCAGGCGAACAGCCCGTAGGCCTCCCGGTAGTTGGCGACCGCCCAATAGGCTGCGGCCTTGCCCACGCCATAGGGGCTGCGCGGGTGGAAGGGGGTCGATTCGTCGGCCGGGGCGCCGGTGTTGCCGAAACACTCGCTGGAGGAGGCGTTGTAGAAACGCGCGTCCAGCCCCAGAAAGCGGATCGCCTCCAGGATGTTGATGGTGCTGGTGATGGTGCTGTTCAGCGTTTCGACCGGCTGGTCGAAGGACAGCCCGACCGAGGCCTGGCTGGCGAGGTTGTAGATCTCGGCCGGGCGGATCCGGGCAATCACCTCGACCACGCTGCGGAAGTCGGTCAGCACGGCCGAATGCACGAGGACCTTGCCGAAGATGCCGAGCCGCCGCAGGTTGGCGAAGCTCGACATCTCCCGGTCGCGCGAGGTGCCGTGGACCGCATAGCCCTTGCCCAGCAGGAGCTGGGCGAGATAGGCGCCGTCCTGGCCCGAAACGCCGAAGATCAGGGCAGTCTTCGGCTCACTCCGGGCCGTTGCTCCGATGGTCATGGGCAGCGCCTTGTCGGTCGCAGTGGCGGATCAAACGCGGCGGATCAGTGGTGATCGTCGCCGTTGGCCGCCCCGCGCATATCGGACTCGACCATTTCCCGGACCAGGTCGCGGAAAGCCGTGGTATGGGTCCAGCCCAGCTTTGCCCGCGCCTTGCTGGGATCGCCCAGCAGCAGGTCGACCTCGGTCGGGCGGAAATAACGGGGGTCGATGCGGACCACCACCTTGCCGGTCTTCTGGCAGAGGCCTTCCTCGTCCACGCCCTCGCCGCGCCATTCGATGCTGCGGCCGACATGGCCGAAGGCCAGCTCGACGAACTCGCGCACGCTGTGGGTCTCGCCGGTGGCCAGCACGTAGTCGTCGGCCTCGTCCTGCTGCAGGATGCGCCACATGCCCTCGACATAGTCGCGGGCATGGCCCCAGTCGCGCTTGGCGTCCAGGTTGCCGAGATACAGGCAATCCTGGCGGCCATGCTCGATGGCGGCGACCGCGCGGGTGATCTTGCGGGTGACGAAGGTCTCGCCGCGGGTCGGGCCCTCATGGTTGAACAGGATGCCGTTGCTGGCGTGCATCCCGTAGGCCTCGCGGTAGTTCACCGTGATCCAGTAGGCGTACAGCTTGGCGGCGGCATAGGGGCTGCGCGGATAGAAGGGCGTGGTCTCCCGCTGCGGCGTCTCCTGCACCTTGCCGTACAGTTCCGAGGTGGAGGCCTGATAGAAGCGCGCGGTCTTCTCCATGCCCAGGATGCGGATCGCCTCCAGCAGGCGCAGCGTGCCGATGCCGTCGGCGTTGGCGGTGTATTCCGGCGTCTCGAAGCTCACATGGACATGGCTCTGGGCCGCCAGGTTGTAGATCTCGGTCGGCTGGACCTGCTGGACCAGGCGGATCAGGTTGGTGCTGTCGGTCAGGTCGCCGTAATGCATGAAGAAGCGCACATCCTCCTCATGCGGGTCGCGGTAGAGATGTTCCACGCGCCCCGTGTTGAAGGACGAGGAGCGGCGCTTGATGCCGTGGACGACATACCCCTTCCCCAGCAGAAGCTCGGCAAGATACGCGCCATCCTGGCCGGTGGCGCCGGTGATGAGAGCAACTTTGCGCAAAGGACCGACCCTTAATCTGTACGGCGTTGATGATCGGGCACTATCCTCAAAGCAGCTTGGCAAGGCAAGGGGCGTTGATCGGGTCAGCCGTTGGCCGCTGCATTCCCTTCGGCTCTTGATCAGGGGCCTTTCCAGCGGTTTCGGAGTTCCGCAATCGCGGGAGGGATGTCCTGTTCTTCCCCATCGAGTGCCGAATGTAATCGACGGCTCCCGCTGCGGCCTTCTGCAAGGCATGGCGGGTATTGTCCAGGTCGCGTCTGATTTCCATGATCCGCTCGGCATTCGCCTCTTCGATGGAAGCGAGGTCGTGTTCCCACTGGCGGACAGCGGCGAACTGAACCGCCCCGGGGCTCCCGGAGCGGTTCAGACCCGTTGACGCGCCTCCCTCTGCAGATCGGGACCGCCGATAACCGTGCCGGCGACCAGGACGACGCCCCAAGGCAGCCTCCCCTCACGCCCGAATACATCGCGCCATCTGTAAATCTGCGCAGGGAACACACCAGTATTACACTCCGGATCCCTTATCCGCTCGCCAGCTTAAAGCCGGCGAACCGGCAAGATTTTGAGCTCAAAACTTCACGTCTCTCACATCGGTTATCTTCCTTAGAGAAGCAGAAAAATTTAAATCCGCCTCAAATCCGGTGAATGCCCCAAATCAACCTTTCTGTTCCACTGCTACTCGGTTCCCGCCATCGCTCATCAGAGGCGCGCATCGGCGCCCATCAGGGCGAAAGGGGCCCAGTAGAAGGGATGGGGGAAACGCTGCCGGACCGCTGTCTGGCCGGCTTGCAAGGCCTCCTGTGCCGAGGCGCCGGATTTCAGGCGGCTGTAGAAGGTCTGCATCAGAAGTGCGGTCGATTCGTCGGCAACGTTCCAATAGGTGGCGACGACCCCCCCTACCCCGGAGAACATGAAGCCCCGCACCAGCCCGATCAGGTCGTCGCCCGGCGACACGTCGCTGAGACCGGTCTGGCAGGCGCTGAGCACCGCCAGTGCCGAGTCCAGCCGCATGCTGTAGAGGTCCCCGACCGTCAGGTCGCCAGAGTTGTCGCCGGACGGGCTGAACAGCAGGCGCGAGGACAGCGGATCGGCCGGCTGGAACAGGCCGTGTGCGGCGATGTGGATGAAGGCCTTGCCCTGTGCTGCGCTGCGGAATTGGCCAAGCGTGGCCTGGCTGCGCAGGAACAGGTCCGATTTTGGATAGATGTGCGCGATCGCCTGCGCCTCCGCCTCGGCCCCTGGCAGGTCGAGGCCTGCCTCGCGCCGGGCGGGATTGCCGAATATCGCACCGCGGCGGTCGGCGGTGCCTACCATCATGGCAGGCCGGGACCGCGTTGCGATCAGCGCGCTGAGGCTGGGCGCCATCCGGATCGCGCGTTGGGTGACCAGCGGACCGCCTGCACCGTCGATGGCGGCGAACGGGATGTAATGGAGCGGACCGTGCGGGATGATCAGCAGCTTCTGCCCTGACGCGGCCGTCAGCACCGGCGCCAGCACTGCGTCGCCCAGGGCGCGCGCGGCGGCTGAATAGCCGGTACTTGCCGGATCCGACAGCTGCTTGAGGAACTGCAGCACCAGCTTGCGGACCGGCGGCGTCCCCAGATCGACCGTGCGCGCCGTTCCGGCGGACAGGACGAAAGCGTACCAGTGATCGCCGACATTGTAATAGACGACGCCGGCCTCACCCGGCTGCAGGACCGCCGTCAGCTCTGCGAAGCGGAAGGGAACGGCACTCACCAGGGGGGCCAAGCTGGGCGACCGGCTGCGGATGCGGCCGTTGGCGGCGCGGATCGCCGACAGGGCAGCATCCGCGCCGCCGCTGTCCGCACCACCGCCGTCACCGCGCAGGGCGACCGTCGAGAAGGAGGCCTGCGCTTCGTCGAGCTGGGCGAGCAGCTGGCGTGCCTCGCCGACCGGCAGATCGTCCGGCGCGAAGTCGCGCCGGCTGGACAGCATGTCGACCAGGACACGGCTCTTGGCGCGCTCCACAACCTCCAGCGCCTGTTCCTGCCGCCCCTGGCGGAGCAGTCCGTCGACAAGGTCGCCGTAGAGCTGCTGCTTGTCGAGGGCGAAGGCGATGCGGCCGTTTTCGCTGAGAATGGTCGCGCGCGACTGTTCCACCACCTCGGCGGCGGAGTGGAGCAGCGACAGGGCGCCGTCCCGGTCGCCGGCTTGCTGGCGCAGACGGCCGAGCCGGTACATCGCCGCCCAATGGACGTCGCGGTAGGCCGGCAGATCGGGGAAGGCCAGCAGCCGGTTCAGCCGGTCGACCGCCATGGCGGTCCGGCCGGTTTCGGCCATGCATTGCGCCGCCAGCATCTCCACATAGACATTGGCGGCCGGCGCGAAGGAGAAGCCGCCGAACCAGCCATAGCTGAAATCGTCGAAGACATCGAGGCGGAACGGGGCCTTGTTCTTGGATGGGCCGGCGTCCGCGCGTTCGGACAGGGCGGTCAGGCCGTAGTCGGCGAGCAGCCGCCGTTCCGGATCCTCCAGCAGCCGCAGGGACTGCCCGCAGTCGCCGGCCGCGGCGTAGAGCGAGGCCGCGTAGAAGACGGGGCGTGGCTTGAACTGTTTGCCCAGCAGCGCCGCGGCGTCGCGGGCCTCCGCGGTCTTGCCGAGCCGGGCCTGGGCGAGCGCGCGCACGTAACGGGCGCCCTCGCTCTGGTTGCCCTCCAGTTCGGCGACGGCGTCGCCATAGCGCTGCTGGGCCAGGGCGAACAGGGCGCGCCTGCCGCGCACCTTGCCGATCAGGGCGGCGTCGCCGTTCCGCGCCGCGCGCACGGCCAGCGTCTCGTTGCAGAGCTGCGCCCTGCCGAAATCCTGCAGCTTCAGCCGTACGTCGCAGAGCAGCGACAACTGCCCGTCGCTGAGCCGGTCGGCCGGCACCTGGTCATAGCGCTCGCGCAGCGCCGTCAGGCGGCCGTCGCGCAGATCCGCCAGGTCGCCGTCCGACAGGTTGGCGGAGGCCTTAAGCTCGGACTGGCTGGCGACGTAGTTCACCGCCATGACGCCGCCGCCGCAGCCCGACAGCGTCGCTCCCAGAAGGCCGAGCAGAGAGCCCAGCAGCGTGAGCCGGCGAAAGAGCGGCGTCCCCCGCCCGGCGGGCCTGGAGGCGAAAAGGGTGACGGGCGTCATGGCTGCGCTCCTGCGGCCGTTCCGGATGGGACCAGGTCGGAAAGCCCCCGCGGGCCGGTGCTGCGGCGGCCCGCGGGGATGCCGGCTCCGCGTCAGAAGCGGTAGCCGAAATTGGCCTTCAGGGCGTTGTAGTCCTTGCCGTGGGTGTAGCTGATGCCCAGGCGGAAGGAGTCCCAGGACTGGCCGTCCATGGTCGGGCGGGTTCCGAACAGCAGGCCGACCTCGTCGTAATGCTGCACATACAGCTTGTCACCGAACATGTGGGTGTCGGTGACATAGGCCTGCCAGGAGGTCGGCCGGTCGAACATCGTGAAGCCCAGCGGCCCTTCGACGCTGACGCCGTTCTTCAGCGCGGTGTTCTGCAGATCGTAGTCGATGCTGACGTCGCCGATATGGAGCTTCTGCGACCGGTAATAGCCGACGCCGTTGCCGATCGTGACCTTCAGGTCGCCGGTGTAGATGTTGTAGACGCTGGTCAGGTCGCCCGAATACAGAAGCGCCCCGGCGCCGAGGTCCAGCGAACCGGTCGCACCGACGCGGGCGGAGGGGACCAGGTACCAGTTCTCCGCAACCGGGAAGCGGAAGCCGAGACCGAGCGAAGCCTGGCCGGAATTGGCACCTTCGGTGCGGACATAGGTGATCGGCAGGTCGAGGGTGATGGCGTAGCGCGGATCGCTGAAATAGTACGAGTACTTGATCGGGATCGTGGCGATCTGGCTGGTGTAGCCGCCGGACCGCGCGATGCCGACGTCCCCGCCCACCGTGGCGAGGTTGGGCACGGCCACGAAGCCGCCCTTGCCGTCCTGCGTGCCCGTGGGATCGCCCAGCGTGCCGAAGCCGGTGGCGTTGCCGAAGGTCTGTTCGCTCATGCGGCTCTGAAGGCTGGCCGGGTTGCCGGCCACCGGATCGACCGGCGAGTTGGCGACCAGCGACTTCAGCATCTCGGTCAGGAGGCTGGATCCCTTACCCTTGAGGAAGTCCAGCAGCTGGTCCTGGCTCTGGTCGCGGGTCGCCCCCTGGAAGGTGAGGTCGATGCCCGCCGACGGCACCTGGAAGCGCAGCGCGGTGGAGTTGAGCGCGTAGGACGCCGTCGCCGGAAGACCGCGGACGTTCAACGTCACGTTGGCGGCCGATACGCTGGTGTAGTTGCTGAACACCGAGCGCAATCCGGAATTGTCGAGCCTGTTTGCCAGATCCTCGATGGCGTTGAACGACGCCGAGCCGCTCTGTGAGACGCCGTTGGCGCTGGTGACCGTGCCGCTCAACTGGAACAGCTCCGCCGCCCCCGCCGGCACGCTGTTGCCGAGCATTCCTGCGGCAATCACAATTCCCGAACTGACCGCAACCTTGACACACGTCGACGAAAGACCCCCCATCTTCCCCACTCCCCCAGCCTATTCAATGATAAGGACCTGTACTTAAGCAATATGCCTGATGGCAATTGAAATTTGTTTGGTGATACCGCATGAAGGTAGCAAAAGCCGATGCCGGCGGGTTGCGGTCTCCGATCGCACAACGCGGACAGAGGCCGGGACTGACGTGATGGAAGACGCCGGCGATCGTGCGGCGGACACGATCGCGGAATGTCCCCGGCTCTCGGCGGCATCACCCCGGACCAGGCGGAGCTTCGAGCCGTTCTAAACCGGCGTCCTTTCTGCCGGGGAAAGGTCATTCTCGCAGATAACCGCCGAGGCAGCGCCCATTGCCCGCACTGTGGCGCTGTCAGCCGCGTGGTTCACAGCCGGTACCGACGATCTCCTGCCGACCTCCCGGCCTTTGGGCATGAGCTCCGTGTTGCCTTGCTGGTCCGGCGGTTCCATTGCCGGCAAGCGATGCCCCAAACGCACGTTTGCCGAGCGTTCTGCAGGCGCTGTCACGCCTCACGCCCGATGTGCCCGGCGGCCTCCCGGTGATGCGGTCCGGCAGGATCGCCGGCCCCGCCGCGGCGGCGGCCATCAACTCGGTTGATGCGCCTATCCGGTGACGATAGGGTGCGCGCCGAACTGGCCTGCCGCGATCTTGCGCGGAAGCCGCACAGCACGGACCGTCATGACCACCGTCGCCGAAGCATTGCAGATCGCCGTCGGCCTCTACCGCGCCGGCCGCCTGGACGAGGCGCGCGCGCTGTATCTGCGCATCCTGGAGGCCGATCCGCGCAACGCCGCCGCCCTGCATCTGCTGGGGCTGGCCGAACGCCGGCAGGGACACCGCGACAAGGCGCTGGAGCTGATCCGTGCGGCACTCGACATCGCGCCGGACATGGCCGACGCCTGCTGCAACCTAGCCGGCATCCTGTCCGATCTGGGCCGGGTTGACGAGGCGGCCGCGGCACAACGGCGCGCCCTGGCGATCGACCCGGCGCTGGAGGCGGCGCATCACGGATTGGCCTCCCTGCTGTGCAGTCGCGGCGGCCCGCGCGACTGGTCGGTTTCGGCAGCCTCCTTCCGCCGCGTGCTGCGTCTCAGCCCCCAGCGCGCCGACGTCCACCATGACCTGGGCATCGCCCTGCGCCAGGGCGGGGCGGTCGACGCCGGCGCCCTGGTCCTCGCCATGGACAGCCAGCGGGCGGCGCTCACACTCCGGCCGGACTTCGCCGCCGCCCACATGAACCTCGGCAACCTGCTGGTCGAGCTCGGCCGGCTGGACGAGGCGCTTGTCTGTTTCCGCCGCTCGCTCGCCATCGAGCCGGAGCAGGGCGGCGCCCTCTACAACCAGGGCAACGCCCAGCATGCCGCAGGCCTGGCCGAGGCGGCGGTAAACAGCTATGTCCACGCGGCGCGCGCCGGCGTCACTTTGTCGCTGACCCGGCTGGCCGACGTGCTGACCGGGCTGGGGCGCGAGGGCGAGGCGGAGCAGGTGCTGCGGCTGGCCCTGACCAGTCCGGGCAGCGACGTGGCGGGCGCCATCGACATGCTGTCGGCCATGCTGGCGCGCCAGGGGCGGTACGAGGAGGCGCGGCGCTTCTTCGCCGACTACCGCTATCCCCATGCCGCCGATCCCAACGCCTTCCGCATCGAATGCCTGACCGCCATCGCCGAAAGCTGGCTGGCGGCCGGCGAGGTCGACCGGGCGGTGGAGGTTCTGGCCCGCGTCCACGGCCATGGCAGCCGCTTCTTCACCGTGAAGTCGATCGCCGGTCTGCAACAGGTCCTGGCCCGGCAGGGCCGGCGGCTGGAACGGCCGGCCAACCCCGATCCCGCCGCGCCGCGCATCTGCTCCTCCACGCTGGCGACCCACGGGCGCTTCGCCCACAATGTGCTGGAATATGTGCTGCTGCGGATCTACGCCGAGAAATTCGGCTACCGCCTGGAGACGCCGGACTGGGTCGGCGGCTATTATTTCGACCTTGACGACCCCCGGCCCTCGGGCGGGCTGAAGCCGATGCATTTCGCCCGGCGCATCCTGAACGATCTGGTGACCGGCCGCCGCGACGATCCGCGTCCGGACGTCGACATCCTCTCGCCGCTGTTCCTGTTCGAGCATCGCGAGGAATGGCGGGAGCGGGTGCAGTCCTGGCTGCGGCCGCGCCCCGAATGGCTGCCCCATGT
Organism: Azospirillum humicireducens; assembly: GCF_001639105.2. NCBI lineage: Bacteria > Pseudomonadati > Pseudomonadota > Alphaproteobacteria > Rhodospirillales > Azospirillaceae > Azospirillum > Azospirillum humicireducens. The sequence goes on from NZ_CP028905.1 coordinate 66,574, forward strand.
CGATCCGGTGATGCAGGCCCTGAAGGCCCGCGGCAACACGGTGGTGGCGCTGCACATCCGCCGCGGCGACTTCGTCTGGTTCCGCTACACCATCACCGAGACCTCCTGGTACGTCGACTGGCTGAAGGCGCTGTGGCCGACGCTGGACCGGCCGGTGCTCTACATCGCCACCGACGATCCGGCGACCATCGCCGACTTTGCGGAGTTCGCGCCGGTCTCGCTCGACGATCTGGCGAAGGATGGATCGGTCCAGCCCTGGACGGGGCTGGAGTTCCTGCAGGATTTCCACGCGCTGATGAACGCCGACGTGCTGGGTGTCAGCGCCCACAGCGGCTACAGCCAGCTGGCGGCCCTCCTGAACCGCAACGCCCGCCTGTTCGTCGAGCCGGATGCGGCGGCGCAGCGGATCAGGCCCTATTCCCCCTGGACGAGCGTGTCCGGCACCCCTTAAGACCACCCCCATCACGACCAGAGCGACGCCCTCAGCAGGGCGGGAGGGCAGCCCCATGGATCTCGCGACCAAGGAATTCTACGACGACTTCTGGCCCCGTTTCGTGCCGATCTACGACGAGACCAAGAAGTACATGCTGGAGACGCTGACCGAGCGGCAGATCGGCCGGGCGCTCGATGCCGGCTGCGGCCACGGCATCTGCTCCGTCATCCTGTCGGAAATGGCCGAACAGGTGGTGTCGGTCGACGTGTCGTCGGACAGCCTCGCCACCGCGCGCCAGCAGGCCCAGCGCTTCGGCCGCGACAACATCGAGTTCCACCACCAGGATCTGCAGGAACTGGACACCAACCTCGGCCCGTTCGATCTGGTCTGGTGCTGGGGTGTGGCGATGATGGCGCCCGATCCGATGAAGGTGATGCACAACCTGATGGCCGTCACCAAGCCGGGCGGCACCGTCTATCTTGGCCTCTATCTGAAGACCTGGCTGTCGCCGGTGCATGAGGGCGTGCGCCATTTCTGCCGCGCCTACATGGACACGCCGGCCCGGCGCAAGCTCGTCGGCGGCTTCTTCACCGGCCTGACCAAGGTCGCCTGCGCCCTGAAGGGGCAGGAGATCAACCGCCGGGCCGACAACGTGTCGATCCAGGCCCAGGTCGAGGACTGGTATTACCCGCCCTACAAGACCTTCTATTCGATCGAGGAGATCGTCGCTCTGTTCGAGCGCAACGGCTTCAAGGCGGAGTGCATCCAGGACCGGCTGGGCCGGATGAAGAGCGCCACGATCTTCGTGATCCGGGCGACGAAGAATGGCTGAGGCGGCGGCGGGACAGGAGAGCAGCATCGCTCCCCCCGACTGGGCGGAGCTGGGCCGGCTGCTGTCCCGCGGCTACATCGACAGCGGCTTCATCGGCGGCGTCACCCGCGTGCCGGTGGAGGACGTCGTGCGCGACATGCTGTCGGAGGCGCGCGCCGACGAGCAGGTGGCGGAGCTGCGGCGAACCGCCGCAGCCGCCGGCGTCGATGCCGACAAGGCCCGCATCCTGGAGGTCGGGTCCGGCTGCGGCATGACCGTGGTGCGCGGGCGCACGGCGCATGGGCTCGACATCCACGGTATCGAGCCCAGCATGGGCGAATACAGCTCGACGCTGGACGTCTGCCGCCGGCTGATCGGCCATTACGGCCTGCCGGCCGACGCGGTGCGGGACGCCACCGGCGAGGCGATCCCCTTCGCCGACGCCAGTTTCGACATCGTCTATTCCTCCAACGTGCTGGAGCATGTCGGCGACCCGGCGGCGGTGCTGGACGAGGCGCTGCGCGTGCTGAAGCCGGGCGGGCTGCTGCTGATCGTCGTGCCCAACTACGGCTCCTGGTGGGAGGGGCATTACGGCATCCTGTGGCTGCCGCGGATGCCGGCCGGACTGGCCAAGCTCTATGTCCGGCTGTTCGGGCGCGATCCGTCCTATGTCGATACCCTCAACCTGATCGACCGCCCCTGGTTCGACCGCTGGCTCGGCCGTCATCCCGGCCGGCTGGAGGTGCTGGACTGGGGCTGGGGCGTGTTCGAGCAGCGCCTGCGCACGCTGGGCTTCGGCGACTGGGCGGCGCTGTCGGTCGCCAAGCGCATCGTCACCTTCGTCCACCGCTCCGGCCTGCTGGAGCCGGCGATCTGGCTCGCCCGGCGCCTGCATTGGGAAACCCCCATCATCTTCGCGGCTCGCAAGCGCTGAACGGGGGCGGGCGCCCTCCGTGCCCTCACATGGCCGGCAGCAGGTCCGGCGGCAGCCCGGCGGCCTTCGCCCCGGCGGCGCGGGCGAGGTCGCGGGCGATGCGGGCCATCGAACCGGACCAGTCCCATTGGCGGTCCTGGCGGTAGATCCGCAAGGACGGGTACCAGATGCTCCGCTCCGCATCGTTCATCCAGCGCCAGTCCATCCGGTAGGGCGCCGGCAGCCAGGTCGGGACACCCAGCGCGCCGGCGACATGCAGGACGGAGCTGTCGATGGCGATCACCAGATCCAGCGTCTTCATCACCGCCGCGGTGTCGAGGAAGGCGTCCGGTCCGGCGTCGAAATCTGGCCCCAGCCGGTGGAGCAGCGCCTCGTCGGCGTCCCCCAGGCGCTTGGCGTCGTTGTCCTGCTTGTGCAGGTCCACCAGGCTGACGCCGGGGATGGCGGCCAGCGGGCGGACGAACTCGAAGGGGACGGAGCGCTTGGGATCGGCGTCGCGGGTGGCGTCGCCGTTGCTCCAGCACAGCCCGACGCGCAGGCCGCCCAGCCCGGACAGCCGGTCCGTCCACAGCCGCACCCGCTCGGGGTCCGCCGACAGGTAGGGGCGGTTGGGCACGCTGTCGGCGGTCGATCCCAGAAGATGGGGCAGGCTGAGGAACATCGCCCGCGCCCTGATCGGAGGCATGTGTTCCGGGTTGAAGCGGATGTTGCCGGGATTGGGCACGGTCGACAGCAGCCGTTGCAGCCGCGGTGGGCAGACCACGACCACCTCGCCGCAGATGCGGGCGACCTGCGTGACGTAGCGGACGAAATGGATCATGTCGCCCCAGCCGCCTTCGGCGGCCAGGGCCACCGTGTCGTCGGGCAGCGGCCGGCCGTCCCAGATCGGGACCGGGATGCCGTCGGCCTGGAACCAGACATTGTTCTTGCGCGCTTCGAAATCGGCCATGCCGCCGACGAAGTCGCCGAGCCGCAGCCGGTTGATGCCGGCGATGTGGCGGGCGTCGGTCATCGTCGGCCGCAGGCGCAGGGCCCGGCGGCAGGCCGCCAGCGACTCCGCCGCGCAGGCCATCTCCTCCAGCACCAGGGCGACCTGCAGATGGGTCACCGGGTTGCCGGGGTCCAGCATGGCCGCGGCCCGGGCGTTGAGCAGCGACTCCTCGAACTCCGCCCGCTGCGAGGCGGGGTGGAGCAGCAGCGCGTCGCTGAGCGCGATGCGGGTATCCAGATGGTCCGGGCGCAGCATGGCGGCCCGGCGCAACGGCCCGGCGGCCTCCTGCCGCCGCTCCTGCCGCAGGAGCGTGCCGCCCAGCTGGTACAGGGTCTCGGCATCGTCGGGAAGTTCCGCAGTCAGTTGCCGAAGCAGGGCCAGGGCGCCGTTGTGGTCGCCGATTCCCTGCAGGGTGCGGCACAGGTTCTGCCGCACCGTGGTGAAATCCGGGAGCAGCCGCAGCGCGCGGCGCATCAGCGCCACCCCGTCGGTGTTCCGGTCGAACCGCTTCTCCACCAGCCCCAGCAGCTGCAGCCCGTCGCACTGCGCGGGCTCGATGGCGAGCGTCATGCGGTAGAGCCGGCGGGCCTCGTCCAGCCTGTCGGTCTGGTGGGCGTGAACGGCACGGATAAGGAAGGGCTGCGGCTGGATCATGGAGCGGCTCGCGACGGGCATGGGGCCTTCGGCCTTGGTCGGGCGCCTTTATGGCTGGCGGACGGGGCCGATTGCAATTCCGGAAGCCGGCGCCCCCCGGTTGACCCGCAAAAACACACCGTGCTATGGCCGCAACCCGGAAGAGCGCATTTCCCAAGAATCGCGCCGTCCGCCCTCGTTCGCTCCCTTCCGCCAAGCCAGTGGATATCCGCTTCATGCGACAAGACACCGTGCGCGCCATCGAGCAGTACCGGTCCGGCCGCCGCGACGAAGCCCTGGTCCTGGTCGAACAGGTCTTGCGTGAAAGTCCCGGCGACTGCAGCGCGCTCAATCTCGCCGGTGCGATCCTGTTCGAGCTTGGCCGTCTGGACGAGGCGGAGGAACGGCTGGTGCGGCTGGTCGGCCTCGATCCCGCCTTCCTGCAGGGCCGCATAAATCTGGCCGTGGTTCAGCAGGCGAAGGGCGCCCGGACGCAGGCTGCCGCCCAGTTCCGCATGGTGACGGTGCTGATGCCCGAGCGTCCGGAGGCGTACGACCGCTTGGGCAGCCTGCTGCACGGGCTGGGCGACTATGCCGGCGCCGCGCGTCATCTGCGCCGCACCGTCCGGCTGGTGCCCGATGATTCCGACCGCCGGGTGATGCTGGCGGTGTCGCTGATATCGAACGGTGCCCATGCCGAGGCGGCCGAAATCCTGGCCGGCGTGCTGGCCGGCCGGCCCGACCATGCCGATGCCCGCAGCAATCTGGCCAAAGTCAGCCTGTCGCTCGGCCGGCCCGATCTGGCCGAGGAGATGCTGGTGGAGGCCGCGCCGCCGGATGGCGCCGGCCTGACCGGGGAGGCCGCCGACCTCCTGGCCCGCGCCCGTCTCTACCGCCGGATCGCCGAGAATGCCCGGCGGCCGCAATGTCCGGACGGGCTGCTGGTGCGTGCGCCCTTCTCCGTGCTGTCGGGCTACGGCGACTTCGCCCAGCATTTCGTGCGCAGCCTGATGGAGTGCGGCCAGCCCCTGCAACTGGCCGGGCTGACGGGCGAGGAGAGCTGGCGGCCTGCCTTCGCCGACCCGATCCTGCAGGCGGCGGCGCGGCGGCTGGGCGGGCCGTTGCGGCCACGGCTGGCGCTCAGCGTGCTGACGCCGCCGCTGGTCGAGCCGATCCCCGGCGTGCCGACCGTCAACTACACCATGTTCGAAGGTCCCCGGATCCCGGAGGCCTTCGCCGCCTGCAACCGCGCGCATGATCTGGTGATCGTGCCGACCGACTCCTCACGGCTGGCCTGGATCGCCGCCGGCCATCCGGAGGACCGCATCCGCGTCTGCCCGCCCGGCATCGCCCTCAACCCGGCAGACGCGGGAGCGTCACCGCCGACCGTCATGGGGCCGCGCGGCCGGTCGGTGATGGATTACCGGGTGCGCGTGCTCAACATCTCCGATTTCGTCGCGCGCAAGAACCTGGACGGGCTTCTGCGGGTCTGGCTGCGCGCCACCCGCGCCGATGACGACGCGATCCTGATCCTGAAGGTGGGCAAGGGCGGGGCGTTCCTGGCAGGCGAGGTGCGCCGGCTGGTCGAGCAGGGCATGCATGCCACTGGCCGCCGGCTGGAGGAGGCCGCCCCCATCGCCCTGCTGACCGACCGCTACGACGAGCAGGGCATCGCCGGGCTGTATGCCATGGCGACCCATTATTTCAGCCTGTCGCACGGCGAGGGGTGGGATCTGCCGATCACCCGGGCCGGATGCCTGGGTGCCGGGTTGATCGCACCCCGGCACAGCGCCTACACCGCCTATCTGAACGACGAGGTCGCCCACCTGATCCCCTGCGGCATCGGCCCGGCGCTGATGCCCTACAGCAGCGACTATTATCCGGCCTTCCATGGGCTGGACTGGTGGCACCCGGACGAGGACGCGGCGGCCGAGATCCTGTCCCGCGTGGTCCGCGATCCCGAGGGCGAACGGCGCGATGCCTCCCGCCATCTGAGGGACAACTTCACCTGGGACGCCGCGGCGCGCCGCCTGCTCGACGCGCTGGATGGGGTGGGACGCTGACTTCCCATCCGGGGCGCCCGGCGGTTTTTTACCGCGTCGCTTCGACGAAGGCTTCGGCGAAGGCGCGCCAGCTGCGCTCGGTGCGGATGAAGGCCTTGGCGCGGGCGGCGCGCGCCTTGGCGGCGCTGCGGTCGGCATAGAGCCGCTCCAGCGCCTCCACCAGTTCGTCGACCGAGGATTCGCCCCAGCCGAAGCGGCTGCCGTCGCGGTCGGCGACCGGAACCTGCCGGTCCAGCGTCAGGCACAGGTCGTCGCCCTGGGCCGCGCTCTTCAGCAGGTCGCGGTGGCCGGTGTTGTTGGACAGCACCACCGGCACGCCGCAGGCCATCGCTTCCATGGCGACGAGGTTGGTCGCCCCCTCGCAGCGGTTGGGGAAGACGGCGGCATGGCAGTCGGCCAGCACGCCGGCGATCTGGTTGCGGCCGAGGAAGCCCAGATCGAGGAAACCCGCCTCGTCGGCGCCGTTCTCCATCGCCCAGCTCTTCACGTCGACCATGTTGTTGGGAAGGACGCGGGGGGGCTTCGGCGCCAGCGGCGATTCCGCCATGGTCATTCCGACTTCCGGCCAGGCGTTCTGCCAGGCGGTGACCAGAAGCGCATCCGGGTGGCGTTGACGGAAGCGCAGGAAGGCGGCCAGGACGATGTCCTGCCCCTTGCGGAATTCCAGCTTGCCGCCGGAGAAGATCACGAAGCGGTCGCCGAACCGGCCGCTCGGTTCCGCCTCGACCATCTCGGTCGGGTCGATGCCCTGGAAGGCGAGGCCGACATTGTCGAAGCCCCAGATCTCCAGAAGCTGTTTGTTGTAGGTGGAATGCACGACGATGCGGTCGTACTGGCGGGCGCGGGCCATCACCTCGGGCGTGAAGCGGGTGTCCTCATAGGCGATGACGCCGATGTTGCGCCGGCCGCGGAACCGCGCCGACGGGCCGCCGGCGGTGAAGCCGTTGCCCAGCGCGTGCAGGACGTCGAACTCCTTCAGCAGCAGCATGTGGCCCTTGGCATTGTCGGCCATGGCGGCGACCTGCTGGCAGGGGCCTTCCAGCGACTGCAGCTTCGCCCGGTTCTCCGGACGCAGTGTGCCCATCAGCGGCTTTTCCAGCAGCAGGGGCGGCCGGCCCATGTCGGCGAGGTAGAGGGCTGTGTGGACACCCACCAGTCCCCAGCCGTGGACCTCCGTGAGCTGCCAGGTGAAAGCCAAGTTCGGGATCATGATGGGAACCTTAATGCTGGGCCGCCCGCTCCGGCGTCCTCTGTCGGCTGCTGCCGGGCGGTCGCCCGGCAGGCGGCCGGACGATCCCGCGCCGGGCCGGCGCTTGTCAAGTCGAGCGGAGCAGGCTGGATTCCCCGCCTGCCCGATGCTACGACAGCAGCGGCTTTTCATAGCGGCATGGTGCTTACGTTGCGGACGGAAACGCATTTCTCCCTGGAGGGCAAACGGGTCTGGGTGGCCGGCCATCGCGGCATGGCGGGGGCGGCCATCGTCCGCCGGCTGGAGCGCGAGCCGTGCGACCTGATCACCGTCGGCCGCGACCGCGTCGATCTGCGCCGCCAGTCGGAGGTCGAGGACTGGATGGCCGAAGCGAAGCCGGACCTGGTCTTCGTCGCCGCCGCCACCGTCGGCGGCATCCTCGCCAACTCCACCCGGCCGGCGGAGTTCCTCTACGACAATCTGGCGATCGAGACCAACATCATCCACGGTGCCTACCGGACGGCCGTGAAGAAGCTGGTCTTCCTGGGTTCGTCCTGCATCTATCCCCGGCTGGCCGAGCAGCCGATGCGCGAGGATTCCCTGCTGACCGGCCCGCTGGAGCCGACCAACGAGTGGTATGCCATCGCCAAGATCGCCGGCATCAAGATGTGCCAGGCCTACCGGCGCCAGTATGGCTGCGACTTCATCTCGGCGATGCCGACCAACCTCTACGGCCTGAACGACAATTTCGACCTGCAAGGGGGCCATGTCGCGGCCGCCCTGCTGGCCAAGATCCACCGCGCCAAGACGGAGGGACTTCCTTTCGTCGAGCTGTGGGGCACCGGCTCGCCCAAGCGTGAGTTCCTGTTCGCCGACGATCTGGCCGACGGCCTGCTCTTCCTGGCCCGGCATTATTCGGACGAACCGCACGTCAATGTCGGCACCGGCACCGAAGTGTCGATCCGCGAACTGGCGGAACTGATCCGCGACGTCGTCGGCTATGAGGGCGAGTTCCGCTACGACACCTCCAAGCCGGACGGCAGCCCGCGCAAGCTGATGGACGTCAGCCGGATGACGGAGATGGGCTGGACCGCCCCCACGGCCTTGCGCGACGGCTTCGCCGCCACCTACCGCTGGTTCCTGGAGACCGCCGACCGCGGAGGCCTGCGGGGTCTGTGACCGGTTCACCGGCCAGGATCGGGGGACTTCGTGCCTGATCCTGACCGGCCGACCGCACGAAAAATCAAAAGCCTAGGGTCTTCTCCAGTCCGGCCGCAGCGAGCAAGCCTGTACGGTAACGGCGGAACAACTCTCGCCGTTCGGGAGAGGGGCTGAATGTTCGCGCCGCCTCAACCCGATCCAGGATCAATGTGCGGGCTGACGGATCGCTCATCCTTCCGGAGAAGATGGCGTCGGTCCATTCCTGGGTACTACAGTACAACATCCCCAAGACATCGCACCGGAAGCGGTAGTTGTCGATAAAGTCCGTTGGGTTTATGGCGTTAAAGCAATAATCCACCCCTTCCAATCCAACTCCATTTTCGGTTTCCTTCTCTCTTCTTACCAATGAAACTCTTCCATTGTAATTCGGTCTTCCTATCAAGAAATAATTATTTATTATCCATAGATAAATAGCAATGTAATCCCAGTATATTTGGCTGGAAATATTGTAATTCATGACATCATTTCTTCTTGGCTGTCCTCCATATGTGAAGTGAATCACCTCGGAATACTCCTCAAGAAGAGGAAATTTCTGGCGGAACGGATATAGATACCGTCGGATTTCCGCGGAGGATGGAACTTCGGGAAGGCGCTGCTCCGGCTGATCCAGGAAGAAATTGTTCAGCTCGAAAGACATGTCGAAGTTGCAAAGCTGCATGGCGTCGTGGCGGGTGGCCAGGAACACCAGGTCGTTCATGCAGAAAGGCGCTGTCGCTTCGAACTGGGGCACCCAGACCCGGCGCTCGAAGACGAAGGGCGCGCGGGGCGGCGGCGGCGCATCCAGCAGGCGCTGCACCAGGGCTGGCAGGTCTTGCAGATCGAACAGGATGTCCGGCCGGGTCTTCAGCACCAGCGCGTCGGCCGGCAAAACCCGCAAGGCTCCATGCAGCAGGGTCATCTGGTGAAAATAGCTGTGCGGCACGGTCACGCCCGACGGCGGGTTCACCTTGACCAGCCGGATGGCCGGGTGCCGCAACCTCTCGAACAGCGATGCATGGGCGTCGATCTCACTTGGCCAGGTGGCGATCACCGCGCCGGCGACCTGGCCGCGCTCGATCATTCCGGCCACTTGGCGAAGCGACAGTTCGAACAGTTTCGGCGTGCGTATCTGTCCGCAAAAGACGATCTGAAGCGTGCTCATCCTGTTCCTCCAGCTCAGGCCCGAGGCCTCATGCCAGCGGCTTCCGATCCTTGACTTGCCAGGATCGGAAGCTTCGGCGGCATGGGCCGCCGCCGCGCCAGTCGGGGCGGGGACCGGCGGTCATCATCGATGACCGGGTATCAGGCTCCGGCGATAAAATCCGACAGGCGACCGACATTGCGGGGGATGTTCACCGCTTCGGCGGACGGGTAGGGATTGGACGGGGCGAAGTCGTTGACCAGCACCCGCGGACCATGGTGGCACCCCATCACCAGCGCGTGCCAGGACAGTCCGGCCTCGCGCAGCACCGCCTCGACCTTGGCGCGCAGCTCTTCCGGGCGGGCGGTGACGAAGACGAACTGGGCGCCTTCGGCTTGCAGGCGGCGCAGGGATTCCACGTTTTCGGCGATCGGTTCGTCGGGATCGGTCCAGTAGGGCGGGAAATACTGCCCCTTGTTCTTGACGATGACCCCGTCGAAATCGAGGAAGAAGGTGCGCATCCGCCGTTGCAGATCGGTCCATTCACGCAGGGTGCCGGCATCGACCAGCCCGTCCACCTCCACGCCCAGGAACACCGAGCCGTCCAGAACCGCCTGGGAGATCAAATGCGAGATGAAGATCTCGCTGTTGCGGTCGTTGCGCATCAACGCATCGAAGATGTCGCAATATTGCTTGGCCGAGTTCCAGACATAGCCGCCGACGCTGATGAAGTTGGACTCGACCGATTTTTCCCAGATGTTGACGACGATGCTCTGCTCGTTGAGCGAGACGAAGCTTTTGCCGGCGACGTTGGTGATCCCGGGATTGCGCCGCAGGTCGGCGATGCAGACGAAGTTGCTGCCTTCCGGCGCGGCCGGCAGCGAGAACCAGCTGTCGGAATCCTTGATGATGACCGGCCCATCGACCCCGGCGCGGCGAATCATCTCATATGCGGTTTCGGCCGGACCGCGCGTCACCTCGTCGAAGACGACGATCTCCACCTGCTCGCCCAGGGCGCGGCGGATCCCGGCGGTGGCGGCATAGCGTTCCTCATGCTCGCGCAGGATGCCGACGACCACACGGCTGCGGGCGACGCCCGCCAGCGACTCCAGCGCCTGGCGCAGCATCAAGGCGCCGTCGGGTGTCGACAGCATCCATTTCGGCCGCATGTTGGGATAACGGCTCGACCGTCCGGCGGCCGGGAGGAGGATGGTGTATCCGCTCATGGGAAGGTCGCGTCCTTGTCGATGTCTCGGATGCGCTGGAGGACGAAGGAAAGGATCTCGTCCGACCGGCAGTAGGGCACGATACGGAAAAGCTGGAATTGGGTCAGCACCCGCAACCGCCCGTGCAGGTCGGGCCACAGAGGGTGGAGCCGACTGTGCAGCAATGCGGCCAGTTTCGCGGCGGCAATGCGCAGACCACGGCCGCGCGGACCGGATCGCTGCTCGTCCGGCAGGTTGCGCAGGAACCAGTGGCCCTGCAGATCCTGGTGCAGCTTGGCGACGTCGAGCCAGCAGGAGTTCAGCGGCCCGTCGAGAAAATCGATGAAGCAGAGCGTGCCGTCCGGACGCCGCAGCACGTTTTCCACCGTCATGTCGCCATGCCCCTGGGAGGCGGGGATGCCGCTCCAGTCCTGGGCGGCGAGATGGGTGGCGGTCTCGCTGATCGCCTCCCGCATCCGACCCGGATCCCTGCCGCTTTCCAGGCAGGGCGGGATGGTGGCGGCGATGGCGGCGATCTTGTCCAGGAACAGGCCTGGGGGCAGGCAACCGGACGTGGTTGCCGCCAGTCCGCGCAGCGTGGCGGCAAGCGAACCGGCGACCGTATCGAACAGGGCGCTGTCGCCATGTTCGAGCACATCCCCCAGGTTCTGACCCTGCACATATTCCATGTCGAAGCAGTAGCGTCCGGCCAGGTCGCCACCGTCCAGCAGCCCCTCCTTCAGCACCGCCGGGCAGGGCAGGCCCAACGCCGCCATCTCGCACTGCTTGTGCCGCTGGTCGCGAAGCCGTGAGTCGTAACCGGCCGAGCCGGAGATCTTGCGCACACGGTAGGCATCGCAATCGCGCTCCCGCAGCAGCAACAGCCGGCAGCCGGAATGACCGTGCAGTTCCTTCACCAGGATCAGCCGGCCATCGTCATCCGGCAGAGCCAAGCCGGTGGCGGCGGTATCGGCATGGGCCGCCGCCGTCCCGTCCACTGCCTTTCCGCTCATCACCCTTTGGCCGCCCAGTCGCGCCACATGGCGCGGTAGGCCGCCTCGACCCCTTGGGCGAAGCCCTTGTAGTCGGTCAGCGGAGCGGCGTTCAGCCGGTCGCGCATGGTCCGGCGCAGCTCCGTCAACCGGCCCGCATCGGTTGCGAGCGCCACCGCGGTGGCGATGTAGCCAGCCTCGTCGGATGCCACCAGGTCGGTCAGGCCGCAATGGGTCAGCAGGCTGGCGCCAACGCGGGAGACATGGCTGGCGCCCGTCACCGTCACCACCGGCACACCCATCCACAAGGCTTCGCAGGTGGTGGTGGTGCCGTTGTAGGGGAAGGGATCGAGGGCGATGTCGATGCGGTCGTAGGCGCGCAGATGCCCGTCGGCGGCGTCGATCCGGGCCAGCAGCTCGATGCGGCCGGCATCGATCCCGCACTGGACGAAGGTGTTCAGGTAGCGCCGGCGCGTCTCCTCGTCGCCCATCTGGGCGCTCTTGACGATCAGGCGGGAGTTCGGAACCCGCTTCAGGATCTCCGACCAGACGCGCACCACCTCCCCCGTCACCTTCGAGGTGTTGTTGAAGGAGCCGAAGGTGACATGGCCGTTGGCGCGCGACGGCGGCTCGGCCGGCGGGGCGACGTCCACCGGCGGGCGGTAGCTGTGGAAGCCGTGCGGCAGGCGGACGATGCGCTCGGCGCTCAGCCGGTCGGCCTCGCCCGGCGGCTCGGCGATGGCGTCGCTGAAGCGCCAGTCGATGGCGCGCATGCCCGTGGTGTCGGGATATCCCAGCCAGCTGACCTGGACCGGCGCCGGCTTGCGGGCGAACAGGGTCAGGCGGTTGTTGGCGGTGTGGCCGGTCAGGTCGACCAGGATGTCGATGCCGTCCTGCTCGATCAGCGCCGCGGCGCGCGCGTCGTCCATTCCGGCCACGGACCGCCAGCCCTCCACCAGTCCCTTCAGCCGTTCGGTGACCACGTCCGAGCGTGTGGCGGCATGGTAGCAGAACACCTCGAACCGGTCGCGGTCATGCTCGCGGATCAGCGGTTCGGCGAAGAAGGCGACGGAATGGGCGCAGAAGTCCGGCGAGACATAGCCGACGCGCAGGCGGCGTTCGGGATCGCGCGGGTTGGCGTGGCGCTTGCCGGCGGGCAGCAGCGGATCGGCATGGCGTTGCGCCCACACCGCATGGGCCTTGAAGATGGTCTCGGGCGGGACGGCCGGGGTGTAGTGCAGGGCCAGCAGCAGGTTGGAATGCATCAGGGCGTGGTTGGGGTGGGCCTCCAGACCCTTCTGGAAGACGCCGATCGCCTCATCGATCCGGCCCATCTCCTTCAGCGTCTCGCCCAGATTGTTCCAGGCCTCGGCCGACTTCGGGTCGGCCTTCAGCGCGGCGACGAAGCAGTCCACGGCGCGGGCCAGCTCGACCGCTCCCTTGTGCAGGTCGCCCAGGTTGCACAGGGCCGGCGCCATGTCCGGCTTCAGGCGCAGCGCCTCGCCATAGGCCGCCTTGGCCGCCTCGCGCTCGCCGCGCTTGCGCAGGATGTTCGCCAGGTTGAAATGGGCCTCGGCATAGTCGGGCTTCAGCCGGATGGCGGTGCGCAGCGCCTCCTCCGCCTCCGCGATCCGGCCCATGTCCAGCAGCAGGCAGCCGTGGTTGCTGTGGACGAAGGGATCGCCGGCGTTGCGGGTGAGCGCCCGGCGGTAGCAGCCCAGCGCCTCCTCCCAGTCGCCGCGGGCGCGCAGGATGATGGCGAGGTTGTTGTTGGCGTTGGCGTGGCCCGGATCGGCGGCCAGAACCGTGCGGTATCCGGCCTCGGCCTCGGCCGTCCGGCCTGCCTGGTGCAGCGTCAGTGCCCGGCCGAAACCGGCGTCCGACGCCGGGGGGGGGGCAGCCGGCCCCACGTTCCGTGGGGAGGGGGGCAGACCGGCCGGGCGTTTGGCCTTGGCCTGCTTGCGTGAAGGCTTTTTCATCGGACTGCCCGCTTGGCTTTTTCGGTCTTCGTCGGCACGAGGGCCGTCCGCCGGTCGATAGCAATGACGGCGCAAGGTCCGCAAGCGGCATCTCGCCTCCAGCGAATGTGCCACAACGGACACAGGGGGGCGGGGACATATGATGGATGGCGGATGCCCCCCGGGACAGATGGCTTGCCGCTGTCGTGCCTCTTCTGCTATTCCAGCGGAATCGCGTGGTCGTGCATCATCCGCAAGTGGCGGAGGCACCATGCTTCGTCGCGCCCCGGACCCAGGAGCGGATGGTCGGTAAAACCGGGTGACCGAACGGTATGAAGACCTTGCTTTTGCGACGCATTCCACATTTCTCACGGCGGTTCCCATGACCCTTGCTGCGGAAGTCCCCTGCGCCCATACCGGGCTGCATTCCCTGGCTGCCGTCGCGCGCCAGCGTGGCCTCGACGTCTCGGCCGAGCGGCTTCAGCACAGCAACGTCATCGGGAACGAGGAGCTGGACACCGCCCGTCTCCTGCGGGTGGCCAAGTCCATCGGCCTGAAGGCCGAGGCGACGACGTTGGAGTGGGAGGATCTGGGCAAGCTCCAGGACGCCTTTCCCGCCATCCTGCGCCTGCGCAACGGCAATTCCATGGTGGTGGTCGGCTTCGGCAAGCAGGGCGACACCGACGTCGCCATCCTGCAGGATCCCCTGGCCGGCCAGGAGCTGATCCTGCCGGTCGACCGTATCCGCCTGAGCCAGGCCTGGGCCGGCGAGGTGGTGCTGCTGAAGCGCGACTACGGCCTGACCGACACCGAGCAGCCCTTCGGCCTGAAGTGGTTCCTGGTGGAGATCCTGCGGCACAAGCGCATCTTCCGCGACATCGGCATCGCGGCGATCCTGATGAGCCTGTTCGCGCTAGCCGTGCCGATCTTCTTCCAGCTGGTGATCGACCGCGTGCTGGTCCACCGCAGTCTGGGCACGCTCAGCGTCCTGATGGTCGGCATGGTCGGCGTCATCCTGTTCGAGACCGCCTTCTCCTACCTGCGCCAGTACCTGATGCTCTACGCGACGAAGAAGATCGACGCGAAGATGAACGTCCAGGTCTTCAACAAGCTCGTCGGCCTGCCGATGCATTATTTCGAGCGGGTGTCGTCGGGCGAGATCGTCAAGAACGTCCAGCAGGCCGAGCGGATCCGCAACTTCCTGACCGGTCAGCTCTTCATGACGCTGCTGGACACGGTCTCGCTGGTCATCTTCCTGCCGATCATGTTCATGTACAGCGTGCCGCTGACGGTGCTGGTCCTGGCCTTCTCCGTGTTGATGGCGATCAACATCGGCATCATGATCCCGCTGATCAAAGGCCGGCTGAAGGAGCTGTACCAGGCGGAAATCCGCCAGCAATCCTTCCTGATCGAGAACATCCACGGCATGCGCACGGTGAAGTCGCTGGCGCTCGATTCCCGCCAGAAGCAGGAGTGGGACCACCGCGTCGCCCGCGCCGCCGAACAGCGCTTCGACGTCGGCCGCATCATGATCATCGGCCAGACGGTGGCCCAGCCGCTGAACCAGCTGATGATGGCCTGCCTGCTGGGCCTCGGCACCTATCTGGCGCTGAACGGCGAGCTGATGATGGGCGCGCTCATCGCCTTCTACATCCTGGCCGGCCGCGTCACCCAGCCGCTGCTGCAGATGGCCCAGCTGGTCCAGCAGTTCCAGGAGGTGTCGATCTCGGTCCAGATGCTGGGCTCGATCATGAACCATCCTCCGGAGGAGGGACGCACCGGCCGCGGCCTGCGCACGCCGCTGCGCGGCATGGTGGAGTTCCAGGAGGTGCGCTTCCGCTATGCCCCCTCGTCTCCGCCGGCGCTCGACGGCGTCTCCTTCACCGCCTCCGAAGGCACCATCCTCGGCGTGATGGGCCGCTCGGGCTCGGGCAAGACGACCGTGACCCGGCTGCTGCAGGGCCTGCACCGGGCGCAGGAAGGCCTGATCCGCATCGACGGACGGGACCTGCGCGAATACGACCTCGACCATCTGCGCGCCTCGATCGGCGTCGTTCTGCAGGACAATTTCCTGTTCACCGGCACCATCCGCGAGAACGTCTCCGCCGCGAAGCCAGGGGCGACGACCGAGGAGATCCTGAAGGTCATCCATCTGGCCGGCGCCGACGAATTCGTCGAGCGGCTGCCCAAGGGCCTCGACACCATGCTGGAGGAAGGCTCGTCCAACCTCTCCGGCGGTCAGCGCCAGCGTCTCGCCATCGCCCGCGCCCTGCTGACCAACCCGAAGATCCTGATCATGGACGAGGCGACCTCGGCGCTCGATGCCGAAAGCGAGGCCATCGTCCAGGCCAATCTGATGAACATCGCCCGCGGCCGCACCGTCATCATCATCTCGCACCGGCTGTCGTCGCTGGTTCCGTCGGACACCATCCTGGTGATGGACCGCGGCAAGGTGGTGGACAGCGGCAAGCATGACGAGCTGCTGGAACGCTGCGACATCTACCAGCATCTCTGGCACCAGCAGAACCGGCACATCTAGGAGCGCGTCCCTTGACCGCACAGAAGCTTGCGAAAATTGAGACGACGCGCGTTCCCGCCAACGACGCGGCGCCGCGGGGGCCGGCCCAGTCACTGGACAAGCGGTCGAAGGCGCGGGGAAAGGCGGCCATCGGCGCCTTCCAAAAGGACACAGAGGCGATCCAGAACGCCCCCGATCCGTTTCTGGCGCGCATCACCCTGCATCTGCTGGCGCTGTTCGTCATCGGCCTGATCGCCTGGGCGTCGCTGTCCTTTCTGGACAAGATCGTCGCCTCGCAGGGCAAGATCATCTCGACCGAGCCCAACGTCATGGTCCAGCCGCTGGAGATGGCGGCGATCAAGCAGGTCCTGGTCCGTCCCGGCGACGTCGTGCGCCAGGGCCAGGTGCTTGCCACGCTCGACCCGACCTTCACCCAGGCCGACGTCCAGCAGCTGGAATCCCGCCTAGCCAACGCCGACGCGATGATCGCCCGGCTGGAGGCCGAGCATGACGGCAAGCCCTTCGTCGGCGGCATCGACCGCTACGGCTACGGCACGCTGCAGCAGTCGCTGTGGCGGGAGCGGCAGGCCCAGTACCAGTCGCAGATGGAGAATTACGAGGAGAAGCTCGCACGCCTGCAGTCCAACGTCGCCAAGTACGAGATGGACCGCGTCCATCTGAACGAGCGGCTGAAGGTGGTGCGCGAGATCGAGACCATGCGGTCCACGCTGCTGGCCACCCAGGTCGGCAGCAAGCTGAACCTGCTGCAGGCCACCAGCGACCGCATCGACATCGAACGCAACCTGGTCCTGAACCAGAACGAGCTGCAGGGCAACCGCCACGACCTGCAGGCCCTGCTGGCCGAGCGCGACGTCTTCATCCAGCAGTGGAACGGCAAGATCATCGAAGAGTTGACCACCCAGCGCAACGAGCGCGAGGCGGTGCGCGAGCAGCTGACCAAGGCGCGCAAGCGCCAGTCGCTGGTCCAGCTCGACTCCCCCCTCGACGCCATCGTGCTGGAGGTTTCGCCCAAGGCAGCCCCCGGCTCCATCGCCAAGGAGGCCGAGGCGCTCTTCACCCTGGTGCCGGTCGGCTCTCCGCTGGAGGTCGAGGCCAACATCGATGCCCGCGACCTCGCCTTCGTCCAGGTCGGCGACAAGGTGCGCGTCAAGCTCGATGCCTACCCGTACATGCAGCACGGGGCGCTCGACGGCGAGGTGACGACGATCAGCGAGGACTCCTTCTCCAACAAGGACAGCAACAACAATGCGACCGGTGCGCTTTTCTACCGGGCGCGGATCAAGCTGCTGACCACCACGCTGGACAATGTGCCTTCCAATTTCCGCCTGATCCCCGGCATGCCGCTGACGGCCGACATCAAGGTCGGCGAGCGCCGCATCATCACCTATTTCCTCCGCCCGATCCTGCGCGGAGTCGACGAAAGCCTGCGGGAGCCCTGATCTTGTTCGGCAAGCTGTTGAAGCGAAGCAAATCCACCGGTTCCCGCAAGCCGGATTTCCAGCAGGGTCTCGCCGCCTTCGAGGCGGAGGATTATGCCGGCGCCGTGGCCAACTGGATGCCGTTGGCCGACCGGGGCGATGCCGAGGCGCAATACCGCATGGGCCAGCTCTATGCCCGCGGCCATGGGGTGGTGCGCGATTTCGGCGACGCCGCCCACTGGTTCCGCAAGGCGGCCGACCAGGGGCACAGGGAGGCGCAGTTCTCGCTCGCCCTGTGTTACGCCAACGGCGAAGGCGCGCCTCAGGATAGCGCCCTGCCGGTGCGCTGGTACAAGACCGTCGCCAAGGCCAATCCGGCGGCGGCCGAGGCCAATCTGGCCCTGCTTTATCCCAATGGTCTCGGCATCACGCCTGACATCGCCCAGGCCCTGCACTGGTACCGGCTGTCGGCGGAAGCCGGCCATGCCGAGGCGCAGCACCATATGGGCCTGCTCCATGCCTTCGGGCAGGGGGTGCCGCAGGACCATGCCGCTGCCGCCGACTGGTACAGGAGATCGGCCGAACAGGGCTATGCCGTGGCCCAGCACGCTCTCGCCTCCCTCTACGCCAACGGCCAGGGGGTGGAGCGCGACATCGGGCAGGCGCTCGTCTGGTACGAACGGGCCGCTGCCCAGGGCTTCGTCAATTCCCAGCTCGCGCTTGCCATCATCTACGAACATGGCACCGGGGTGGAGGCAGAACCGGCCCGTGCGGCGGAATTCTACCGGCAGGCGGCGGAGCAGGGCCATCCGGTGGCGCAGGTCAATCTCGGCCTGCTTCATGCCCGCGGGCACGGCGTTCCCAAGGATTACCGCGAAACCCTGAAATGGTGCCGCCTGTCGGCCGAGCAGGGCAACGTCAACGCCCAGTTCAACCTTGGCCTGATCCATTCCAACGGGCTGGCCGGCGCCCCCGACCATGCCGAGGCCGCGGTCTGGTACCGCAAGGCGGCGATGCAGGGCAATGTCGGTGCCCAGGTCAATCTGGGCCTGATGCTGGCCCATGGCTGGGGCGGCCGGCCGGAGCTGGTGGAAGGGGTGGATTGGCTGCGCAAGGCCGCGGCGCAGGGCCACGTTGGCGCGATGACCAACCTGGGCGCGCTCTACGCCAGCCGCGAGGGCAAGGCCTACAATCCCATCCAGGCCTATGTCTGGACCATCATGGCCGCCGCCGCCACCCAACCCGGTCCGGAGCGCGACGGTCTGGAGGCCAAGGCGCATGCGCTGGGGGTGGAGTTGACCAGCGAGGACCGCCACAAGGCCCAGGTGATCATGGAGGAGTGGAAGAAGAACCCCAAGCTGGTGGCGACAGCATAGTCCGGCCGGGAAGGAACCGGGGATACGATCCCCGGTTCCTTCCCTGCTCCCTCCCCGGTCCTGCCGGCGTCCTGTCCGGCGCCGGGGAGGCTATCCGTCTGATGAGACGGGATTTTTCTGTGTTTTGTTGATCATCATCCTATCGCATGTATTTATTCCTTGCGCATCAATCCGCATGGAGTTGCAGCGATGATGACCCCCTATACCCATGTCCAACCGATCGCCGAGCTTCCCGGTTCGCTGGGGTTCACGGTCTGGGGCGTCGGAACCCGGGACGATATTGCGACGGTGCTGGCGCCCGGCTATTTCGGCCCCACCGCCCGGATGATGAATGACGGCGACATCGTGATCGTGAACCGCCGCCCGCCGCTGGCTCCATCGGACGGCGGCACCGAGAAGCTGGTGCTGGCGGTGCACAAGGACGTGGCGGGAGCGATGACCCTGAGGCAGATCCTGCACCTGCCGGCTTTGGAGCCGATGGTGGCAAAGGCAAACAACCCGAAACCCGTCGTTTCGGATATGGGTTGACGGTAGGGAAATGACAGCAGGGCTTATGGTTCGGTTGCCAGTCCGCAAGACGTAGAACGGCGGCCGAACCGTCTAGCAGGACGCGGAAAAACGAACATATTCCGGCTTTTTGCGCGAGATCGAGACCATGCGGTCCACGCTGCTGGCCACCCAGGTCGGCAGCAAGCTGAACCTGCTGCAGGCCACCAGCGACCGCATCGACATCGAACGCAACCTGGTCCTGAACCAGAACGAGCTGCAGGGCAACCGCCACGACCTGCAGGCCCTGCTGGCCGAGCGCGACGTCTTCATCCAGCAGTGGAACGGCAAGATCATCGAAGAGTTGACCACCCAGCGCAACGAGCGCGAGGCGGTGCGCGAGCAGCTGACCAAGGCGCGCAAGCGCCAGTCGCTGGTCCAGCTCGACTCCCCCCTCGACGCCATCGTGCTGGAGGTTTCGCCCAAGGCANGACCAAACTGCCGCAAATAGCCCTTGTTCCGCATCCTGCTAAAGCATGTATCCAGACTATATCAATGAGATTGTTTCTGTAATGTTTTATTTATATAATATATGAGAATATCTATATTCTCTGTTTTTTATATAGACGACGAATATCAATTAATCTATATTGATATTTTATGTATTTCGCGATTGCTAAGTAGCTTAAGGGCGCAAAAGAATTAGGGATTGAATGTACGGTTAAATGCCGGTAAAATTTACTTCCAAGCTTCGGGGGATTTAATTATAGGTTGAGATTGCAAAAATATATAAAACTTCAATGAAATTTAACGAATCGTTCCCAAGATAAACGGGAAATTTATTTTGAGGAGAGTAAAAAATGGCAGAAAATCGCAAGAAAAGGTACTTTTTTGTTGATCAGTCTCTCATAATGTATTCCGGTCATTGTTATGAATATTTTAAACCATTGAAAGATATTGTGGAGGCTCGAGGGGAAAAAGCAATACTTATCGGGAACTTGGCTGCAGAAAAGCAGCTGATTGAGGAAACTGGCACAATTCCGCTTCTTACTTATTGGTGCGATGAGCGTAATGTAGGCCAACCTCTCGGTTTGTCGACAAAGGAAAACTATGATGCTATCCGTGCATCGCACGAATATGCATTGGCTAGAGATTTGAGCAAGCTCAATCAGATGTTCGATATCTCCAGCAATGATATGATTATTATAAATACCATTAAGCACTGGGGTATTAGAGGGGTTGTGGATTGGGTAGAAAGTTTGCCTAGTGAGAAGAGGCCTTTTGTGACAATGATATTCCACTTCACAGGTCTTCCTGAGCCAAACTTGTATGACCATGCAATTGATCACTATAGGGATGCTTTTGCCCGTATTGAAGGAAGTGTGACTTCTAAGAATTTTTACCTTCTGGCTGATTCAGAGCAACTCGTTGCTGAATATGAAGAATTGACATCTTTAAATATAGATTTGGCGCCAATTCCACATACAATCTCGCATGTTGCTAGTTCCAATCCTATTGCAGGCGCTCCATTGCGCATCGGATACTCTGGCGAAGCCCGGATACATAAAGGCTTCCATCTACTGCCTTTTGTTGCGCGTTTTATGGAAAAACGCCCACCATCCCGCCCGGTCGAATTCCATCTTCATGCCTACTGCTTGAATCCGCGAGCTGAATTTTTTCAGACCGCGATGGCTCAACTCGAGCAATGCAGGAACGTGGTACTTTACAAAGAGATAATGGGTCCGGAGAGCTATCGAAATTTCATAGGGACAATTGATGTTTTTCTTATTCCATATGCTCTTTCGAACTATTATCGCCAAACTTCAGGAATCTACACAGAGGCAATTGCACTTGGTAAGCCTGCTGTCGTGTCCCGTGGCACATGGATGGCTTCTCAGCTCAAGCGGCACGGAGGGGGGCGGGAATGTATCGCGGACGATCATATGAGCCTGCTTCTGGCAGTAAGAGATGTTGTTGAAAACTATGATGCACTTCGCGCCGAAGCGTTGGAGATCCAGAAAAGTTGGCTAAAATTCCATCAACCTGGGGTGCTCCTGTCAATGATCGATCACGCTGCGATCAAGGTAGAGAATAGAAAATTTCATGAAATGAGCGTATAGGTATCGCTTTTAAGAGTTCTATCTTAATAACGCCCAGCATGTTGATGAAAAGAGAGGCAGGAATGACCGAGTTTGCAGGAGATTTCGAGGCGCTCTTCGATGGAGCCATGACGCGATATGCCTTTGAGCGCCCGTCCATCGCCCGCTGGTGGGAATCTCATTGTTCTGAGCCGAACGTTAATATTGCACTGCAGGAACTGGTTCAGCCTGGGGATACATGCTTCGATGTAGGGTCCTTTATCGGTGGACTCGCCATCATCATGGCCCGATTGACTGGTCCTCGGGGAAAAGTGGTGTTGTTTGAAGGAAATCAGCATATCCTTTCGCAACTCACTTGGAACATGATTCGCAGTCATCTAACAAATACGTTTATCGTTAATAAGATCATTTGGGAAGAAAGTGATCTTAACATGTATTTGAGTCATAACAGCATCGCGCCGGCAGCTTCCCGTGTTTGCTCTGATGAAGCTAGTGACCCGCATGCCATCAGGGTTGGTCGGTCTCTTGCGCTGGACGATTTCGTTGCAGAGCATTCAATGCTCCCTGATGTTGTAAAGATGGATATCGAGGGGAGTGAATATTATGCTCTTCGTGGATTTAAGAAGACAATTTCTGAAAAGAAGCCCGTGCTTATTCTTGAGCAGAATGTTGGGGACGACAGGTGCCTAGAGCTGTTGTCAGACATGGATTATAAGATATTCGATTCTGCAGGTCTTCATGCCGTTCGTTCATCGAATGACTATCTTGAAGGGACCACGATTCGAAATGTAATTGCCATTCATGCTTCTGCGCTTGGAAGATATAATCTTCACAATCCCGTTCAGAAAAGAAAGATCTGCAGTCTTGATCCACTAAAAGCTGAGGTTGAAGTCGATTCCCAGGGAGTTGTTTACTCTACATTCCGAATGAAACTATCCAGAGGCCGTTATCTTTTCGTCCTTTCCCTGGACGCAAAAGACTGTGTCGTTGCTTCCGAGATATGGGTCAATGGAACAATACAGACGAAATTTTATGAAACAGCCAAATTGTTCTCCCAGGATTGTCGGGATATGATGGCTCTTGTTCATAAAGATTGCGAAGTTGTTTATAAGGTTTTGCAGGTCCAGAAGTCGAGTGAAAATGGATATATGAAGATAAATTCTGTGGATATCATTTCTATCGATGCTCCGCTCAACTTTAAATCACGCAGCACCTTGGTGTGATATATAGCATTTTATGAAATTCTCTGTGCCGACGAGGTTTTTAGATGTCGGCACAGAGATAGAGAGGCAGAGATATGAGGGATGGCATTATGATAATGCTATAAAGTATTTTAGAGAAATTCCTGATCTATTTTTCGTATCTAGGAAGAACAAGATGAGTGTTTCGATAGGGGTTTGGGCTCAGAATCTTCAATCTCCCCGTCCTCGTGGGGTTCAGAGAGTTGCTCGTGAAATTTCATCTCGCTTCAGAAGCTCTGATGATGTTTTATACTATGCTGTTGTTCAGCTTTCGTACAATTATGGCACCATCGTTGCGATGTGCTATCCTCTTGAGACATATCTCTCCACGGTGCCTGGGGTTACCCATGATCGTGATGCGCATCTGAGGGAAGCTGGGATCGAGCCAATTTACTTGGCATCATGGAAGCTCGACGCAATATTGAGCTTCGAGTGCTTTGAAGAGGTTTGGTCATGGCCTAAAGAGGCTTTGGGATGCCATCTCGTTTGTGTCGCGTATGATCTGATTCCGCTCAGAATAGAAGAGTATCCTGGAGTGGACCGGTCGCGTTTTTTCAAAACATTTGGCAGTGTTGTCGAAAAGGCCTCCCTTCTTATCTCGATATCCGAGTCAACTGCGCGCGACCTTATTCTTTCTTTTCCTAATGCAGAGCAGAAATCGACCGTTGTTCTTATTGCCCATGGCAATACGCTTCTTGAGCGTATTGCTCGAAATGCAGATTCTATTTATTTTGATCAATCGAAAGGCGATGAATGTACAATCTCCCTTGTTGGGACTGTGGAGATAAGAAAAAACCATCAAGCTGTTTTCCGTTCTATCCCTCTTATTGCAAATTTGATTGCCCCAAGGAAACTGCGCGTCCTAGTCATCGGCGATAGCGATGGCGGCGGCAATCTATTTGGCAACACATTCAACTATATTTTGAGAAGAGCTCAGGAGCATGCGACCATAGAATTTACTGGCTTCGTTGATGATATGGAGCTAAGCAAATTTTACGCCAAAAGCGATGTTCTTATATTCCCATCTCTCTGGGAGGGTTTTGGGATCCCCATCTTGGAGGCAATGAGCTTTGGGTTGCCGGTTGTTGTTAGCGATGTCGCTTCCCACTTCGAGGTTGCCGGCTCTCATGCGACCTACTGTGACCCATACGATATAGATACCATTGCAAATGCAGTCGCCTCTGTTCTGAATACGCAGAGAAACGCCAAGATCAATTCAATCATCAATGCAAAATCCTGGGCTGAAGAGTTTCGCTGGGAACGGACAGCGGAAGATTACGAGGCTGCTATTCTTCAAATCGTCGCGAAGCAGCCGATACAGCCTCTTTCGCCGTTCACACTACAGATCGGAGAACTTCGCTCCAAGCCGCCGGCGCCATATGTCCCTTCCACGCTCAGCGACATCGTCCATGTCTTCGTCGATTGTGAGGAGATCGGCAACATCCGTCCCTCACTTGCCGTGGAAGAGTTGCTGAGATATGCGGCGTTGCTGTCCGATGCGAAGGGCACGACCATACGTCTGATCGTCAGCGTTGACGCCGACGTTCCGCTGCGGATGCCTGTCAAAAGCGTTCATCGTTCGCTGAGCCGGTTGTTCCCGAACGCTGCGGCGATCGAGGTGATGGCTTTCCTCCGGATGCCGGCGGATGCGCTCGATGCGATGGGGTTCGATTGGATTTCCAATCTGATCCTGCCCTGGATGAGCGGACGCCTTCCGTCTGGCCGTCTGACTTTCAGCTTGTATCGCGAGTGTGAGCGACTGGTATTTGGCAGCGATTTGACGTCGGCTCTCTTTACGGAGCAGGCGGCAAAAGTGGTGGGACCGCTGCTGAAAGGGCGGATCGCTTCGACCGCAGTGATGCTTGAAGGAGATAAGTTCAAGGCAGCGAGCCAATTGGACCACCTGCTGCCGCTTGGCCCTGGCGCCCGCTTCGTTACGCTGTATCCGGATTGTGGCGGCTCGATGTCGAGCAGGGATGGCTATATTCAACTGCCGCCCTTGCCTCCCGTTCCAGCGGTGACCGTTCCCAATCTCTTTGAGGCAAGGGAATTGGCGTCCTATCTGGCCGAGCGTGAATGTCCTTCACTTCCGCTCGGAATCTACACGGTTCAGGGCTTCAGGTCCTATCTCGCGTCCCAAGCTCCTCAGATAGACGATGGCATCGATGTCCTTTGCATCGTCAGTGCGGATCATAAAGCCGACCGTTCGATCAGGCGCTTCGTCGACGAACTCTACGGCCCCCATTTGGCTCCGCACGACATCAAGGTGCTTGTGGTTGCCTTTCAACGGCCCGACATTGCGCCGCCTGCCGGTGTCCCCTTCATTCACATCAATGAGCCTGCAAGCCTGGACCTGCTGTTGGCGGCCAGTAGAGTTGTTGTGTCGTCGTCTTCGGGGGATCCGCGCGTTCGGCGCGATGCGTGGCGTGCGGTTTCCGCTGGCCGGCCGGTGGTGATGTTTGCCATGCCCAATGAGGTCGACAAAGGCGAAGTGCCGTGGATCGCCGCCATGGCCGAGCCGGCCGACGTGGCTACAAGGATTTTGGATCTGCTCGCTTCGAGAGAAGAAAGTGAGCGTGCGGCGGCGGCGAGCTGGGAGGCCTATTCGGCTGCGATCGAGCGTCTGGAAGACGTGTCGAAGAACATTGGAATTGACTGGGCGTCCCCAGAGACAGCCATTGCGGCAAATGAATATACCAGTTGGCAGCCCAAGCTGGCTTCCATCTTCCGCAATTTCATCGGTTTCGTTCACGGTGCGCAGGTGGACAGTCGTGAAGCGGGAGAACTGCTGGATGCCTTGTTCGATCCGGGGCACATCCTGACTCTTCGTCGATCTGTCCGCGACCGTTTCCCAGACGAGATGGTCGACCGGTTCCTGAAGGCCGTACAGCAGGCTGCCGGAGGGGCATCGGAAGTCCGCAAGCCCTTCGCCATCCTTCATACAGTCCTGGGCCTTTCGGTAGAGCTCGCGCGGCCACTGACTTGGGACGCTGTTGCGGGTGCCCAGGACTGCGGGGAGGCTGTCAGCGCCTGTCTTTGCGAGCGTCCATGGGCGGACTTCGAGAGTTCTTGGCGCACCGGCCAGCTGGAGCAGCTGCAGCGGCTGCTGACCGTTTCCTGCTTTGACATGGTTATCGATGCTGGGAACCATCGCAGGCAGGCTGCGCTGCATGGTTTCGATTCGATAAAGCAGGACTGGATTGCGGCACTGCGTTCGTCAGGTTTGGCTGCTCTGGTGGTCGGCGGACGTGATTTTACGCCTATTCCCGACTCCTCGATTTTCGTTACCGGACCTGTCGCAGATCCGCGTAGCGCCTACGCGATCGCCTCGGTGGCTGTCATTCCGCCTGTGCGAGTTGGTGGAGCGGCCCGCTACACTCTGGAAGCTGCGCTTGCGGCTATCGTAAATCTGCGCCCTCTGGTTCTATCCAGAGAATCTCGAGGTCTTTTTGGCCGGCATTTCCCAAATCTCGTTGGGGATATGGAGCTGACATATGGAAATCCGGCGGAGGCGATCGCTCTGGTTCAGGCCCTGCGCCAGGATAAGGCCCTCTATGACAGCCAAGTCGAGAAAATGAAGCATCTTCGGAGCCATCTTCTCAAGGGATTGAAGATAACGGTTCCGACGCGCCCTGTGATTCTGGATCAGCGTTGGATGGCGCTTGGGCGACTGATTCATCGCGTGATCGAGGAAGAGGATGGGGTATCGGTTTATGCCAAGATGCAGGGAATGGCTGATCGCCTCCCCCTCAATGCGGACCCACAGAGTCTTATCGAGTGGTTGGATGCTTTGTTGATTTCCCGAAGCGCCAATCTTCTGAAGACCCAGCAGGCTGTATTCCAGCGTATATCTGGAATAAACGGTACGGATGCAAAGAACCTTTTCAGAATGGTCGTAAAAGCGCTTACGGGGAAAGATATAAGATTTGATGGGGAGACATGATCGTTATGGGCTGACGCATTTCCCAACCGTTCATGATCGCATCCGCTTATCTGAGCGCGTCTAGAAAAATCCGGTCTGGAATGTAAATTCTGTTGAAGTGTTTCATTCAAAGACCGGAGTTTTCACTTGTATACAGTAATCCTGGAGATAGGAATTCCCAGTTTCCCGGACATGTAGCTTTTGTCTGATCCTCTGCCGGCGAGCGTAATTCAGAATCTACGCTCGCCGGTATTGCTGATCAATCAAGGCGGATCATAAATATCCGTGAGAAAATCGTGCACAGAGCCAGCGACAGTCGCCCATAGTGCATGTTTCCGAAATGGAACGCCGCTCAAGCGGCGAGTCCCGTCTTCACGTTCGGCAAGGAGCAGCCAGCGTCGCCCGGACTCCCTCGACCAGTCCGACCCGCGGCGTCCAGCCGGTGCGCTCCAGGAAGCGGGAGGAGTCCATCACCTTGCGCGAGGCGCCGCGGAAGCTGTCGGGCGGATAGACGATCTCCGCCGGCCAGTCGAGCGCCTCCAGGATGGCACGGGCCGCCTCGTCGATGGTGATCGGCATCCCGGCGGCGCAGTTCAGCAACTCGTTGGCGAAGGCGGCGTCGGCGGCCAGGATCGCCTCGATCTGGTCCTCGACATACAGAAGCTCGCGCACCGTGTCGGGCGCCCCCCAGACGGTGAAGCTGGTGGCGCCGCCGGCCTTCTCGCGCGCCGCCCGCTCGATCATCCCGCCCATGAAATGGCTGCGGTCGGGGGCCAGATGGTCGTGCGGCCCGTACATGGTGGCCAGGATGCAGTGCAGGTGGGACAGGCCGTACTGCTCGGCATAGGTCTGCGCCCCCTCTGCCAGAACCTGCTTGGCCAGCCCATAGCCGCGCACCGACGGGTGCAGCCGGCCGGTCTGGTAATGGCTCTCGCGGATCGGCTCGTCCAGCTCGGGATAGGCGCAGGAACTGCCGGTGGAGATCAGCTTGGCCTGCGGCTGGTACAGGCGCCATGCCTCCAGCACGTTCAGGTGGATGCGGGCGTTGATCGCCAGCATCTCCCCCTGGATGCCGAACTGCACCTGGCCGGTGCGCTGCCGGGTGACGAGGTGGAAGATGCGGTCCACCTTGGGCGCCGCCTCGAACAGGCGGGCCACCGTCGGCCAGTCGGTCAGGTCGCCGGCGGCGCGCCCGATGTCGGCATGGCTCCAGCCCCGAGCGTCCATGTAGAGCGCCAGATTGCGGCCAAGGAACCCGTCTGAGCCGACGATCAGGCTGGTCGTTCCGGCGAGGTCGGGATTGGCGGCGGACTTGGCGGGCTCAGCGGCGGTGGGCGAGGGCATGGCGGTACCAGTCGATGGTGGGTTTCAGGCCGTCGGCCAGCGGGGTGGGGATGACGCCGAAGGCCTCGCGCACCCGCTCGCCGGCCAGGCGGCGGACCGACACGCCGGCCCCGGCGCTGCCACCGCCGGCGACGATCGGCTTGTCGATGCCGGCGACCGCCAACACGGTCTCGGCCAGGGTCTTCAGGCTGACGGTGGCACCGGTGCACAGGTTGAAGGCGTCGCTGCGACCCGACCAGTCGAGCGAGCGGACGAACACCTCGGCCACGTCGCCGGCATAGACGAAGTCGCGCTCCACCGCCGCCGGGTCGCCCATCACCTCGAAGGCGGGGGCGTCGGACAGCGCCTTGATGACGAAGGCGGGCGCGACATGGGCGGCTGACAGCTCGGTCGCGTCATAGGGGCCGTAGGGGTTGGACAGGCGGAAGGCGACGGTGCTGATGCCGTAGCGTTCGGCATGCAGGCGGGCCACCGTCTCCCCCCAGCGCTTCGACCAGGCGTAGAAGGCTTCGCCGGGGTAGGGCGGGGCGTTCAGGTCCACCGGCTGCGCGTCGTCCATCACCGGCAGTCCGGCGGGATAGACGGCGCTGCTGCTGGCCATCCGCACCTCGCGGATGCCGCGCTCCACGCAGAAGCGGTAGACGCGGTTGGCCAGCTCGCTGTTGACCGCCAGGATCTCCGACTGGGCCGTCTGGAAGGCGGCGGCGTCGTAACGGTAGGCGGCGACGTGGAAGAGCGCGGCATCTGCCGGCAGAGCCGGCAATTCGCCCATCCGGTCGAGCGCCACGGTGATGTCGCAGCCGGGGACCGGCGCGCCCGAGCGGTTGACGCCGATGGCGCGGTGGCCACGCGCCACCAGCGCATCCACCAGATGGCGGCCGATGAAGCCGCTGGCGCCGGTAACGATGACGGTTCTGCTCATGAGGCCGTTCCTTCCGCGGTCCCTGACCGGGCGGTCTTTCGAATGGGTCGCCTGCGGGCGATCAGGCCCAGTGAGGTCAGCCCCAGTGAGGTCAGACGATGTGCGGTTCGGGGACCGGGATCAGCACCTTGCCGCCCTTGGCGCGGAAATCCGTCAGCTTGGCCAGGATCTCGTCCTTGAAGTTCCAGGACAGCATGAAATAGAGGTCCGGCGGTTCGACGGCGTTCTGGTGCCGCACCGGAATGCGGGTGCCGGGAAACCAGGTGCCGCATTTCAGCTCGTTGATCTCCACCGCGCATTCGAACTGCGTCTCGTCGAAGCCGCAGTAGTTCATGATGGTGGAGCCCTTGACCGGGGCGCCCAGCGCCTGGATGCGCTGCCCCTGGGCATGCGCCTCGCCGATCAGACGGCGCACGGTGTCGCGCAGCGCCTCGGTGCGGCGGGCGAAATCGCGGTAGACCTCGACCGTGTCGAAGCCGCCCTCCACCTCGTCGGCGACGATGCGTTGCAGGGCCTCGGTCTTCGGCCGGGAGCCGGCATGGCTGATGTAGGCGATGCAGCTGCCGCCATGGATCGGCACCAGTTCCGCATCGGTGATCTCCAGCCCATGGCGGCGCAGCAGGGCGTCGAAGGACTGGACCGTGTAGTAGACCAGATGTTCGTGATAGATCTGGTCGAAGGCGCAGGACCGCACCATGCCCGGCAGATAGATGAACTCGGCCACCACCATGCCGTCGTCGGCCAGCAGTTTCTTGATGCCGGCGAAGGCGGAATGCAGTTCCTCCAGATGGAAGAAGACGCCGGAGCCGTGGATCACCCGGGCCGGGCCGCGCTCCTCCCGCACCCGCAGGGCGGTGGTCTCGTTGAAGAAGTCGTTCAGGCAGGGAACGCCCGCCTTCTCCGAAAGCTGGGCCTGCAGCCGCCCCGAATCGACGTTCAGGACCGGCACGTTTTTCGGCAGGAAGGTGGACAGGAAGGTGCCGTCGTTGCCGCCGACGTCCAGCACATAGTCGCCCGCACGGAATGCCACGCGGTCGAGGATGCGGTCGCGCACCTCCTCGAAATGGCGGGTCAGCGACTTGGTGGTGCCGGAGACGTAACGATGGTCGACGAACATCGTCTCCTTCGGAACCGTATAGCCGATCTGAACCATCGTGCAGTCATGGCAGAAGAACAGCTCCAGAGGATAGAGGGCCGAGCGGCCCTCCTCGCTCTGGGGAACGAAGTCGTTTCCCCAAGGCTGCCGGTGGAGGTCGAGGACCAGTTCAAGACGATCGCTTCCGCAACACCGGCAGTTCACCGCATCCGCCTCCCAGCAGTCAGGATGCTGCAAGACATCCTGGATATCCCTTAAGTCGCGCCGACATAAGCATAATGGGCGGCTTTGGTGCAAGCGGCTTCCGTGAGACGCGGCGGGCGGGATTTTTCTCGAAGCATTGTGCCGGGCCGGTGCGGAAACTCCATGAAATGCGATCCAGGATAATATCTTGGAGCACAACATTCATGTCCTGAGCCGGCTCACGGCTCTCCATAGCCAAGGGCTGCGTTCAGGCCCGGACCATCCTGGGCGGCGAACCAATCCTCGACCCGCTGGTCCCAGAATGCGCTGCGTTCGGAACGCTTGCCGGATCGGGTGAGGGTCTCCGTCTGCATCACCCGCTGCAGCAATTCCGACGGATCGTCCCGCAGCGGTGCTCCGGTTCGCTCCAGGATCGCCGTCGCGAGAGCGGTCTGCGCCTGCGTGCCGTGATCGCCGTTCAGCACTTCGAACCTTACGGGCAGGACGGCCGGATCGTCGAGCCACGGTCTCATGGCGCGGGCGGCATTCATCATCCATTCGCCCTGGTAGGACAGGAAGCTGAGCATCTTCTCCGGACCATCGGGAAGGCCTTGCCACTCCCGCGTGGTGGGCCCCCCGCGGTCGTATGCCGCTATGAAGCGCATCAGGGAAACCAGGGCATCGCGAAGGTCACGAAGCGCGAAGAGGCGGTTGAAGCCCTCGATCGGCGGTATGAACGCGCCGCTGCACGGCAGGTGTCCTACGGCGAACTGGCCCGGACCGACCATGCCGCAGGAAACGGACAGCGGCATGGCGAAGCCGAACTGGAGATATTCGCGTCGCTTCTGGTCGAGCGAGCCGTCGCGGTAATCGCTGAATCCCCCATCCCCGAGATGGACTTCGCAGTCAATGAGGCCGCCAAGCCGGAGAAGGGCAGCGATCTGGTATGTTCCCGATTTCGGGATCGACACGACGACGGATGGCCGCAGGCCCGCGATGCTCTCCTGCTTGAAGAGAATCTGCCCGTCCGGGCCGGCGAAGACCGGCAACAACCGTCCGGACACGGTGTCTTTCAAATGCATATGCGCTGCTCCCTGGTGGATATTCCGGCCGCCGACCTGCCTGCGGCCGTGCGAAGACGGCTTCCCTGCCGCCGCACCCGTCGGCGCGGATACCGGCAGTTGCCATCGACAGCCGCCGGTATTAGACGGCCATCCGGCGACCCGCGGTCAACCGCAAAGCTGATCCGGCCTTGCGTCGCTCCCGTTCACCTTATGGTGCCGCCCGCATCCGGGCCCTCAGCCGTCCACGGCCCCGGCAAGCGTCACGGCCGGTTCGCCGCCGCTGCCGGCCTGCTGCTTGATGCGCTCATAGACGTCGGCATAGGCGATGCCGCCGGCGGTTCCGGGATAGTCGGGGCCGGCAAGCGTCACCGCCAGCACGGCCAGCGGCCGACGGTCAGCCCGGCGGGCGCCGTCGTCGAGATAGCCGGCCAGCAGCACCTGGGCCGACCGTTGCGGGCGGTTGTTCTCGATCGACAGGATGTTCCAGTAGGCCGCGTCGACCCCGAAGGAGGTGGGGACGGATTTGATGAGGGCCATGATCGGGTTTCCTCGGTTCTTGAGCAGGGGCTTTTTCGAGCAGAACAGGGGGGACGCCCGCGGGCGTTAGACGATCCGGACGGTGCCGGAACTGTTCCAGAGGGCGCCGGGCGGCAGACCGTCCGGGCTGGTCGGCAGGCTCTGGATCACGATGCTGCCGCCCCCTTTCGGGCGGAGACCGAGATGGATGGTCGCATCGGCGCCTTCCGCGGCGACGACCGGCATGCCGCCCGTTCCCGCCCCGGCCATGCCGAGCCGGTTGACCTGATCCGGAGCCGGCGTCAGCCGAAGCATCTCGGCGCCCGAGGCTGCGAGGCCGAAGCGGCTGATGCCGTCATTGTGGATCTGCAGGCGTGCGAAGGCGGGGATCGTACCGGTTTCCGCCAGGCAGAGCGCGACGTTTCCCGGCACGGAGACGGTACCCGGATTGCCGGCGGCGGTGACGCGCAGCGAAAAGGACTCCCGGAAGGCGGTGCCGTTGGCCCCGGCCACGACGATGTTGGCCAGGCCGTCGCCCGCCCTGACCGCCTGCAGGTCTCCCGGCGCGCCGCGGGATTTCTGGAAATAGATGTTGGAACCATATGGATTGTCTTCCCAGCGGGAGACGGCGGCACCCTCGGAATTGTTGGCCTGCAGCCCGCAATGGGCTCCCCAGGCGTTTGGCAGGCTGGCCGTGTGCTGCAGGACGAGCTGGCCGACGGGGGTGACCCGTATCCGCTCGGCCCCGCCGGTGGCGATGCCGACGCTGTCGGGCGCCGGATGGAAGAGGCCGCTGTCGGCATCGCCGGCGAATGCGACGGCCGGGGTGCCGGCGGTTCCCGGCGAAATCGTCAGCGCGCCCTGGACCTGCGGTGCGACGAGCGTGGTCTGGACCGGCGTGTGATAAGCGCTGGGCATGGGCGGCCTACCGGTAGAAGCTGAGATTCAGGACGCAGTCGGCCGGGGCGACCAGCCCCAGGCTTGACAGGCCGGCGACGCTGCGGGCGGCGGGATTCAGTTCCGGCGCCGTTCCGTCCAGGATATCGGTGGACGGCAGGGTGGCGGGACCGCCGTACCGGACCCAGAAAGGGCCGGTGCAGGATGCGAGCATCACGGTCGCGCCTTGCGGCACGGCCACCTGCTTGGGCATGCCGGCGGACAGCATCACGACCAGGCAGCAATCCGGCGTGCTCAGCGCGTCGGTTGTGCGTCCCATGGCATCTTCCAGGGTGATGAAGGGCGTCATAGGCGGGACTCCGTCTGCCAAACAAAAGGCCCGTGTCCGGAGGATGCCGGGCACGGGCCTTTTGCGGGTGTTGGTCGGCGCATCATTCTAGGAAAATAGTCTCCTTGTCAAGTGGTCCGGCGAAAAGCCGCGTCCTGATTTCCGGGCCCCCCGTCTGCCGGTCCCTGCCGGAACTCTGCGCGTCGTCTTGTCGCACTGGCCTGTTCCGCGCCCTGCGGCGGGGAACAGGCCTCCGGCCATCTTCTGCAGGACACATCTTTGTTGGATGGCGCAGCATTCAAAGATTGTCCATGGCATCAAGGGCATTGCCGAACCAAGGAAACGTCTTGAGATGACGCCCCCTTAAATCTATACATCCAAAATGAGAGGATTACATTTGGGATTCGCCGGGATGGGCGGAGACCTTCTTTCCTCGGACCCAAAAAGATGGGTATGCGGAAGGGGGTAAGTTTTGGCAGGTTGAAGGGCGATTGCGGGGTAATTCCCCAAGGCCATCCGGTGTGGAGGAAACACAACGTTGTTGTCTCCAAAGATTATTGTCCTTCTGTCTGCCCTCTGCCGAACCCGGCTGCCTTTCCTGCGAAGGGCACCGATCCTCCGGAGCCGCTTCTTTCCGCCGCCGGCCGGCCGGCCGGCGATGAACACCCGCAGCGCAAGCCCCGCCCGATCGGGCGCATCCGTCGCTTTCCACCCTGAGGTAGTGCAGTCATGATGATCATGTCGCGGACCCCGTTCCGGATCAGCTTCTTCGGCGGCGGAACCGATTATCCGGAGCATTTCCGCCGGGAGGGGCAGCGGGGCGCGGTGGTCGGCATGGCGATCGACAAGTATCTCTACATCAGCGCCCTGCGCCTGACCGAGATCCAGAGCTACCGGTACCGCGTCAGCTATTCGCGCCTGGAGAAGGTCTCCGATCCGTCGGAGATCGAGCACAATGTGGTGCGCGAGTGCCTGCGCCATTACCGGATCGACGAGCCGCTCGACATCAACATCATGTCGGACATCCCGGCCAGCACCGGGCTCGGAAGCTCCTCCGCCTTCACGGTGGCCCTGCTCAACCTGCTGGCCCGGCTGCGCAGCGAGCGGGTTACCAAGATGGAACTGGCAAAGCGGGCCATCTTCGTGGAGCGCGACCTGCTGAACGAGCGCGTCGGCGTTCAGGACCAGCTCCACGCCGCCTTCGGCGGGATCAACCGTTTCGACTTCGACCGCAAGAACATCCGCATCACCCCGGTGTCGATGACCGGCGCGGTACAGCAGCATTTCGTCGATTCCCTGATGCTGATCTATTCGGGCGTCACCCGCCATGCCTCGGCGACGCTCGACGAGCAGATCGGCAACACCCGGGCCGGCAAGGTGGATCGGCAGATGGATGCGCTGCTCGACCTCGTCGACCAGTCCGTCGCCGTCATGGAGATGGAGGATCCCCACGCCATGGTCGCCGAATTCGGCCGGATGATGGACGAGGGCTGGCGGATCAAACGCTCGCTGTCGAGCAAGATCACCCTTCCCCACATCGACGAACTGTATGACCGCGCCATGGCGAACGGCGCGCTCGGCGGCAAGCTCTGCGGCGCCGGCGGCGGCGGCTTTCTGCTGATGGTGGTGCCGCCCGACCGGCGGGCACAGGTCGCAGAGGCCGTCTCTCCCGCCAAGATCATCGACATCGGGCTGGACACCCAGGGAGCGATCCTTCTCTATTCCTGACCGCTTCTCCCCTTGGTTGCCGCTTCATGAAACGTCTCATTCTCTGCGACCAGTCCCTCGCCCGTGTCGGCGGCCACTATTACGAGTACGGCACGTCGATCGCGCGGGCGGCGCAGGGGCTCGGCCTTTCCGTCCTGATCGCCGCCAACCGGTCCGTCGACCCGACCCTGTTCGGTGGCGACACCGGCCGGCTGGAGGTGCTGCCCTGGTTCGCCATGAGCTGGGGGGAGGCTGCCCAGGCCCACCGGCAAGGGGCCCCGGTCACCGGCATCGCGGACGAGCTGCGCACGCTGCTGGAGCAGTGCGAGGCCGACGCCGGAGACATCCTCCTGCTGCACACCCTGGGATGGGAGGAGGCGGACAGCATCCTGCACTGGCTGCTCGGCCTTCCGGCGGAGGATGTCGACAGGCTGCCGCATATCCGGCTTCTCTTCCGCTTCCCCCTGTCCTGGCTGTTCGAACCGTGGCGCTCCTCGCTGGTGGATGCGTTCGCCAGGCTGCGGGACGATCCGCGCCTCTGCCACAAGCTCGGCTTTCTCACCGACACCGAACCGCTCGCGCGTTCCTTCACCGGCCTGTTCTGCCATGACGTCACGGTGATGCCGATCCCGTTCCGCACCGACCTGCTGGACGGGGAGCCGGCGGCGCGGGAGAGGGAGGCTGCAGCGCTGACCATCGGCTATTTCGGCGATGCCCGGCTGGAAAAGGGCTATCATCTGCTGCCGCCGCTGCTGTTCCGGCTCTGGCGGACCGCCATCCGCTCCGGCCGGGTCCGCTTCCTCGTCCAGTCGCATTTCAACGTGCCGGGCGGCGAGCCCGGCATGCTGCAGGCCCGAAACCAGCTTCTGCAATTCTCCGCCCCGCAGGTGGAACTGACCACCGCCCCGCTGGCCACCGCCGACTATTACCGCCGGCTGCAGAGCTGCGACGCCATCCTGATCCCCTACGATCCTGACAGCTATGCCGAGCGCAGTTCGGGGATTCTGGTCGAGGCGCTGGTCGCCGGCAAACCGGTGATCGTGCCGCAGAGTTCCTGGATGGCCGGCCAGGTTTCGACGGATCACGCCGCCCTCTACCGCCATCCCGACGGGCTGTTCGATGCCGTGCAGGGAATGATCGACCGCCATCCGGACTACGCGGCGGCGGCCCGGCGGCTTCGCACCCACTGGCGTGAGCGCACCGACCCGGGCGGCTATGTCCGCGCCCTGCTGGCGACCATCCCCGCCCGGCCGGCCCCGGCACCCGCGGCCAAGCCCGCCTTGCGCGTGGCCCTGGTGATGGACGGCGACGCCATGCTGCTGCGCAACGGCGCCAGCCGGGTCGCCGTGAACCAGATCGACCATCTCGCCCGCTCCGGCTACCGCATCACCGGGGTGTTCGTCTCGACCCGGACCTTCGAGGGCACCGAGGCGATGGCGCGATGGCGCGCCGCGCTGGAGGAATGCCTGTCCGACCTGCCGGTGTCGGAGATCTTCTGCCTGTTCCATCTCCCGGCCAATCTCGATGCCCGCACCGCCGGCCGGCTCGACCGGATGGCCGCGACCGGCCACTATTCGCTGGAACGCGACCTGCTGTTCGCGCAGGGCCTGTCCTTCCCCCCGGATCTGCTGAAGACCGCCCGCGAGATCCGCTTCGATCTGGTCGTCCTGAACTATGTCCGTTTCCTGCCGGTGGTCGAGGCGCTGGGATGGGACGGCGTCCCGCTCCTGTGCGAGATGCACGACATCCAGTCCTTCCAGAAGGCGCTCTACGGCAACCGCGCCTTCGATCCGCGGGAATTCGACCTGGAAAAGGCGATGCTCAGGCGCTGCGGCCATGTGGTCAGCCTCAGCGAACTGGAGGTGATCCGTCTGAGGGAGGATCTGGGGGATCGCATCTCGCATCTCCCGATGCCCCTGTTCACCGACAGCGCCGGGTATGAACGGCTTCTGGACGCTCCCGACCTGGGCGCCCTTGTCGCCTCCTGCGGGATCGTCACCCCATCGCCGGAGCGGGAGAGGGCCGCCACCGCCCCCTCTGCGGACGCCTCCTCTGCGGACGCGGCGGCCGATGCCGCGGCGAAGACCGTACTGGACAAGGCCAAATCCCTGCGGGGCATCGATCTTCTGTTCGTCAGCTCGGGGCACGAGCCGAATTGCCGCGGACTGATCTGGTTCCTGGAGACGGTCTACGCCCCCCATCTGGCCCGGGCCGGGGTCACGCTGTTCGTGGCCGGCAGCATCGCCTGGGCGCGCAGATGGCCGGATCATCCCAACATCGTCTTCACCGGGATGCTCGACGACGTGGCGCCGCTCTACGCCGCGGCGAAGCTGGTCATCCTGCCGATCCACGAGGGTGCCGGCGGTGCCATCAAGATGATCGAGGCGGTGGCCGCCGGAAAGCCGATCGTCTCCACCTCCTTCGCCCTGCGCGGTGCCCTGCAGGATGGGATGGATGCCGATTTCGTCTGCGACACCCCCCTGGATTTCGCGTCGGCGATCCTGGCCCTGCTGGAAAGCCCCGAGCGGCGCCGGCGCTGCCGCGACCTGTGGCGCCACATCTATGAGCGCGACAACAGCCTGACCCGCTATGACGAGCGTCTGTCGGCGATCGTCGGACGGCTGCTCGGGCGCGATCCGGCCGTCCCGCCGCCAAGGCAGCCGGCCCGCCTGCCTGACGTTCCGGTCGAATGGGGGCCGGGAATCCAGGCGCTCGGCCGCCTGCTGTCCGACTGGGCCGGGGACCGTCCGCTCGATTACGACCAGTTCGGCGCCCTGGATGCCGCCTATGGGCGCGGCTGGCCGTCGCGGGCCCGGACCCTGCTGGCATCCCTGAAGGACGCGGACCGGATTCCGGCCTTGCGCCGCTTCGCCGGGAGCGGCGCCCCGCTGGCCACGCTCTTCACCGACCTGATCGACATCGGCCGCCCCCTCGGCGAGATGACGGCACTGTCCGGTCCTCCCCTGAACATCGTCCACGACGATCTCGGCCGTCGCCATTACGCCTTCTATGACCGCACGGTCCTCACGGTCGGGCAGCGGCTATGGCGCACGGTTCCGCACGGCATCGTCGTCACCTGTCTGTCCACGCCGCGCCTGCCCCGTCCGGTAGCGGGCATCCTGTCCGTCCGGGTCGACGGGCGGGAGCTTCCCGACTCCTGCATCCGGATCGACGAGACGGCCGGCACCATCCAGGTGGCGCTGCCGGTCGAGACGAACCTTCCCGGCGCCCGGCTCACCAGCCTGTCTCTGGCCTTTCATGGCACCCTCGTCGTCACCGGCATCGCGCTGGTGACGGAGATTTCTCTGGCGGCCGGGCAGGAGGGGGCGGCGGCCGTCATCGGCGAGAACTGGCATGGGCCGGAGCGGGAGCGCGGCCGCGGCAGCTGGCGCTGGACCGGCCCGGAACGAAGCTCCTGGCTGCGTCTGCCGATCTTCACCGATCCCCGGATGCGCATGGTGCTCGCCGTGACGGACAGCGCGGTGGGCAGCGAGGTCGTGCCGGAAGTGCAGCTCGACGGCTATGCCCTGCGTCCGGCGGCGGCACTCCCTCATCGGGCGGATCAGAAGGCGGGGCGCGAGTTGGTCTATGCCTTCGACGCCCAGGGCAAGGCGCAACCCATCGGCCGGGCGCTGCGGTTCGGATCGGCCGATCTGACCATCACCGTCCCTGCCACCGCCCTGCATGGCGAAGACCGCTCACGCCGCTGTGGCGTCGCCGTCGGCGGCCTGCGGATCCTCACCGACCTGCTGCCGGTCATGGAGCCCGCCTGAGGAGGCGCCGCCTGAGGGGAAAGGGCGCGCGGGGGGGGGGCGGCTTGACGAACCTGGCGGGCCCGATCCGGGGTCGGTTCAACGGCTGGAAAGCCGCTGCAACGCCACCCTGACCCGCTCGCCGTAAAGGCGGCTGACCGCCTCCGGCGACAGGTCGCGTCCTGCGCGCCCCGCGGCGGCGGCGGCACGCCTTGTCCGTTCCTTGCCGTCCCGGAAGACCCGGCACATTGCGGCGGCGGCATCGTCCAGGTCCGGCTCGAACCAGCGGGAGCCGGGCGGAACGTCGATATATTCGTCATTGGCCATGTAGCGCTCGGTTCCGCTGACCAGGAAGGCGCAGCCCTCGTCCATATAGTCGAGGTTCCCCGAATAGCGCGAGGCGATCACCGGCTTGCCGCACATCATGGCCTCCGCCATGGTGTAGCCGAAGCCTTCGGCCCGATGCAGGGAGACATAGCAGTCGCAGCCCTGCATCAGCGCCGCCATGTCGGCCGTGTGGTAGTCGCCGCCGAGCAGGCGGATGCGCGCATCCTGCGCCGCCAGCCGGCGGAAGCGGCCGATCTCGCGACGATGGCTTGCCGACGGGATGGCATGGGAGGTCGCGACCCCGCTGCCGCCGGAATGGCGGAGCTTGACCACCAGTTCGACCGGTTCGTCCCCGGCGGGAAAGGCGCGCAGGAACGCGTCGACGACACCGGCCGGATTCTTGCGCGTGCACCAGCTCATCTCGTCGAAACAGAAATAGAAGCGGAAGGGGGCGTCTGAGCCGGGCGGGCCGGGCCGCGGAATGCCCGACGGGACGAATGCCGCATCCACCGCATGGGGAACCACCTCCACCGGTCCGGCGAAATGCTGCCGGAACACGGCAGCGCAATAGGAGGAGGGTGTCCAGATCTCGTCGAGCAGATCGAGCGTCAGCCGGGCGGAGGGAGGCAGGGCGCTGGTTTCCCAGACCAGGAGGCCGATGTTGTAGGCGCCGTCGAACCGGTCGAAGCCGTGGTTGAGCATGTCGGTCGGCGCGCCGATCAGGCCGAAATGGATCAGGTTGATCGGCAGGGGCGGACGGCTGTCCCGCTGCCGGGCATCGGAAAGGGAGGAGCGGGCGAGCGCCGGCATCCGCACCTCGTAGCCGGCGGCGGCGATGGCGGCACGGCTGATCCAGGCGTTCTGCCCGATGGCGGTCAGTCCGTTCAGGTAGCCGAAGATGTTGACGCCCGCCGGACGGTCGGCGGCCGGGATCGGCTGGCTGGCGGGCGGGCGGGCGGCCTGGAGCGCCTTCAGCGAGTCGAGGGTGATCGCGCCGCCGTCCGGGATCCCCAGCCGCTGGCAGAAGTAGCCGAGCCCTTCCAGACGTTGGCCGTCATGCTCCACCGGGCTGCGCAGCAGTTGCCGCACATCCTCCGTTACGAAGATCTCGTCCTGGTTCCAGCGGATCAGCCACAGCGTCACCGCCAGCAGGATGACGAACAGATCCTGCGGATTGGAGAGCGAACAACCGGCCGCCAGGGCTTCGTCCCGGCGATAGGCTTCCGTATAGAAGTTGGTCAGAGGCAGGGCGGTGGCGGCGGCCGGGCCGGGAGCGTTCAGCAGGGCGACCTGCTCCGGCGCCAGAACGGACGCCGGCAGCCGGACCTCCCCGAGCGCCCATTGCGCGAAATCATAGATCCTCCAGGCCGCCGGCCGGGCCGCCCAGCCCTTTCCCTCTCCATCCTCCGCCTCCGCGTCCTGCCGGGCCGCCGCATAGGCGCGGAACAGGCGGGATGCGAACAGGCCATCCGCAGTCGGATAGCCTTCGGCCAGCCGGCGGGCCTGCTCCGTCCCGACCGGCACCAGGGCCTGGCTGCCGATACCGAACCTCTCGCCGTACGCGGCAAGGAAGGCGGCGAGATCGTCGTCGTCGTCCAGGTGGAAGGAGCTTGCGGCGTTCAGCCGGTGGAGCTGGTGGGCGAAATATTCCGGTACATCGCTGCGGCCCCCATGCAGCCAGGGCGATGGCCGCAACGCAGCGGCCGGAACCGGCATCCCGGCCAGCCGCCTTGTTCCGTTCAGCGTTTCGACGATCGCGGTGCGGCAGAGCCGCGCCTTGGGTCCGGACACCGCCGACAGGGCCGTGTCTATGACGGCGCGGCGCCAATTCGTCCGGATCGGCGAGCCGGACAGGGACGTGCCGGTGCCGTGGATGCGGACATCCACCACCGCCCCCCGTTCCGACAGGACCGCCTCCGGTGTCGGCAGGCTGAACAGCACATGGCCGTTGCGGCCCGGTAGATGGGACAATGCTTCGTGATAGCTGTTGCACGGATGGACGCCGATAAGCTGTCCATCGATGTAAACATCGACAAAATTCAATGCCGATGGTTCGCTCTGATTATAGAGCCAACCATAAATCTTTTCCGTCGTTACGAACTCAAGAAAGCCGGAAAATGTTGCCTTAATCATTATTTTTTCTAAATCAGGTCGATGCCATCTTCGGACTATATGCTTTTTCTGTGTTCTTATCAATGTCGGGCTTATCGCTTGTGCAATTCCCAACCGCTGACGGAAAGGCGGTTCAGCGAAAGGCCTAACCCTGAAACCGGAGCCGCTTTGCCTCCGGGGTAGGATGTACGGCAAATGTATTAGTGCCAACCCGGACTGTAAAAAATAGGCTCATGACACAATATGTAAGTGATTAGACAAAAATGTCCGGGAGGATTTGGGGTATGAACTTCAATCAGAGATGTGCTGATCCTCGTTCCGTCCCGTCGCCTGTGGACCATATGTCGATGGGGCGTTCGCCGCTTGAAATCCTGCGCATTCTGGTGTTCGAAAAGAATGGCGAGGCGACCATCGATCAGGTTGGGGAAAGCGGCGCGAAGCTTTTGCAGGAACGCAATTGGGTCAGGCTGTCCTATTGCGCCGAGGAGGTCTTCGTCCTGGTCACCGAGGAGGGACGCCGCGTCGCCCGGGCACAGCGCCCCTCCGTTCAATGATGTCCCCCGGAAGCGCCCCCGGGATTGCTTCCGACGGCGCGGAGTCCGCTTACAGGACGTTGCCGTAGACGGCGTTCCGGACCATCCGATAGCCCTTGATCAGTTCGCGGATGCCATCGTCCAGCGAGAAGGCCGGCTTGAACCCGGTCGCCTCGATCCGTTCGTTGGAAACGATGTAGTCGCGCTTGTCCGGATCTTCGCCGATCGGCGCCTCCAGGAAGACGAACTTGGGCAGATGCTTCTGGATCCGCTCGCACAGTTCCCATTTCGACAGGTTGGCGTCTGACAGCCCCACATTGTACGGGCGCCCCTGCATCTCGTCGAAGTTCGCCAGTCCGTGCAGGAAGGCGCGGGTGACGTCGCGCACATGGATGTAGTTGCGCTTGAAATGCGGCTCGAACAGCACCACGGCCCGGTCGTTGACGGCGCGATAGACGAAGTCGTTCACCAGCAGGTCGACGCGCATGCGGGGCGCCATGCCGAACACGGTGGCCAGGCGGAAGCTGATGGAGTTGCCGCGATCCAGCACCGCCTTCTCGGCATCGACCTTGGTGCGGCCGTAGAGCGAGATCGGGTTGAGGGGGCTGTCCTCGGTGCAGAATTTCCCCTGCTCGCCGATGCCGTAGCCGGAGTTGGTCACCGGCATGACGATGCGCTGGTCCTTGGACAGGATCCTGGTCAGGGTGACGACCGCATCCCGGTTGATGGTCTCGGCCCCGATCTTGTCGGCATCGCACATGGGGGCGCCGACCAGCGCCGCCAGCGGGATGACGAGGTCGGCGTTCTTCGTCAGGGTCCGGAGGATCGCCTCGTCGCGGGCGTCGCCGCGCACCAGGTCGAACTTCGGGTTGGCGCAGACATGGTTCAGCGAAGCCTGACGGAACAGAAAGTTGTCGAGTACCGTGACCGAATGGCCGGCGTCGAGCAGGGCCGGCACCATGATCGATCCGAGATAGCCGGCACCGCCGGTGACGAGAATGTTCAGGGGCTGGGACATGCGGTGACCTCTACCAACAGGCGGGACGGGCGCCGCCAGCGGCAGCGCGTGAAGGCGGGCGGTTTCGAAGCGGGCGGTCCCGCGGGGGCGGGAGGCGCCAGGGGGCGAACCGCGGCATAGGTAGTCCGGAGCAACCGGGCGGCGCAAGGATCAGTTTTGCCGTATGTCTCCATTCATGCGTGTGAAAACTGAAACATCGTGGTCTCAAAGGGGAGGATGATGCGGCAAGGCCGCTGTTTCCGCCCTGTTCGCGGTGACGATATCGAAGGGTTGGACGGGTGGGAGGGGCCATGCTAGGTCCTTTTCCAGACCTTGCGCATCTTCCGCCGGAGAGCGCGTCCCGCCCCTGCTTTCCGTGATCGTTCCCATGACCATGCCCGTGCCCGAGCCGCTTCCGGCGCCCTCACCGGCCCAGCTCCCCCGCCAATGCGTCATCCTGGTCGGCGGTCTCGGCACCCGGCTGGGGGAGCGCACGCGCCTCACGCCGAAGCCGCTGCTGGAGGTGGCGGGCAAGCCCTTCCTAGACCATCTGATCGGCAACCTCGCCCGATTCGGGTTCGAGCGGGTGCTGCTGCTGGGCGGCTATCGCGGCGAGGTGCTGCGCGACTATTGCGCGGAGGCGGCCACGGCCGATGGACTCTCCAGCCGATTCGGCATCGCCCTGTCCTGCCTGATCGAGGGCAGCCCGGCCGGCACCGGCGGCGCCCTGGTCCAGGCGGCCGACGCGCTGGACGAGCGCTTCCTGCTGCTGAACGGCGATTCCTTCTTCGACGTCAATTATCTCGATCTGACGGCCCCGCTCGATGACGGCATGCTGGCGCGGGTGGCCCTGCGCCGGGTGGAGGACGCGGCGCGCTACGGAACCGTGCGGCTGGAGGGGGAGCGCATCCGCGCCTTTGCCGAGCGGCCGGAGCATGCCGGGGCGGGGCTCATCAACGGCGGCATCTATTGGATGGACCGCCGCATCCTCGACCGCATTCCGGCCGGTCCCTGCTCGCTGGAGCGCGACGTGCTGCCAAGCCTGGCGGAACGGGGGGAATTGGAGGGGCGCTGCTACGGCGGCGCCTTCATCGACATCGGAATCCCCGAGG
The DNA here is from genome assembly GCF_001639105.2 of Azospirillum humicireducens. NCBI lineage: Bacteria > Pseudomonadati > Pseudomonadota > Alphaproteobacteria > Rhodospirillales > Azospirillaceae > Azospirillum > Azospirillum humicireducens. The sequence goes on from NZ_CP028905.1 coordinate 110,095, forward strand.
ATCTCGCCCGCGCCGACGAGCTGCTGGGCGCGTGGCAGCGCCGGCCCGCCGCCTTCCTCGACCGCGACGGGGTGGTGAACCTCGACCACGGCTATGTCCACCGCCGGGACCATTTCGACTGGGTCGAGGGGGCGGTCGAGGCGATCAAGCTGCTGAACGACCGCGGCTATTACGTCTTCCTCATCACCAACCAGGCGGGCGTCGCCCACGGCTATTACGAGGAGGCGGCGGTCAACCTCCTGCATGGCTGGATGCGGGAGGAGTTGCGCCGCAACGGCGCCCATCTCGACGACGTCCGCTATTGCCCCTACCATCCGGAGGGGGTGGTGGAGCGCTACCGCCGCGTCTCGGACTGGCGCAAGCCGGAAGCGGGGATGCTGCGCGACCTGATGGCCCATTGGCCGGTGGACAGCGCCGGCAGCTTCGTCATCGGCGACCGCGACAGCGACATGGCGGCGGCGCGGGCCGCCGGCATCCCGGGCCATCTCTTCACCGGCGGCAACCTGCTGGAGCGCGTGCGCGGCATTCTGGAAGCGGGGGAACGCTGAGCGCCGCGCGCCTCCTTCAGCCCGCCGGCAGCATGAAGCCCTGCGGCGGGCGGCCGGTGCTGTGCAGCGACCACATGACCTGATAGGCGCGCTCCAGGTTGCGGGTGAAGCGGTGGCTGTCGAACAGCGGCGCGGTCATCCTGCCATCCTCCAGCCGCTTGCGGAAGCCGGCCCGGCGCGCGGGGTCGCCGGCGAGCGCCACCGCCAGATCCTCGTACTCGGCCAGCGAGCGGGTGATGGTGTCGGGCAGCCCGGCCGCGCTCAGCAGGCTGGCCGCCACCCGCGACGCGAAGGTCCCGCCCAGGCAGGTCACCACCGGGCATCCCGCCCACAGCGCGTCGCTGGTGGTGGTGTGGCCGGTGTAGGGCAGGGTGTCGAGCGCCAGATCGGCGACGCGGTAGCGGGCGATGTGGTCGGCAAGCGGACGGGGCGGGGCGAAGACCAGCCGCGCCGGGTCGACGCCCTGGGCCTGCGCCTGGGCCTTCAGGTTGCCGGCGGCCAGCGGGTTGGCCTCGAACAGCCACAGCACCGCCCCCGGCACGCGCTTCAGGATGCGCATCCACAGCGCGAACATGGACGGGCTGATCTTGTAGGCGGTGTTGAAGGCGGCGAAGACGACGCCGTCCTCCGGCAGCCCGCACTCGGCCCGCGACGGCACCTGTTCCGGCAGCGGACGGCGGCGGTCGTTGATCTGGTAGGCGTCGGGCAGGATCGCCAGCCGCTCGGCATAGAAGGGCTGGTGCTCCGGCGGGGTGACGAAGCGGTCGCCGATCACATAGTCCATGTGCGGGCAGCCGATTGTGCCGGGATAGCCCAGGTAACTGACCTCGACCGGCGCCAGCCGGCGCGACAGCAGGTCGAGCCGGGTCTGCTTCGTGTAGCCCTTCAGGTCGATCATGATGTCGACGCCGTCGTCGGCCATGCAGCGGGCGACGGCGTCGAGCGGAACGCTGCGGATGTCGCGGAAGCGGTCGAAGGCCTTCACCAGCCGCTGGCGCATGGCGCTGCCGTCGTCGGGGCCGTAGGAATAGGCCAGCACCTCGAAGCGGTCGCGGTCGTGCAGCTCGAACAGCTCGGCCGCCAGGAAGGCGGTGGCGTGTTCGTGGAAGTCGGCCGAGACATAGGCGATGCGCAGCCGCCCGCCGGGGGACGGGGGCCGTGCCTGCAGTTGCGGCGGTGACGCGCGCTTGATCAGCCGGTCGAAGAACAGGCGGGCGGAGCGGTCCTGCTGGGCGGGGGTGGTGTCGATCGACAGGGTGGCCAGCGGGATGACGACGCCGCCGTCCCGGTCGATGATGTCCGTCACCCGTGCGCAGAGCCGGTCGTAATCGTCCCAGTCGCACAGCGTCTGCATCAGGTAGAGGTGGTAGCACAGCGCCTCGGTCTTGGCCGGGGACAGCGCCACCGCGCGGGTGTAGGCGGTCTTCGCCTCGGCCAGCCGGCCCAGCTCGCGCAAGCTGTGGGCATGGCCCAGCATCGCCTCGGCATGGCCGGGATCGACGGTCAGCGCCCGGCGCAGCGCGCGCTCCGCCTCGGCCACGCGATGGGCCTCGCGCAGGGCGACGCCGAGATTGGCCGCGGCGAGCGCATCGACGGGCCGCAGCCGCAGCGCGCGGGCGAAGTCGGTCGCCGCCCCGTTGCGGTCGCCCAGGGTCAGGCGGGCGGAGCCGCGGTTGACGTAAGCCTCGGGGACGGAGGGCGACAGCTGGACGCATCGGTCGTGCGCCGCCAACGCCTCGGCCATGCGGCCCAGCGACTGCAGCACCGTGCCGAGATTGCCATGGCTGTCGGGCAGTTCCGGCCGCATGGCGATCGACTGGCGCAGGATCGCCTCGGCCTCCTGCGGGCGGCCCTGCATCATCACCGTCACGCCCAGAAGCTGGGCGACCTCGCCCGTTCCGGGCGCGGCCTGCAGGATGGCCCGGCACAGCCCTTCGGCCTCCGCCATCCGGCCGGCGTGGAAATGCCCCAGCGCCAGCCGCACCGCCTCGTTCAGCGTCATCGCGGCATCTCCCAGCCGGCCGGGGAGGCGGCCCGTGCGGCGGCTTCCGCCGCCACATCGGCCGTCACCCTGGCCATCACCTCGGCCCAATCGTTGGACGTCGCCTGACGGAACAGGCGCATGGTCGGATACCAGGGGCTGTCGAGCCGGTCGCGCATCCAGCGCCAGTCCGCGAACCATTTCAGCACCACCCAGGTCGGCCGCCCCATGGCGCCGGCGAGATGGCAGACCGAGGTGTCGCAGGTGATGACCAGATCCAGGTTGGCCATCACCGCGGCGGTGTCGAGGAAGGCATCCGGCCCGGCGTCGAAATCCGACCCCAGCTCCGTCACCCGGACCCGGTCGCGCAGCCGCTCCAGATGGTCGAGGCCCGACACCTTCTGCAGGCTGTAGAGCCGGACGCCGGGCAGCCGGCCCATCGCCTCGAAGCATTCCAGCGGAATTGACTTGCCGGTCTCGTTGCCGTGCCAGTTGATGCCGACGCGCAAGCCCGGACGCCGGCCATCCTCCAGCCGGTCCAGCCGCTCGGCCCAGCGCGCCGCCAGCTCCGGTTCGGCACGCAGATAGGGCACGCCGCCGGGAACGGTGTCCGGCGTGGTGCCCAGCCGGTGCATCAGGCTCATCAGCGAGACGTGGTAGTCGTAGGCCGGCAGCGGCTCGCCGAAGGCGAACAGCCCGTCCAGGTCGGGGGCGGTGGACAGCACGCGCTTCAGCGCCGGCTGGCATTCGTAGAGCACCCGCGCGCCCATCCGCTTCAGCACGCCGGCATAGCGGATGTACTGGAAGGAATCGCCCAGCCCCTGCTCGAAATGCACCAGCAGCGTCCGGCCTTCCAGAGGCTGGCCCTGCCACAGCACGCCCGGCATGTTGCGCTTGCGCCAGACCGGCTGCTCCAGCCGGCCCTCATAGGCGACGGTGCCGTTGGGGTAGTCGCCGGCCATCAGCAGGCAGGTGCCGAGATTCTTGCGGTATTCCGGCTTGCCGACCTCGATGGCGAGAGCGCGGCGGTACTGCCGCGCCGCCTCATGCGGATGTCCGAGACTGAGGCTGACGGCGCCCAGATTGTTGTAGTTGGTGCCGATGTCGGGTTCGGCCAGGATCGCCAGCCGGTAGGCGGCGCGCGCCCTTTCCCCGTCGCCGGTGAACATGAACAGGTTGCCGAGCGTCAGCAGCGCGCCCGGATAATCGTGCTTCAGCTTCACCAGCGCCTGGAAGGCGATCAGCGCATGGTCGAGGTTGCGCTGGTCGAGCAGGATGCCGCCCAACGCGTTCAGCGCGTCCGGATAGGCCGGGCGCAGGCGCAGCGCCTGACGCAGCGGCTCCAGCGCCTCCTCCGGCCGCCCGGCGGCCCGCAGCGACAGGCCGAGGTTGCCGTGCAGGGCGGCGACACCGGGATGCTCGCCGGCCAGCCGGCGGAAGGTTTCGGCCGCCTCGCCGAAGCGGCCGGCCTGGAACAGGACGGCGCCGCCGTTGAAGGCCTCGATGAAGGCCGGTGAGAATTCGGAAATGACAACCCCCAACGCTTCGGTCCCGACCGCTGGACCCGCGGCTTCATTACCCCAAGAGGCCGGATGGCGGCAATAAAGGGCTGCCGCCTTCCTTCTCCCGCCGCCCTCCCGCCGTCTTATACCAGCGGTCATTGATGATGACCGNGGAAATCTCGTTGACCCAGGCGAGCCGCACGTCCTCCAGCCCGGCGCCCGTCATCAGCGCCTCCACCTCGTCGCGGCGCCAGTAGTTGGCGATCTTCGGCAGCATCTGGTCGAAGACGATGGAGCGCAGATGCGCGAAGTCGAAGCGGCGGATCAGGCGGAAATATTCCAGCCGGTCCAACCCCAGCCGCAAGGCCAGCCACAGGAGCGCGGTCGGGGGCAGCGACAGCGCATGGACCAGACCGATCGGCAGGCGGCTGAACAGCGCCTTGCGAAGCGGGTCGGCGAAGCGGACGATCCAGCCGTTGTTCTCGCGGCCATAGACCCAGATCATCACCCGTCCGCCGGGCTTCACCGCGCGGACCATGTTGGCGAGCGCCGTTTCCGGATATGCGAGATGATGGATGACGCCGATGGAGAAGGCGAGGTCGAAGCGCTCCACCTCGTCCAGCTCATAGGCGCTCTGGCGGCGCACCTCCATGGCCGGATGCGGCGCCAGCGTGGTGCGGGCGGATGCCAGGCTGCGCTCGTCGATGTCGATCGCCAGCCCGCCGGCCGCACCGTAGCTCATCGGCCAGTGGCTGTTGCGCCCCATGCCGCAGCCGACGTCGACGAAGGTCAGGCCGCGCCAATCCTCCGGCGCCATGAAGGGCGTCCAGCGGCGGAACTGCTCCTCGTAGATGCCTTTCAGCTCGGCATAGCGGCCCCATTCGTAGCCGAAGCGGTCGGCCGACCCGCTGTGCACCGCGGAAGCGGTGTCGGGGGCGGGGGTGGAGGGCGGCGCTTCGCTCATCGCGGCGGTCCGGTGTGGTGGATTGGAAGAGGGAGCTATCGGTAGAAGCCGCGGGGCAGGCTTGTCAAGCCGACCGCCCGGTTGCGGCATCGTCGCACCAGCGCCGCCACATCAGCCGGTAGGCGGTCTCCAGATTGCGCATGAAGCGCGTCTCGTCGCACAGCGCCGATCTCCGCACCCGCTCGCGCAGGCCCATGCGCAGGCGCATCAGCCGGGTCAGGTCGCCGGCCAGATCGGCGGCGATGGCGGCATAGCGGTCGGGAGTGGCGGCGACCAGCTCGGGCAGGCCGACGGCGGTCATCAGGCTGGCGCCGACGCGGGCGGCGTGGCGGCTGCCCGCCAGCGTCACCAGCGGCGCCCCCATCCACAGCGTGTCGCAGGTGGTGATGGTGCCATTGTAGGGATGCGGGTCCAGCGCGATGTCGATGCGGTTGTAGGCGGCGAGGTGCCCGGCGGCATCCTTGATGAAACCGACGAGGTCGAGCCGGGCCGGATCGACGCCGGCGGCGGCGAAGCGCGACCGGGTCATGTCCGCGGTGCCGGGATCGGACAGCGGCCGGTCCTTCAGCAGAAGGCGGGCGTCCGGCACGCGGCGCAGCACCTCGGCCCACAGGGCGACGGTGCCGTCGGTGATCTTCGACAGCTTGTTGAAGGATCCGAAGGTCACGGCCCCGGTGGCGCCCGCCGGCAGCGGCACCACCGGCGGGGCGGAGGCCGGCGGGCGGAAGCACAGGAAGGGAGCGGGCAGCCGGACCAGGGCTTCCACCGCATGGAGGTCGGTCGGGCCGATCGGATCGCTGACCGGATCGACGATCCGGTAGCCGACCGCCTCCATGCCGGTGCCGTTGGGGTAGCCGAGCCAGGTCACCTGCACCGGCGCGGGGCGCCGCGCCAGCATCGGAAGCCGGTTCAGCCCGGAATGGCCGGCGAGGTCGACCAGGATGTCGATGCCGTCGGCGCGGATCTGCGCCGCCAACGCCTCGTCGTCCAGATGGCCAATGGTGCGCCAGCCGTCGGCCTGTGCCTTGAAGCGGGCGGTGTAGGCGTCGGCGTGGACTTCCGGCAGGATCGAATAGCAGACGATCTCGAACCGGCCGCGGTCGGCGGCCTCGAACAGGGGCGTCAGGAAATAGGCGCCCAGATGCTCGCGGAACTCGACCGACAGATAGCCGATGCGCAGCCGCTTCTCCGGATCGGGCCGGTTGGCGTGCGGGACGGCGGGCGGGCGGCTCCCGTCGGCCTTGTCGCCGAACCGCTGGTCGAAGCGACGGTGCTCGGCCAGCAGGCGCTCACCCGGCAGGTCGAGATAGTTGAGGCACAGCAGCCGCTGGCTGGCGATGCGCGGGTCGTCGGGGGTCAGGGACTCGGCCCGGTCGAACAGGGCGGCGGCCTCGGCCGCCTCGCCGCGCATCTGCCGGACCACGCCCAGGTTGAACCACAACCCGGATCCCTGCCGCGGCTCCAGCTGGATGGCCCGGGTCCAGCATCGCACCGCCTCCTCCAGCCGGTCGCCGAAGGCATCGCTGCCCAGCCCGACCCAGGGCTTGTCATAGTCCGGCCGCAGGATCAGGGCGTTGCGCAGCGCCGCCGCCGCCTCGGCCGGGCGCTTCCGCTCGGCCAGGACGACGCCCAGGTTGTTCCACAGGTCGGCGGCCATGCCGTCCTGGGCCAGCAGCTCGCGATAGAGGGACTCGGCCTCCTGCAGCCGCCCTGCGCCGAGAGCGTCCAGCGCCCGGCGTTTCAGCGCGTCCTGGTCCTTGCGGTCATCCTGGGTGAGCGGTGCCATGGGCGCTGTCAGGCCAGCCGGGCTTCGACCTGTTCGCACAGGTAATGGTAGAGGCAGATGTGGACCTGCTGGATCAGCGGGGTGGAGCGCGACGGCACGTCGAGCAGGATGTCGCTCAGGGCCGCCATCTTGCCGCCGCCCTCGCCGGTCATGGCGATGGTGGTCATGCCCAGGCTCTTCGCCACCTCGAAGGCGGCGATCACGTTGCGCGAGTTGCCGCTGGTGGAGATGCCGAGGATGACGCCGCCCGGCTCGCCATAGGCCTCGGTCTGGCGCGAGAAGACGGTGTCGTAGGAATAGTCGTTGCTCCAGGCGGTCAGCACCGCCGGGTTGGAGCTGAGGCAGATCGCCTTCAGCCCGCGCCGCTCCTTCAGGAAGCGGCCGACCAGTTCGCCGGTGATGTGCTGGGCATCGGACGCCGAGCCGCCGTTGCCGCAGACCAGCAGCGCCTTGTTGGCGCCGAGCGCCGCGGTGACCGCCGCGACAGCGGCCTCCATCCGGGCCGGATCCAGGCTCTCCATGGTGCGTTGCAGGACGTCGATGGCGGCGGTGAGGCAGCCGTGCAGCAAGGGGGTGGAGGTGGCGGGGGCCATGGGCGGGATACCTTTGCGTGACCGATGGTGCGCGCCGGCGGTGGCGGGACGAGGGAGAGGACGGTCTGCGCACGCGCGCGCGCGCCCCGTGTGCAGCGGGCAGTGCATCCTATGGATCGCAGGGGCCTGTCAACTGCAAGCCGCGCAATGACGGCTTTCCCCCACCGGCCGGAACGCTTATTTTCGGTCCCGTGTCCCGGCGACCGGGGCGGAGATGCCAAGGGTGGCCAATGACGACGCGAACGGTCCGGCTGGGCCCCCTCAGCGTGAAGATGTACTGCGCGATCGGCATGATCGCCGTGTCCTGGGCCCAGCTCGAGGACATGGTGTCGCTGTGCATCTCCCGGCTGCTCGGCACCGACCACACCGAATTCCTGCCCGTCGCCTCCAACATGCAGGTCAAGGCCCGCTTCGACGCCCTGAAGGCCATCGCCGGCCTGCGCCTTCCCCCCGACGAGGCGAAGGCGCTGATCGCCCGCTGCGACGAGGCGCTGGAGCTGGGGCGGGAGCGCAACAAGATCCTGCACGGTTCCTGGATCCAGGGCGAGACCGACGACGTCGCCATCCGCCTGAACTACCGGGCCCACGGCCGCATCTCGGCCGACGCCCCGGTCATCTCCGCCCGCGAGATCGCCGAGATCAGCGACCGCATCACCATGCTGACCGAAGGCTTCGCCCAGACCCTGCAGCGCCTGGGCCTGTTCGACCCCAGGAACCCGATGCGCAACCCGGCGCGCGGCCCGGTGAACGAGACGGCCAAGCCGCCGGAAACGACGGCGGATTGAGGCAGGCGCCTGTCGTCCGGCCGCGCGTCCCTTAGCGCCATGCCTGGAACGGCACCAGCCCGCGGTTGCCCTCGGCAGGGTGGAGCAGCAGGCGGGGGGAGGGGTTCAGGGCGGCGGCGGTGGCGGCGAAGGAGCCGGTGCTGATCGCCAGGATGTCGGCCCGCGTCATCGCATGGAAATCCTGCAGATACTCCAGCCCCTCCCAGCGGACCGGGAAATCGGCCGGGGTGGTCGGATTGAAACGGGCGAATGCGGGGACCACGCTCGGCTCGTCGGTGGCGACGAACAGCACCGGGTCCTCCAGCGTCGGCCACAGCCCGTCGAGCCAGTCCAGATAGAGCGACAGCGGCGTGTAGTCCTGGTTCCACCAGTCGGTCTGTCGGATATGCACGGCGACCAGCGTGCGGCCGCGGCGGCGCAGAGCCTCCACCGGCGGCTCCAGGAAGCGGCTCCAGCAGGGGCGCGGGGTCAGCCAGGACAGGATATCCGCCTGCCGTTCCTTCAGCATCGGGTTGACCGGCGAGCCGCCCAGGAACAGGTCGCGGTCGCGGAAGGGATCTGCCACCTCCCCGTCGAATCCGTGGGCGAAATCCTTGCGCTGCCGCAGCCAGCCCTGGAACTGCGGCAACACCGACGGGTCCAGCCGCGGGTCGTCGAGGGAGAAGAAGGCGTGTCCGACCCAGTCGGGGGTCAGGAACTCCATCCCGTACTTCTCGGCATAGAGGCGCATGGCGACATACTCGTTCACCGTCTGGGCGAAACGGCCGTAGGAGCCGAGCGAGGCCATGGTCAGGCAGGGGCGGTCGCGCAGCGCCTCCCGCCGCCGGTTCCATCCGCCCTCGGTCCCCGGCGGCAGCGAGCGGTCGAAGCGCATCAGCGAATAGGCGATGTAGGAGGGCGAATAATTGCCCTTCAGCGCGACCGAGCGCCGCAGCAGCTCATAGGCGCCGTCGGTGTCGCCCTTGGCCCGGCGCACTTCGGCAAGCCCGGCCATCGCCTCGGCATAGTCGGAGCGTCCCTCGATGGCGCATTGGAAGGCCAGACCCGCCCGGTCGAGATGCCCGCACAGCAGCAGCACCTGCCCCAGATGATACAGGATGTCGGCCGAACCCGGTTCGCGGCGCAGCGCCTCCGCCAGGATCGGGAGGGCCCTCGCCGGCTCGCGGTTCTTGTAGGCCGAGATGCCCTGGATCAGCAGGGCGTGGGCGTTGCCGGGATCGGCGGCCAGAATGCGCTCGCAGATGAAGCCGCTGATGTCGAGCCAGCCCGAGTTGCAATAGTCGAGCGCCTGCCGGACGGCATCGGGAACCGTCATCCGCTGCCCCTGCAGGGTTTCGATCTCGATGGAAGCGGCGATTTCGGCGGAGTCGGCCATGGATAGAGTACCCAGAAAGGAAAGGCGCGCGCGCCCTGACTTGCACCCGCTCCGGCTGGAGGGTCAAGCTGCCTTGTTGCAAGCCTCGGCAATTTCACCGATCTTCCGTCGCCTTCCGGCTTCCCGATCCGGATATCCAATCCCTCTCCCCGCTTCCTCCTCTCCTTGCTCCGTCCTTCGTCCCCGGTTCCGGAACAGCGCCCGCGCATGACCTCGATCCACGACATCCTGACCCGGGCCGCCGACCTGCACCGGACCGGCGACGCCGATCTGGCGGCGAGGCTCTATCGCCTCATCCTGGTCAGCGATCCGGCCCATATGGATGCCCTTCATCTGCTGGGCCTGCTGCAGCGCCGCATCGACCAGCGGCATGGGACACGCATCGTTGCCCGCGCGCTTCGGCTGCAGCCGGACCATCCCGCCGCCCTGTTCAACCAGGCCGGCATCCTGATGGCCATGGGCCGGCTGGACGAGGCCACGGCGCATTTCCGCCGCAAGCTGGTGTCGGAACCGTCCTGCATTCCCACCCTGACGCGCCTGGGGACCGACGCGCTCGCCTGCGGACGGATCGACGAGGCCGAACGGCTTCTGCGCCGGGCCGCCGCGGTGGAAAGCGGCGGCGGCGCTCCCGCGGTGACCCTGCGCTGCGCCCTGGAGCGTTGCGCCACCGCCCGCAGCCTCCGCGACGATGCGGCCGACCCGTCCCTGCCGCCGGGTCTGATCGTCCGCGGGGTGTTCCGCGACAGCAGCGGCTATGCCTATGTCGTGCGCCGTTTCGTCCAGGAGCTGGTGGCGGCCGGGATCGCCGTCCGGCTGGTCGACCTGAACTATGGCCAAGGGGACAATCTTCCGGACAGCATGATCGATCCGCTGCTGCTCTCGCTCGACCGTCCGGTGCGGGCCAAGGCGGTGCTGTCGATCACCACGCCGCCGGCGGTGGAGTGCATCCCCGGTCTGAAGACCGTCAATTTCAGCATGTTCGAGGGGATCGACATCCCACCCCTGTGGGCGGGGCTCAGCCGGCGCCACGATCATGTCGTGGTCGCCACCGACTCCTCGCGCGCCGCCTGGCTGCGCGCCGGCCATCCGGCGGAGCGCATCCACATCTGCCCCGCCGGGGTGGACGGGATCGATCCCGGAGGTATCGCCCCCATCGTCATCACCGACCATATCGGCCGCCGGTTCGCCGATTACCCGGTGCGCATCCTGAACGTCTCCGACTTCAATGAACGCAAGAACCTGATCGGGCTCCTCCGCGTCTGGGTGCGGACGACGCGGCCGGAGGACCCGGCGGCCCTGCTGCTGAAGGCCGGCAAGGGCGGGGGGATCGCCGACAGGATCGGCGGGCTGCTGAGACAGGCGTCGGAGCAGGCCGGCCGGCCGCTGACGCAGGTGGCGCCGATCTTCCTGGTGGAAGGCAAGCTGTCGGATGCGGCGATGATGTCGCTGCACGCCGCCTCCACCCATTACTGGAGCATGTCGCACGGCGAGGGCTGGGACTTGCCGATGGCCCAGGCCGGCGCCATGGGCCTGACCCTGCTGGCCCCCGACCACAGCGCCTATCGGGCCTATCTGGACGAGCGGGTGGCGCACATGATCCCCGCCACGGTCACGCCCGGCATCGGCGGCTATGCCAGACAGGACTGGTGGAGTCCCGACGAGAACGAGGCCGCCCGGCTGCTGCGCGCGGTGATCGACGATCCGGCCGCCACCCGCCGGTCGGCGCAGGCCCACCTGCTGGCGCAGTTCAGCTGGCAGGCCGCCACCCGCCGGCTGATCGCCCTGCTGCGGGAGTGCGACGCGCTGTGACCCCTCCGCCCCCCTCCGGACTGCCCGATCCCGTCACGCTCTTCTGCTGCCTGGCCCCGCCCGGCTACTACCGCCGGCCGCTGTTCTCGGAGCGGGAGCTGTTCTGCGGTCCCGACTGCCCGACGGTGGAGGATGGCGACGGCTTCTCCTCGCTGAACACCCCGTTCGGCGAATATGATCTGCCGGCCGTCGTCGCCCGGCTGCCGGCGCACCAGCGCCCTGAGCTGATCGTGGTGAAGGCCGACGCCACCCGGCGCAACCTGCCCCGCGGGCTGGACCGGCTGCCGGGCACCAAGCTGCTGCTGGTCGGCGACACCCATCATTTCGCATCTCCCCTGCGCACGTTGCTGTCCTATGGCGCGATGGAGGATTTCGATGCGGTGATGCTCGACCACACCCGCCAGCACGCCCATCTGTTCCTGGAGGCTGGGTTCGATCGGGTCTACTGGATCCCGGCGGTCGATTACGGGCTGCGCCGGCGCGACATCCCGGCGGATCCCCCGATACCCCTCACCTTCGTCGGCCAGATCGGCACCTTCCATCCCTGGCGCCGCCATGTGCTGGACCGGCTGACCGCGGCCGGTCTGCCGCTGCTCGGCATGCGCGGCGAGCCGGAGAGGGCGGCCGACGTCTACGCCGCCTCGCAGGTCACGCTGAACGTCTCGCTGAATGGCGACCTCAACCTGCGCGTCTTCGAGGCGCTGGGCGCCGGCGGCTTCCTGCTGACCGACGCGCTGTCGCCGGAGGCCGGGCTGGAGCGCTGCTTCACCCCCGGCCGTCATCTCGTGACATACCGTTCGCCGGACGAGCTGGTGGATCTGGCGCGCCATTACCTCGACCACCCGGACCAGGCGATGGCGATCCGCCGGGCCGGACAGGCGCATCTGCTGGAATTCCACAGCCCGCAGGTCAAGCGCGCCCAGTTCTTCGCCGCCGTTTTCGACGACCGCGTCGATCCGGCGCTGGAGGTGCGCGGGGAGCGGCGCGGGCTGGCGCCGCGGCCGGCCCGCAGCCTCGGCTTCCGCCGCCGCCTTGCCGCCTACGAGGCGCTGCAGCGGCTGCAGCTGACGGCGTCGCGGCTGACCGTCCATGCCGGCGGGGATGCGGACGGTTTCGCCGCCGACCTGCGCCTGATGGCCCAAGACCTGCCGCGGGTGGACTTCGCCGCGCCGGGCGACGCGGCCGGCCCGGTTGCCCTGCCGTTGCCGCCCTCTGCCGAGCGGGTGCGGGATGATGCGGTGACGCTGCTGCCCTGGCCGGACCGGGCGGGGACCGACCGCCGGATGTCCCGGCTGCCCGGCGCTTCCGTCCTCTGTCCGACCGTCTCGGCGCAGGACCATGCCGCGGCGGCCGCCCATCTTGCCGGCTGGGGCTTCGTGCCTACCGAACCCGGCGGCATCCTGTTCCAATGCGCCGACGCCCTGCGCTATGCCGGCCGCTCGCTGTCCGACCCGGTTCCGGCGGAGGCACTGGACCCGGACCTGCGGCGCGCCCGCCTCGCGGCGCTGGAGCCGATGCTGCGGACCGCCGAGCAGATGGCCGGCGTCGCCCGGCTCGCCGCCCGCTTCGGCGAGACTGCCCTGGCGGAGCGGTTCCTGCTGCGCGCCGTCGGGCTGGATCGCCAGCAGCCGGATGCGCTCGCCGGGCTGGCCCGCCTGTGCGCGGCGGGCGGACGCCCGGTGGAGGCGGCCATCTATCTGAACGAGGCCCGCCGTGCCGCCCGGTTCGCCGGGATTGCCGATCCTGCCCCCGACCTGGACGCCGGCGCCGTCGCCGCGGCGGCCGGCAGCCATCCGTCGCTCGAGCGCTACCACGCGCTGTTCCGGCAGGCGACGGCCCCCTCGACCGGGCGGCCCCGCCGCATCCTGGTGGTCACCAACCTGTTCCCGCCGCAGGAATTCGGCGGCTACGGCCGCAAGCTGTGGGAATTCTCGGCCGAACTGATCCGCCGCGGTCATACGGTGAAGGTGCTGACCGCCGACATGCCCGCCCTCGCCCGGCCGGGCATGGCCGGGACCGAGGACATCGAGGGGCATGTCGACCGGTCGCTGACCCTTTATGGATATTGGAAGGACGGGCGGGCCTTCATCCACGACGATCGGGCCCATTGTGCCGCCCTGATCCGCGCCAACATCCGCCGCGTGCTGGAGACCGCCCGCGACTTCCGCGCCGACGCCTGTCTGGTCGGCAACCTCGACATGCTGGCGACCGAGTTCCTCGACCCGCTGACCCGGCAGATCGGCGTTCCGGTGCTGCATTGCCTGGGCAACCAGCATCCCGGCTACGCGCCCGAGGCGGCGCCCCGCTCCCCTCTCTACCGCGCCGGGCCGGCCAGCGGCTGGGTGGCGGAGCGGCTGGCCGCCGGCGGCTATGGCCTGCCCGCCACGGTGATCCATCCCGGCGCCCGCGTCGATTACTTCCACCGCGCGGCGATGCCCGCGACCGACCGGCTGCGCATCGCCTTCGCCAGCCTGTTCGTCAACTACAAGGGGCCGCAGACGCTGGTCAACGCGTTGGGAATTCTGCACCGCGAGGGCATCGACTTCGATTGCACCTTCGCCGGGGAGGCGCCGGATGCCGACCTTGCGGCCCGCTGCCGCGACTTCGTGGAGCGCCAGGGCATGGCCGGCAAGGTGCACTTCTCCGGTTTTCTCGACCGCCGCGGCCTGTCCGGCCTGTTCGCCCGCTGCAACGTCCTGGTCTTCCCCAGCGTCTTCCAGGAACCCTTCGGCATCTCGCAGGTGGAGGCGATGGCCGCCGGCCTGACCGTGATCGGCAGCGGCACCGGCGGCAGCGGCGAGGTGCTGCGCGACGGGGTGGACGGCCTGCTGTTCAAGGCGGAAGACCACGAGGCGCTCGCCGGCTGCCTGCGCCGCCTGATCGGGGACCGCGCCGGCTGGCTGCGCATGGCCCTGTCCGGCCGCGACCGCGCGCGCGACTTCACCGTCGCCCGCTCCGTCGACCGCATCGAGGCGGTGTTCGAGGAACTGATCGCCCGGAAGAGATGAGTGGGAGGGAGAGCCGCGGCGTGCCGTCCGACAGGAAAAAAGGTCCGGATTCGCCTCCCCTTTCGATCGGGGAATGAAAGATTGTAGAATAACGGAGCCGCAGCCCGCGGCGCGGATTTCCTCCCGGCGATGACGAACACCCTTTCCAACCTGTCCGACGGTCCGGCCGGCACCTTTCCACCCTGCGCCTGCCTGCTGTGCAATGCCGTCGGCTGGAGCGCCGCCCCCATCGCCGCCGGCATCGATCCGCAAGGTGCGCTGCCGCAGGGAGCCTCCTTCTCCACCATCTCGACCCTGCTGGCGACGGGGACGCCGCGCTGGGGCAGCGGCGGGGTCGGCAGCGGGGCGACGGTCAGCTACAGCTTCATGGAGCAGGCGCCGTCCTACGCCTCCGGTTCCGACACCACCGGGTTCGCGCCGCTGTCCGCCACGCAGCGCGACGCGGCGCGCCAGGCCTTCGCCGCCTGGAGCGCCGTCGCCAACATCTTCTTCGTCGAAACCTCCGACAGCGCCAACGGCGGGCAAGGCGGGTCGATCCGCCTCGGCACCAACCGGCAAAGCTCCAGCGCCGCCTACGCCTACTATCCGACCGGATCGCTCTATGGCGGCGGCGGCGACATCTATCTCGCCAACAACAGCTCGACCAACACCAGCCCGACGCCCGGAACCTACGGCTACCTGACCATCCTGCACGAGATCGGCCACGCCATCGGGCTGAAGCATCCCGGCAACTACAACGCCACCGGCGGCGGGGGCGAGCCGCCCTATCTGTCCTCGGCCGAGGACAATTACCGCTACACGCTCATGTCCTACAACCGGCACCCCAGCCTGGGCCTGAACGGGCTGGCGACGGGGCCGGCGCTGTACGACATCGCGGCTGCCCAGTACCTGTACGGCGCCAACACCGCCACCCGCATCGGCGACGACCGCTATGCGTTCGCCAGCAACACCGTCGCTGTCAGCCAGGCCATCTGGGATGCCGGCGGCACCGACAGCATCGACGCCAGCGGGCAGGTGTCGGCCGTCAGCATCGATCTGACGCCCGGCGCCTTCAGCTCCATCGGTCCCAACGGGTCGGGCGGGCTGGCGGTCGGCAATGTGGTCATCGCCGACGGCGTCACCATCGAGACCGCCATCGGCGGCAGCGGCAACGACATCCTGATCGGCAACACCGCCAGCAACCTGCTGACCGGCGGCGAGGGCTCCGACACGCTGACCGGGGGGGCGGGCGACGACACGCTGCAGGGCGGCGGCGGCATCGACACCGCGGTCTACAATGGCAGCCGCGCCTCCTACACCGTCACCGTCACCGCCGATCGCGCCACCATCTCCGGCGGCAGCGAAGGCACCGACACGCTGACCGACGTCGAATATGCCCTGTTCGCCGACACCCGGATCAGCCTGCTGCCCCCGGCGGTGACCGCCCGGACCGGCCGGGTTTCCATCGGCTCTTCGATCGGCCTTGCCAGCCTGGTGACGGCGACCGACCCGGCCGGCGGCCTCGTCACCCAATATGAGCTGGTCGACAACACCCAGGGCGCCGGCTCCATCATGGTCGGCGGGGTGGCCCAGGCGACGGGTGCCGTGGTCTCGCTGAGTGCGGCGGCCTTCGCCGGCGTCACCTTCGCCGCCTCCTCCCTGACCAGCCTCGACGCGCTGTCGGTGCGCGCCTACAACGGCGTGGCGTGGAGCCTCTGGATCGGCTTCATCGTCGCCTCCCGCCCCGCCAACCGGCCGCCGGCCGTCCAGTCGGACAAGACGCTGGTCGTGCAGGAAGGCGGGCCGGCCATATCGCTGGGCATCGATCGGCCGAGCGATCCGGACGAGGGCGACAGCATGGTCGTCACCCTGGCCCGGCTGCCGACCGGCGGCATCCTGCGGCTGGCGAACGGCAGCCCCGTCACCGCCGGCATGACGCTCGGCATAGCCGATCTGGCCGGACTGACCTATCAGGCGCCGTCCGGGACATCGGGGACGCCCGGCTCCTTCGCCTATACCGTCACCGACAGCCAGGGTGCGGTCAGCGGCCAGACCGTGACGCTGCGGGTCACCTCGCTGGCCGAGACGATGGCCGGGTTCGACCCGCTGGCCTACCTCGCCTCCAACCCCGACCTCGTCGCCGTCTTCGGCACCGACGAGGCCGCCGCGCGCGAGCATTACCTGCGCTCCGGCCGGGCAGAGGGGCGGGCGACCGGCTCCTTCGACCCGCTCTCCTATCTGGCGGCCAACCCGGACCTGGCCACCGCCTTCGGGTACGACCGCAACGCGGCGACCCGGCATTATCTGGCCGTCGGCCGCCGGGAAGGGCGCAGCGCCGGCAGCTTCGATCCGCTGGCCTATCTGGCTGCCAACGCCGATCTGGCCGCCGCCTTCGGTACCGATGCCGTCGCCGCCACCCGCCATTACCTGACCTACGGCCAGCGCGAGGGACGCGGCACCCGTTTCGACGGCTACGGCTATCTGGTGTCGAACCCGGATGTCGCCGCCGCCTTCGGGCTCGACCCGGCGGCGGCGGTCCGCCATTACCTCTCCCACGGCCGCCGGGAAGGGCGCGGCGTCGGCTTCGACAGCCTGGGGTATCTGGCCGCCAACACCGACCTCGCCGCCGCCTTCGGGCCCGACCCGGCGGCGGGGGTCCGCCATTACCTGTTCTACGGCCAGCAGGAAGGGCGCGGCAGCAGCTTCGACGCGCTCTCCTATCTGGCGGCAAATCCCGATCTCGCCGCCGCCTTTGGCACCGATTCCACGCGGGCGGCGGAGCATTACATCCGCTACGGCCGGCTGGAGAAACGCAGCACCAGCTTCAACGCCCGCGATTATCTGCTGACCAACCCGGACCTGCTGAGCGTCTTTTCGGGCAACGAGCAGCAGTTGAAGCTCTATATCGTCCTCTACGGCAACACGCCGCGGCGCGACGCCGCCGGCTTCGACGCGCTGAGCTATCTGGCCGCCAACCCGGATCTGGCCGCAACCTTCGGCACCGACACCGCGGCCGCCACCGCCCACTACCAGTCCACCGGACAGGCGGAGGGGCGCCCGGTCCGCTTCAACGCGCTCGCCTATCTGACGGCCAACCCCGACCTCAGTGCCGCTTTCGGCAGCGATCAGCAGCAGGCGCTGATCCACTTCATCACCTATGGCCGAAACGAACTGCGTCCCAACCCGATCGGCTATGTCCGCCCGTCCGGGGCCGGGTTCGCTGCGCCGAATGACGGGATGCTGGCGGCGGGGATGGGGTAGGTCGCCTGCCGCAATCCGGAAGGAGCCGGTCAGAACCCCGTTTCGCGGATCAGCACCGATGCGGCCACGCGCCAGAATCGTTCGGCGATGCTGCGGGCCTCGCCCGCCACGCGGACGATGCCGCGGGTGACGCGTTCCGGCCCCTGCTGTCCGGCAGCGGCAGGCCCGATGTTTGCCGGCTCGATGTCCAGGGTGATGCGGTAGACCGCCTCCACCGGGGCGAGCGCGCTGCGGCCGGCACTGCCATGCGGTTGGCCCGGTTGCGGTCCCGCCTGTCCCTCCACCGCCACCGGGCCGCCATTGACCGAGGCGAGCGCCGGCACGTCCAGAACCGAGACGGCGACCGGATCGACCGCGCGAACCCGCGCCGCGCGCCGGGGAGCCAGCGGGTCATCCGGGTGGAACTCCGCCCCGGCGCCCGGGCTCAGCCGGTCGAAATCGCCCTCGCCGACATAGCCGACCAGTTCGCCGCTGCCGGGCGCCACCACCATCGCCAGCGGCAGCTTCGGCCCGATCCAGCGGCCGGGGGTCAGCGCATCCTCCATGTCGCGCACGGTGCCCGACAGGGGAGCGCGCACCACCAGCCGCTCACGGCTGTCGAGAAGCCCCTGCCGCTCGGCGAGCGCGGCGGCCAGATCCTCCTCCATCGCCCGCACGCGGTCGAGCTGCTCGCGGCTGGCGGTCAGGCGGGCGATCTGCTCCTGCATCCAGTCGATGCGCAGTTCGGCCTGCCGCAGCTTGCCCTCCAGATCGGGGGCGGTCAGGCGGAACAGCGGCTCGCCCTCCACCACGCTCTGGCCGCGGGCGACCAGCGTCTCCTCCAGCCGGGCGGGGAAGGGGGCGTAGACGGTGGCGAAGCCGGACGCCCGCCAGACCACCGGCACCGAGACGGTGGCGGTCACCGGCAACAGGGTCAGCCCGACCGCCGCCGCCAGACCGGCCAGCGTCAGCCCGGTGCGCAGGTTGACCCGGAAGCGGTCGCGCAACGACCACCAGGCCTTCACCTCGTGCAGCAGGGGCCGCGCGATGAACCAGCCGATCTCGATGACGAACAACAGGATCCCCAATACCTTGATGGCGACATGGTAGACCAGCAGCGCGATGCCGAGGAACAGCACCAGCCGGTAGACCCAGGTGACGTAGGAATAGACCAGCAGGATGCGCCGGCGCGCCGCCGGCATCTCCTCCGGCGGGGCCATGCCGAGGCCGAACAGCCATTCCCGCAGCTTCCAGCGCGCCATGGCGAAACCGCGCTCCTGCAGGTTGGGCACGTCCAGCGCGTCGGACAGCAGGTAATAGCCGTCGAAACGCATGAAGGGGCTGATGTTGATCGCCAGTGTGGTGATCCAGCTGACCGTCGCCAGGAAATAGGCGGCACTGCGCAGCGGCCCGTCCGGCAGGAAGCTCCAGGCCAGGGTGGCGAAGACCGCGATCGTCAGCTCGGTGGCCATGCCGGCGGCTCCCACCGCCAGCCGCTGCCGGCGCGAGACCAGCCTCCAGGCATCGGTGGTGTCGGTGTAGAGCACCGGCCACATCACCAGGAAGGCCACCCCCATGGTCGGCACCCGGCAGCCGAAGCGCTTGGCGGTGTAGGCATGGCCAAGCTCGTGGCAGATCTTGGTGCCCAGCAGCGTGATGCCGTAGAGCGCCAGCCCTTCGGGCGAGAAGAAATGCTGGAAGGTGTGCAGGAAGGCGTCCCATTGGCGCGCCACCAGCAGCCCGGCCAGGGCGGCTGTCAGCAGCACCACGACCAGCCAGGCCCGGCTGTAGAAGGGCGCCACCAGCCCCACCGTCGCCGACAGGAAGCGGTCCGGCCGCACCAGCGGGATGCGGAAGAACAGGTAGTTGTGGACCAGCCACCAGAACCAGCCGGTTTTCCGCGCCGCCGCCTGACGCGCCAGGAAGGCGGTGTCGGTGGTGACGGTCAGGTTGTTGGCCGCCAGGAACTGGTAAAAGCCCACGACGTCGTCGGCCGACGGCTCGAACAGGCTCTCCTCCGCCACCGCCGCGGCGATCGCGCGCGGGTTGGCGTGGTGCCAGTGCGCGATCAGGGCGAAGCCTTCCGGCCCGATGCGGAAATAGCGGTTGCGCACCGGATCGTGGATGGTCCAG
This sequence comes from Azospirillum humicireducens, assembly GCF_001639105.2. Taxonomy (NCBI): domain Bacteria; kingdom Pseudomonadati; phylum Pseudomonadota; class Alphaproteobacteria; order Rhodospirillales; family Azospirillaceae; genus Azospirillum; species Azospirillum humicireducens. The sequence continues at coordinate 129,798 of NZ_CP028905.1, forward strand.
CCCGGCGCGCCGTCCTGCCCCGCCGGCGCCGGCAGCAGGGCCAGATCGTCGCGCAATCCGGGCAGCTGCAGCGACGCCAGCGGATCGGCCTGGGCGGCGGCGCGAAGGGTGGCGGCGGGACCGGCGGCGGGCGTAAGGGCGATGGACACGGGAGTCCTTGAGTGCCTTGGGGGTTGCCTGGAGGCAGTGCCTCAGATGCCCAGCGACTGGCGCAGCAGGGCCAGCGGGCGGCGGAACAGGTAGAGGGCCAGCGGGACGCGGTCGCCCAGGATCTTGGCGGTGCCGCGCAGGCCGATGCGCGGCGGGGCCTCCCCCGGGTTCTGGCCCGGTTCCAGCGCCGCCTTGACGCGGTAGGACAGCACGCCGGCGGCAGACAGGCCGGCCTCGTAGCTGGCATGGGTCAGGCGGGCCCGGAGAGGGCGGAGCGGATCCACGTTCAGGAACAGCTCGACCGGCGAGCCCGGCTCCAGGACCAGCGCGTCGCCCACCGGCACCATGATGTCGATCTCCGGCGCCTGCGGGTCGGCCAGGGTCAGCACGCGCTCGCCCACCGACAGCGGCTTGCCCAGCCAGTCGTTGACGTCGGTGAAGACGGCGATGCCGGCGCGCTCGGCCTTCACCGTCACCCGGTCCAGCAGGTCGCGGGCGAGCGCCAGCTCGGCCCGGCGCAGCTCCACCTGGGCGCGGAGCTGGGCGACGCGGGCCTTGGTCTGCGGATCGGCGAAGGCGGCCTGCGAGGCGGTCAGCAGCTCCGCCTCCGCCTGGGTCAGCCCCTTGCGCGCCACCTCGAAGCGGCTGCGCAGCACGGTGGACTCGAAGCTGAACAGCGGCTGTCCGGCCGCCACCGCCTGGTTCGGCTGCACATGGAACCGCTCGATCACGCCGTCCAGCGGGGCGGCGACGATCACCGGGTTGCTGGTCTGGATCTCGGCCGGGGCCAGGGTCGACATCGGCACCGGGACGGCGAGCGCGCCGGCGACCGCCAGCAGCACCAGCAGCGGCAGCAGGGCGCGGCGCAGTCCGCGCCGCTTGGCGCGCTTGCCCGACAGCGCCCACCAGGCATGGCCGTAGCCCTCCGCCAGATGCCTCAGCAGCAGGATTTCGCCGTCGGTCCAGGGTTCGTCGCGGCCAAGCCACAGGCCGGCCGGCGGCGGGGCGGCCTTGTCCCGGCTTTCCGCCTGGGCGCCGGGTGGGGTCTCCCGCTGGGGTTCCGGCTTGCGCAGCGGACACCACAACGCCTGCGCCGGCCCCCATTCTCCCCAGGCGCTGCGCACGGCCGCGGGCAGGGCGGCGGGATCGACGACATGGACGGTGTCGGCCTGCGGTCCGGCGGCGACGGCGCGCACCGCCTCCTCCAGCCATTGGACGAAGGGGGCGTTCGGTTCCAGAACCGCGATGTTGGACACAGACTCCAGCGTCGGCCGCCCCCGGTCCGCCAGGGTCAGGAAGGCGGCCTGCCGGTAGGCGATCAGCCGGCGGGTCTGGTTGACGATGTGATAGCGCAGCTCCGGCGCCGTCGCCTGCCGCCAGGCCTGCCGCTGCAGCTCCAGCAGCATCAGCAGGCCGTTGACCGGCTGCGCCCCGCCCTGGGGCGTTCCCGCCTGCTGGGGCGAGGTCTGGGCCATCGCGGCGCTCATTGCTTCGCGGTTCCGGACTTGGCAATCCCCTGATTGCCACCTCCCTGATTCCCGGCCGGCAGCGACGATACCGCCGGCTCCGGGAAGAGGGCGGTGCCGCTCATGCCCGCGACCAGTCCGGCCGGAGCAGCCTCGCCGGCCAGCTTGGCGGTGACCTTCACCGACTGACTGGCCGGATCGACCTTGGCGCCGGGCAGCAGCACCTCGCCCGGCAGGGTGATGCCGGTCTCGTCGACGCGCAGGTCGAAGCGCTGACCCGGCTTCAGCCACACCAGCCAGGAGGAGGGGACGATCAGCTCCACCTTCAGGTCGCGGTCGGACAGGATCTCCAGCAGCGGCGTCCCGGCGGCGACCGACTCATGCTCCTGGATCCGGCGTTCGACCACCCGGCCGTCGAAGGGCGCCTTGACGTCGCAGCGCCGGGCCTGCACCTCGGCCTTGCGGACATCGGCGCGGGCGACCTGGACCTTCGCCTCGGCCAGCTGCACCTCCGCCTCGCCGATGGAGCGCAGGCTGTTCAGGCGCCGGTTGACCCGCGCCGTCACCTCGGCCGCGTTCAGCTGGGCACGGGCGCCGTCCAGTTCCGCCTGATAGCTGGAGCAGTCGAAGGCGACCAGCAGGTCGCCGGCCTTGAAGCCCTGGCCGGCATCGACGCCCATGCGGGCGATGCGGCCGGGAATCTCGGAGGAGAGGACGGCATGCCGCCGGGCTTCTATCAGGGCGCGGACCTGTCCCTGCGAGGCGTCCTGGGCCGCTGCCGGGGTGAAGGCGAGCCCCCCACCCAGCAGGACGACCAGGAGAGCGCCGGCTGCAGCGCCGGCGGCGACACCGGAACGGATCACAGCGCCGCGAGCCGATTGGCCGGCAGGCTGTCGGCCTGTCTTTCCTGGGCCGAAAGGGTGCGAACGGAACATTCCCGCTGACTATCCTTTACACGATGGCAGAACCGCTCGGCCGCGGAGCGGTCGGCGAAGCCGCTTGCACGCAGTTGGACGATGGTCTTGCCGTCCTGGCTGCGCCGGGTGCTGACATACAGGGCGCCAACCCCGTTGCCCTCCGCTCCCAGGCGTTTGGCGATGATACCCCATTCTTGCTCGGCAAGCCTGTGGCTTGCATAAGCCCCGAGATCGGCCTGGATCACGGGAGAGAAGGACGCCGTCGCAACCGGGGCTGCGGCCGGAGCCGCGGCTTGTGCCGCCGGGGCAGGAGCCGGAGCGGCAGCCTTGACCGGAGCGGGGGCCGGTTCGGCTGCCGCGGCCGGGATCGCCTGTCTGGCCGGCTCCTGCGTCACGGGCTCCGGCTTGGGGGCTTCCGGCTTCGCCGCTTCGGTCTTGGTCTCCTTGGCGGCGTCCTTTTCGGCGGTCCGGGGGGCGGCCGCCAGGTCCTTGACGCGCAGCACGCTGTTGGCGCGCTCCTGCCAGGAGGACAGGCCCTTGGCCACCGCCTGGGTCAGGGTGGGCAGGTCGTCGGCCGCCATCGTCTCGGGCAGCGGATCGACGCCGGCCGACACCATGACGCGGGCATAGGCATTGTGCAGGTCGGCCAGAACCAGATCGCGGCGCAGGTCGGACAGCAGCGCCGTCACCTCCGACTGGATCACGCCCAGCTCGCCCACCTGACCGGCCTCGCCGACATTGGTGTATTGCGAGCGGATGCGGGTGTCGAGGTCGGCCTGCTCGGCGGTCAGGGCGAATTCCTGCTTCAGTTCCTGGAACTGAAGCACCGCCACATGGACCTGGCTCAGCACCGCCATGCTCAGCGCCTGGCGGCGGAAGGCGACCAGCTCCTCCTGCGCCTCGGCGTAGGACTTGGTGGCGGGGGCGGAGATCAGGTTGATCAGGTTCCAGCTGATCCGCGCGCCGTAATCGGCCCAGCGCTGGTTCAGCAGGAAGCTGTTGCTGTCGTAGCGCAGGGCGGAGTTGACGTCGATGCCCGGCAGCAGCTTCAGCAGCGACCGCCAGGTCTCGTCGGCGGAGATGCGCTGGTTGTAGCTCTCCTCCAGCAGCTCCGGCCGGTTCAGCAGGGCGTAGGTCTCCAGCGCCTCCACCGCGACGTCCAGTTTGGGCGGCGCCTTCATGACGCCGGCCGGCGGCAGCTCGATCTCGAACGGCTCGCCCGGCGGCAGCCCCATCAGTGCGCCCAGCTGCGATTTCGCCGCCACCAGCTCGCGCCGCAGCGACTGCAGCTGGCGCAGCGTCTCCACCAGGCTGCGGGTGTAGTTCAGCGCCTGCAGCGGCGCCTGGACGCGCAGGGCCTCCAGCGTGCGGGCGTCGCGCCGCGCCCCCTCAACCCGCTTCTCCACCGGCGCCAGCCGCTTCAGCAGCCGTTCGGCGGCCACGGCGCGCCAATAGGCGGTGCGCACGTCCTGCATGATGCCCTGGACGACGCGGCGGCGGCGCTCGTCGGCGATCAGCACCAGATTGGCGTTCTGCCGCGCCCGCAGATAGCTGACGCCGAAATCCAGCACGTTCCAGGTGAAGGCGAGGTCGCCGGTGCGGCGGTGCTTGTCGGTGGCGGTGGTGCTTTCGCCCGTCCGCCGGCCGGTGGCGAGGTTCAGGCTTTCCGACCCGGCGTCGTTGTTGCGCCCGACATAGCCGGCGGCGGCCACCACGCGCGGCAGCATGTCGTAGCGCGACAGCTCCAGCTGGTCGGTGGCGACCGCCACCTCCATCAGCTTCACGCGTTCGTCGAGGTTGTACTTGATGGCGCGCGCCATCGCCTCGTCCATCGAGACCGCCTTGGTCAGCGGCTCCTGCGGGGCCAGCACGACGCCCAGATCCTTGCGCACGCGCGCCAGGTTCTCCTCGGCCGTCAGCGGCTCGGGTTTGACCGCGCAGCCCGCGGCCAGCAGGGATGCCGCCAGGACAGTGGCGGGGACCACCGAAGAGAGCAGGCGGTGGCGGAGGTGAGCGGTCGAAGTCTTCATGGCGGGAGCAATTCCGTTCGGCGGAAAAGGATTGTGAGAGGAAGGCGACGCTGGAGGGAAAAGGCGCTGCCAGGAGCTGGACCGCCGTCAGGCGGCCCAGCTGTCGGGCAGGATGTGGTTGGCAAGGGCCGTCAGCAGGTCGGCGGCACCGGCCGGGCCGCCATGGGCGCGGGCGACCTGGCGGGCGAAGCCGGGGGAGGCCGGCATGATCTCGGCACGGCTGTCCGCCCCACGGTCCGCCGGCTGTCCGGCCCCGTCCGCCGGGGTGCCGCCGCCATCCTGAGGGGCGCCCTGGCTCTGGGGCTGGTTCTGGTTTTGGGGCTGGACCTGAGGTTCGCCTTGGCCTTGCTGGCCCTGCCCTCGCTGGCCCTGAGGAGCCTGGGGTCCCGGCTGTCCGGCCGCCGGCCCGCGGCCCTGTCCGGTGGCGAGGCCGTTGCCCCGCTCCTGACCCTGACCCTGACCGTTGTTCAGGCCGTTGCCTTGGGTGCCGGTCTGGCCGGAAGTGCTTTGGCCGCCGGTATTGGCACCCGTGCCGGTTCCGGTCCCCCCGGGCGTGCCGCCGGTGCCGAGACCGCTGCCCAAGCCGGTAGCACCCAAGCCGGTGCCGCCCGGACCGGTGCCGCCCAGGTTGCCGCCGCCAAGGCCGCCGCCAGCCAGGCTGCCGCCCAGACCGCCACCCAGACCGCCGCCCAGACCACCGCCGAGGCCGCTTCCTCCCAGCCCGCTGCCGGAGCCGCTGCTGGAACCGGAGCCGCCGATGCTGTTCAGCGTCACCGACCGGCCGGCATCCGTGCTGGACGAATTGCCGCTGACGCTGCCCAGCGTCACCGACCGGCCGGCGTCCGTGCTGGACGAGCTGCCGCCCACGCTGCCCAGCGTCACCGACCGGCCGGCATCCGTGCTGGACGAGCCGCCGGGGGTGCCGGCACCGCCGGTGCCGCTGCTGCCCGGCAGGCTCGGCCCGGACCCGCCGGAGCCCAGAACGCTGCCGCCCAGCACACTGCCGCCCAGCACACTGCCGGAGGATGTGTTGGAGGACGGGCCGTTCGACGAGGAGCCGGTCGTCGAGCTGCCGGACTGCGACGGACCGTTGCCGCTGTTGGTGACCGTCGTGGTGACCGCCGGGCTGTTGGTCGTGTTGACGGTGGGTGTCGTCGTGGTCGTGGTCGTGGTCGTGGTCGTAACGCGGGCGACGGCGACCGTCACCGTTGCCGCGGTCGAGCTGTTGCCGACGAGGTCGCGGGCCTGGATGGCGATCGACCGGCTGGTCGCCGTGCCGGCGAAGCTGGGGTCGCTGGCGCCCGACCGTAGCCCGATCGCCCGCACCGCCGCCTGATAGTCGGCGGCCGACGCCACGCCGGTCAGCACGATGCTGGTGCCGTCGCGGGCCGCGGCGATGCCGGCCGGCAGGGCGCCGATCACCAGCTCGTCGCCGCTGCGGGCGTCGGTCAGGGTGACGATCACCTGGTTCAGCGAACTGGCGTCCGACAGCGAGACGGCGGATCCCAGCGTCGCCGTGCCGCCTGCGTTCAGCGTCGGCGCGCTCCCGCCGGCGGAGACCGTCGGGGCCTGGCTGTCGACCGTCAGGTTCAACGTGCCCGACCGGCCGATGTTGCCGGCGCGGTCGGTGGCGGTGGTGACGACGCTGTGGGCGCCGTCGGCCAGCGGGCTGGCGACGGCGAAGCTCCAGCGGCCGTCGCTGCCGGCCGTCGCGGTGCCGACGGCCACGCCGTCGACGATCACGGTGACCGTGCTGTTCGGATCGGCGATGCCGGTCAGGGTCGGACGGCCGGTGGAGATGACGTTGGCCGTGTTGTCGGCACCGGCGATTGCCGGGGTCGACAGCGCCGGCGCCGTGGCGTCGATGGTCAGCGTCAGCGCCGCCGAGGTGCCGCTGCTGTTGCCGGCCTGGTCGGTCGCCCGGCTGGTGATGGCGTGGCTGCCGTCGGCCAGCGGGGTGGTGGGCGTGAAGCTCCAGTTGCCGTCGGACCCGGCGATGGTGGTGCCGGCCGCGACGCCGTCGATCAGCACGGTGACGGTGGAGCCGGGCTCCGCCGTGCCGCCGACGGTCGGACGGTTGAGGTTGGTCAGTCCGTCGCTGGCGGAGAGGCCGGTGTCCTGTCCGGCCGCCAGCACCGGGACCGAGGGGGTCGCCGGGGGGACGGTGTCGACCAGCACGTTCTGCAGGCCCGGCACGCCGGTCAGCGCCACGGGCAGCGGGATGCCGGCCCTGTCGGCGATGCTGCCGCCGTTGAGGTTCAGCCCGGTGACGGCGATGCCGTCGCTGTCGCTGTCGCCCGCCTGCACGGCATAGTCGAAGCGCAGGATCGCCCCGCTGCTGGCTGCGCTGTTGTAGACCGCCTGGCGGGTCTGGCCGCCGATGTCCAGCGTGATCGTCGGAGCACCGTTGACGATCACCACCTCGCTCGCCTGGATGTAGAAGCTCAGCGTCTTGCCGACGCCGTACAGGCCGTCGGTGGGCACGATGATGCTGCGGATCGACGGCGCCGTGGTGTCGATGGCGATGTTCTTGTTCAGCCCCAGCGACCGCAAGTCGCCCGGCGCCGTCAGGGTCAGGACCCCGGCATTGCCGGCGATGTCGGTGATCGAACCGGCCAGTGCCGAGCTGTTGACGGCGTCCAGATCGACGGCGGCGTCGCCGGCCTGCACCGTGTAGGTGAAGGTCAGCGTGTTGGTGCCGGTCCCGCTGCTGTAGGTGGCGGTGCGGCCGGTGTTCAGGGCCAGCGTCGGCGTGCCGCTGACGGTCACCGCCTCGCTGAAGGTCACCTGGATCGAGATGGTCTGGCCGGTGGTGTAGGTGCCGTTGTCGGTGCTGGAGGTGACGTCGGTGACGGTGGGAGGGACGCTGTCGATGCGCACGCCCGCCATGCTGGCGATGCCGCTCAGCGTGCGGATGGCGCTGTTGCCGACCAGGTCGGCGATGCTGCCGCCGCTGATCGAACCGCCGATGCCGATGCCGTCGGCGTCGACCAGATTGGTGCCGACGGTGTAGCGGAAGGTCAGTGCCGTGCCGCCCGACCCCGACAGGTAGGCCGCCTGCACCACCGTGCCGTTGTCCAGCGTGATCCCGAAGGTCGGCGTGCCGCTGACGGTCACCGCTTCCGAGAAGGTGACGGTGACGTCGATGGCCGCGCCGGCCCGGTAGGTGCCGTTCACCGCCGAGACGGCGCTGACCGTCGGGGCCGCGGTGTCGATGACGATCGCCTTGCTTCCGGCCAGCGACGACCCGCCGCCGGTCGCCGGAAGGGTCAGCGTCGCGGCGTTGCCGGCGATGTCGGCGATGGTGCCCGCCAGCGCCGCGGTGGAGGCGTAGTCGAGGTCGGCGGCGGTGTCGCCATCCTGCACCACATAGGTGAAGGTCAGCGTCGTGCCGCCCGACCCGCTGGCGTAGGTCGCGCTCCGCCCGGTGCCCAGCGCCAGGGTCGGCGTGCCGGTGACCGTCACCGCCTCGGAGAAGACGACCTGGATCGACACGGTGTCGCCGGCCTTGTAGGTGCCGTTGGGGGTCGAGGAGGTGACGGAGGAGACGGTCGGCGCCGTGGTATCGACCGTCACCGACAGGCCGGACGAGGCGGTGGAGGTGTTGCCGGCGGTGTCGGTCGCCTTGACGCTGAGGCTGTGCGTGCCCGCCGTCAGGGTGGAGCTGGTGATGCTCCAGTTGCCCGAGCCGTCGGCGGTCGCCGTGCCCAGCACGGTGGTGCCGTCGGTGTCGTACAGCGTCACCGTGGATCCCGCCTCCGCCGTGCCGGTGACGGTCGGGGTGGTGGTGCGGGTGATGCCGTCGCTGTCCGACGTGCCGGTGTCGCTGGCCGTCGCCAGGACCGGCGTGCCGGGGGTGGCCGGCGCCGCGGTGTCGATGGTGATCGGCAGGCCGGTCGAGGCGGTCGAGACGTTGCCCGCGGCGTCGGTCGCCTTGGCGGTGACTGTGTGGTTGCCCGGCGACAGGGTGGAGACGGTGATCGACCAGTTGCCGCTGCCGTCTGCCGTGCCGGTGCCGATCACCGTGGTGCCGTCGGTGTCGTACAGCCGGACCGTGCTGTTCGGCTCCGCCGTGCCGGTGAAGGTCGGGGTGGCGTTGCCGGTGATGTTGTCGGTGCTGGAGGTGCCGGTGTCGGTGCCGGCGGTCATGTCCGCCGCGCTCGGCGCGTTGGGTGCCGTGGTGTCGATGACGATGGCCTTGTTGGCCCCCAGCGAGTTGGCCGCTCCCGGCGCCGCCAGCGTCAGGATCGCGGCGAGGTTGGTGGAGCTGTCGAGGATGGTGCCGCCGCTCAGCGCCAGCGCCGAGGTGGAGGCGTAGTCGAGGTCGGCGGAGGTGTCGCCGGCCTGCACCGTGTAGGTGAAGCTCAGCGTGGTGGTGCCCGACCCGCTGGCGTAGGTCGCGGTCCGGCTGTTGTTGCCCAGCGCCAGCGTCGGTGTGCCGGTCACCGTCACCGCCCGGTTGAAGGTGACGGTGATCGTGATGGTGTCGCCGGCCTTGTAGCTGCCGTCGGCGGTGCTGGCGCTGACCGACGAGACGGTCGGGTTGACCAGCGCGGTCAGGACGAGGTCGTTGCCGGTGCCGCCGGCGTAATCGACGGTGTAGAGGTCGTTGTTCGTGTTCAGCGTGGCGCCCTGCGCCAGCCCCGACAGGGTGCTGGACACCGCACCGCTGCCGGTCTGGTCGATCACCTTGTAGGTGGCGCCATTGACGGGGGTGAAGCCGTTGACACGGGTAACGGTGACGGCGCTGGAACCGCTGGCCAGCGTGACGCCGCCGCTGACGATCACCTGGTCGTAGTTGGTGCCGGGGGAGCCGGTGCCGGCGATCTCGACCGCCAGGGTGCCGCTCATCGACAGGTTGCCGTTGACGGTCAGCGAACCGATGCCGTTGTTGGTCCCGGCGACGCCGGGGGCCAGCGTGCCGCCGGAGGCCACCGTCAGCGTGTTGGAGGAGCCGCTGGCGAAGATGCTGCCGGTGCCGCCCAGCGTGGCGCCGGAGGCCACCGTCACCCCGCTGGTGTCGCCCAGCGCGCCTGTCACCAGCACCGTCCCCGCCGACACGGTGGTGCTGCCGCTGTAGGTGCTGCTGCCCGACAGGGTCAGCGTGCCGGCCCCCGACTTGGTCAGGTCGAAGGAGCCGTCGATGGTGTTGCTGAGGGTGGCGGCGTATCCCGAGCCGACGTCGATGGTGGCGGCGCCGCTCAGTTGGATGTAGTTGCCGAAACTCCCCGTCACCGCGAAGCTCAGCGTCGTGCCGGCGGCCAGATCGACGCCGGATGTGCCCAGACCGCCGGTGGAGGCGGCGATGATCGTGCCGGCGAAAATGCTGGTGCCGCCGTTGTAGGTGTTGGTTCCCGACAGGGTCAGCGTGCCGCTGCCCTGCTTGGTGAGCGTCGCGCCGCCGGAGCCGCTGATGACGCCGCTGAACTCCGTCGACGTGTTGTTGCCGCCGGCCGTCAGAGTCCCGCCCAGCACGATGGCGCCGGCGCCGGCGATCGACCCCACCGTTTCCGTGTCCGGCACCGACAGCGTCGCCCCGCTCGCCACCGTAACCGCGCTGCTGTCGGCGATGGCCGAGCCGCCGGACACCGTCAGCGTGCCGGCCGACACGGTGGTGGCGCCGGTGTAGGTGTTGGCGCCCGACAGGGTCAGGCTGCCGGCCCCCGACTTGGTCAGGCCGCCGGTGCCGGACAGCACGCCGGAGAAGCTGGTGGAGCCGCTCGACGGGCTGACGGTCAGGGTGTTGGCGCCCAGCGTGACGTTGCCGGCACCGCTCAGCGAACCGATGGTCTCTGCGGCAGAGAGCGCCAGGGTGGCGCCGGAGCTGACCGACACCGCGTTGTCGTCGGCGATGGCCGAGCCGCCCGAAGCGGTCAGCGTGCCGCCCGACACGGTGGTGGCGCCGGTGTAGCTGTTGGCGCCCGACAGGGTCAGGGTGCCGGTGCCGCCCTTGGTCAGGCCGCCGGTGCCGGACAGCACGCCGGAGAAGCTGGTGCTGGTGTTGTCGCCACCGGCGGTCAAGGTGTAGCTGCCCAGCGTCACCGAGCCGGCACCGGTGAGCGAACCGATGGTCTCGGCAGCCCCCAGCGACAGGGTGGCGCCGGAGTTGACCGTCACCGCGCTGCTGTCGCTGATCGCCGAGCCGCCCGAAGCGGTCAGCGTGCCGCCCGACACGGTGGTGGCGCCGGTGTAGGTGTTGGCGCCCGACAGGGTCAGGGTGCCGGTGCCGCCCTTGGTCAGCCCGCCGGTGCCGGACAGCACGCCGGAGAAGCTGGTGCTGGTGTTGTCACCGCCGATGGTCAGGGTGTAGGTGCCGAGCGTGACCGAACCGGCGCCGGCCAGCGAGCCGATGGTCTCGGCGGCACTCAGCGCCAGGGTGGCGCCGGAGTTGACCGTCACCGCGCTGCTGTTGCTGATCGCCGAACCGCCCGAAACGGTCAGGGTGCCGGCCGACACGGTGGTGGCGCCGGTGTAGGTGTTGGCGCCCGACAGGGTCAGGGTGCCGGTGCCGCCCTTGGTCAGCCCGCCGGTGCCGCTGATGGCGCCGGAGAAGCTGGTGCTGCTGTTGCCGCCGGTGGTCAGGGTATAGTTGCCGAGCGACACCGAACCGGCGCCGGACAGCGAGCCGATGGTCTCGGCAGCCCCCAGCGCCAGGGTGGCGCCGGAGTTGACCGTCACCGCGCCCGCGTCGGCGATGGCACTGCCGCCCGACAGCGTCAGCGTGCCGTCCGACACGGTGGTGCCGCCGCTGTAGGTGTTGGCGCCCGACAGCGTCAGGGTGCCGCTGCCGCCCGTGGTCAGGCTGCCGCTGCCGCTGATGACGCCGGTCAGGGTGGCGGTGTTGGATGCGGTGACGGTGGCGCCGAAGGTGCCGGCGGTGATGAGGTTGGCAAGGCTGGCGCCGGTGCCGGTGATCGCCAGCGTGCCGTTGTCGATCGTCAACGCGCCGGTGCTGATGTTGGTGGCGCCTGTCACCGACAGGGTGCCGCGGCTGATGGTGGTGGTGCCGGTGTAGGTGTTGGTGCCCGACAGCGTCATCGTGCCGGTGCCGGTCTTGACGATGTTTCCGGTCTGGTTCTGCTCGATGACGCCGGAGAAGGTGGTGGACGTGTTGTCCCCACCCATGGTCAGGGTGCCGTTGTTGAGAGTGACCGTGCCGCCGCCGGACAGGGAGCCGATCGTCTCGCTCACGCTGTCGTCGAACCACAGGGTCGCCCCGGCCGACACCGTCACGGCGGAGGTGTCGGCGATCGACGCGCCGCCTTGTAGCGCCAGGGTGCCGGCCGACACGCTGGTGGCGCCGGTGTAGGTGTTGCTGCCCGACAGGGTCAGGGTGCCGGACCCGGCCTTGGTCAGCCCGCCGGTGCCGGACAGCACGCCGGAGAAGGTGGTGTTGGTGCCGTCGCCGGCCGTCAGGATGTAGCTGCCCAGCGTCACCGTACCGGCACCGGACAGCGAGCCGATGGTCTCGGCGGCGCCCAGCGCCAGGGTGGCGCCGGTCGACACCGTGACGGCGCTGCCGTCGCCGATGGCGGAGCCGCCCGATGCTGTCAGGGTGCCGGCCGACACGGTGACCGACCCGCTGTGGCTGTTGCTGCCCGACAGGGTGACCGTGCCGCTGCCGGTCTTGGTCAGGGCGCCGCTGCCGCTGACGATGCCGGACAGGGTCAGGGCGTTGGCGGTCTTGACCGTGCCGTTGCTGCTGCCGATGGCGATGGCGTTGGTCAGCGTCTGGCTGGTCGCCGTGGTGGTCAGCGTGCCGCCGTTCAGCGTGATGGTGCCGCTGCCGATGGTGCCGGTGGTGCCCAACTCCACCTCGCCGTTGCGGATGGTGAAGCCGCCGGACCAGCTGTTGCCGGAGCCGCTCAGCGTCAGCTTGCCGCTGTCGAGCTTGGTCAGGGCGCCGGTGCCGGTGATGGCGCCGGACAGGGTGACGGCGTTGGCGTTGGTGATGCTGCTGTCGGACGACAGGGTGAGGTCGTTGTCGATGGTGGTGGCGCCGGTGACGGCCAGGGTGCCGCCGTTCATCGTCACCGCATCGGTGCCCAGGTTGGCGTCGCCCGCCACCGACAGCGTGCCGGCGCCGACGGTGATGGTGTTGATGCCGGTGTTGCCGCTGGAGGTGTTGTTGGTGCCGCCCAGCACCAGCGTGCCGGCGCCGCTCTTGGTCAGGGCCGCGGTGTTGGTGCCGTTGTCGGCCAGCGTCGAGTTGATCGTCAGCGTGTCGCCGGTGTCGACGCTGACGCCGAAGCTGTTGCCCAGCGTGAAGCCGTTGCCGGTGATGGTGATCGACCGGCTGTTGGTGTCGCTGTCCATCGCCAGCGTCACGCCGCTGCGCACCGTCAGGCTGACGGGCAGCGTGATGGTGCCGTTCAGCGTGCTGGCGAAGCGGATGGTGATGTTGCCCAACATGTTGTTGGCGAGCGCGATCGCTTCCCGCAGATCCAGGCCGCCGCCGTCGGCCTTGTCGGCCGCATAGGTGCCGTTCGGCGCGCTGCTGTCGATGGCGGTGACGTCGACCACCAGGTCGTTCGTCACGCCGATGGTGAAGGTCTTCTCGTAGGTGGCGGTGCCGTCGCTGACCCGGACGCGGATCGAATAGCTCTGGCCGCTGGTCAGGGTGGTGGCGTCGTTCGCCCGCAGCGAGGTACCGGAGATGTTGAACAGCGCGTTGTCGGTGTCGCCGGTGCCGCTGACCAGCGTGTAGGTCAGGGTCTGGCCGGTGTCGGCGTCGGTGGCCGACAGGGTGCCGACCACGCCGTTGGCGCCTTCGAAGATGCTGATCGAGCTGTTCGACAGGGCGATGTCGGTCGGCGCGTCGTTGATCGAGCTGGTGGTGATCACCGTACCGGTGTTGGCGCTGCTGCTGCTGATGCCGTCGCTGGCGGTCAGGCTGAAGGTGGTCTGCACCGTGGTGCCGGGCACCACCTGGTTGTTGGTGGGGGTGAAGACCAGCGCCTGCAGCAGGGTCTGCAGCCCGCCCGGCGTGGTGGCGGTCAGGGTGTAGTTGCCGGCCGTGCCGCTCAGCCCGCCGCCGGCGCTCGACAGCGTGCCGTTGGCCGCGGTGTAGGTGATGGTGACCGTGAAGGTGCCGGTGCTGTCGTCGGCATCCGTCATCGTCACGCCGGCGAAGGGCGTGATTGTGGCGTTGTCGTTGACCGTGCCGGCGCCGGTGAAGGTGCCGCCCAGCACCGGCGCCTGGTTGGCCGGCCCGGTCAACACGACGTCGTTGCTGTTGCTGCCGGCGGCATAGCTGATCGTGATCGTGCCGCTGTTCAGCGTGATCGACGCCCCCGACGTCAGCCCGTTGAAGTTGCCGGTGACGGCATCGCTGCCGTCGTTGGAGATGATGACGAAGCTGTCGCCGTTCGTCGTCCGGGACGGGACATAGGCGCCGCCGGTGGTCAGGGTGGCATTGGTGTCGATGCTGACCGCCCCGGTGACCACCACCTGGTCGTAGCTGCTGGCACTGGCCAGATCGACCGCCAGGATACCGCCCGACTGGATGGTCAGCCCACCGTTGATGGTCAGGGTGCCGACGCCGCTGTTGGTGCCGGCGATGCCGGGGGCCAGGGTTGCGTTGGACACCAGCGTGATCCCGCCGTTGACGGTGCCGGTTCCCGCCAGCGTGGAGTTGCTGCCGAGGGTGACCGCACCGGCCGACGCGCCGTTCAGCGTCCCGGTGACGACCAGCGTGCCGCCGTTGACGTTGAGGGTGGTGGCGCCCGTATAGGTGTTGGTGCCCGACAGCGTCAACGTGCCGGTGCCGCTCTTGATCACACCGCCGGAACCGGAGATGACGCCCGACAGGGCCAGCCCGGTGCCCGTCACGTTGATCACGGTGTTGGCGGTCAAGGTGATGTCGCCGGTGACGGTGGCACTGCCGCTGGTGACCTGCAGCGCGCCGCCCGACGATACGCCGGAGCCTCTCACATTCAACGCCTCGGCCAGGGTGATGCCGTCGGCAATGGCAAGCGCGGCGCCATTGCTGACGGTGGTTCCCGCGGCTGTAGTGCCGAGCGCGTTGTTGTGGGCGACGGCCAGCGTGCCGGCGCTGACGGTGGTGGCACCGGTGTAGCTGTTGCTGCCCGACAGCGTCAGGGTGCCGGTGCCCGCCTTGGTCAGGGCATAGGCACCGCTGACCACGCCCGACAGGGTCAGGCCGGTGCCCGACACGCCGATGGTGGTGTTGGCGCCCATGGTGACGGTGCCGCTGACCGTGCCGCTGCCGCTGGTGACCTGCAACGCGCCGGCCGACGACACGCCGATGCCGGAGACGGTCAGCGCTTCCGCCAGCGTTATGCCGCTTCCCACCGCCAGGGTGGCGCCGCTCGCCACCGTGGTGCCGGCGGCGGTGGTGCCGAGCGCGTTGTCGTGGGTGACCACCAGCGTGCCGGCGCTGACGGTGGTGGCGCCGGTGTAGGTGTTGTTGCCCGACAGCGTCAGGCTGCCGGTGCCGGCCTTGGTCAGGGCATAGCTGCCGCTGACCACGCCCGACAGGGTCAGGCCGGTGCCCGACACGCCGATGGTGGTGTCGGCGCCCATGGTGACGGTGCCGCTGACCGTGCCGCTGCCGCTGGTGACCTGCAACGCGCCGGCCGACGACACGCCGGTGCCGGAAACGGTCAGCGCTTCCGCCAGTGTGACGTTGTTTGCCACCGCCAGTGTGGCGCCGCTGGACACGGTGGTGCCGGCCGCGGTGGTGCCGAGCGCGTTGGCATTCCCGGCGACCAGCGTGCCGGCGCTGACGGTGGTGGCGCCGGTGTAGGTGTTGCTGCCCGACAGCGTCAGGCTGCCGGTGCCCGCCTTGGTCAGGGCGAAGCTGCCGCTGACCACGCCCGACAGGGTGAGGTCGCTGGTGGTGGTGACGGTGGTGTTGGCCGCCATGGTGACGGTGCCGCTGACCGTGTTGCTGCCGCTGGCGCTGATCAGCGCGCCGCCCGACGACACGCCGGTGCCCGACAGGGTCAGGTTCTCGGCGATGGTGATGCCGCCAGACAGCGACAGCGCCGCGCCGCTCGCCACCGTGGTGCCGGCGGCGGTGCTGCCGAGCGCGTTGTTGTGGGCGACGATCAGGGTGCCGACGCTGACGGTCATGCTGCCGGTGAAGCTGCTGTTGTTGCCCGACAGGGTCAGCGTGCCGGTGGCGTTCTTTTCCAGCGCGCCCGATCCGCTGATCGTGCCGGAGATGGTGGAGCTGGTCCCCCCGAGATTGCCGATGGAACCGCCGCCGGTGCCGACGACGATGTTGTTGGGCAGGGTGATGTCGCCGCTGAGGCGCAGGTGGCCGCCATTGGTCAGGGTGATGTCGCCGCTGCCCAGGTTGCTGGCGGCCCCCACCACAATCCAGCCGGCCCCGTCGATCGTGAGGGTGCCTGAGAAATTGGTGCGGTTGGTGTTGCCGTCCAGCGTCAGGTTGAAGTTGCCGGTCTTGGTCAGGCTGCCCGATCCGCTGACGACGCCGCTGAAGGTGCCGCTGCTGGCCTGGTTGATGGTCAGGGCGTTGGCTCCGATGGACAGCGTGGCGCCGCTGACCCCGTTCAGCGTGCCGATGGTCTCGCTCGCCGACGAGAGGGTCAACGTGGCGCCCGATGCCACCGTCACCGCGCTGCCATCGGCGAGCGCGGTGCCGGCGCTGCTGTTCAGCGCCAGCGTGCCGGCGTTGACCGTGGTGGCGCCGGTGTAGCTGTTGGTGCCGGTCAGCGTCAGGGTGCCGGTGCCCGCCTTGGTCAGGCCGAAGCTGCCGCTGACCACGCCCGACAGGGTCAGGTCGCTGGTGGTGGTGACGGTGGTGTCGTCGTTCAGCGTAACGGTGCCGCTGACCGTGTTGGTGCCGCTGGCGCTGATCAGCGCGCCGCCCGACGACACGCCGGTGCCCGACAGGGTCAGATTTTCCGCGATGGTGATGCCACCCGACAGGGCGAGCGCCCCGCTGCTCGACACCGTGGTGCCGCCGGCGGTGCTGCCCAGCGCGTTGGCGTGGCTGACGGTGACCGTGCCGTTGCCGATGGTGAAGGCGCCGGTGAAGCTGCTGTTGTCGCCGGACAGGACCAGATTGCCCACCCCGCCCTTGGTCAAGCTGCCCGATCCGCTGATGGTGCCGGCGATGGTGAGGGTGTTGCCGGAGCCGGTGCTGAACGTGCCGCCGCTGCTGCCGATGACGATGCTGTTGCTGTTGGTGAAGGAGGTGCTTGCCCGTAGGGTGCCGCCGTTCAGCGTCAGGGTGCCGGTGCCCGTGTTGCCGGCGCTCGAAACCTCCAGCCAGCCCTTGGTGACGGTGATGCCACCGGCGAAGCCGGTGCTGTTGGTGGTGCCGGACAGCGTCAGTGTCGTATTGTTGGTGGTGCCGGTCAGCGTCAGGCTTGCCGCCGAGGTGCCGGTGATGGCTCCGGCGAAGGTCCCGGTGGTCCCCTGGTTGACGGTCAGCGCATTGCCGCCCAGCGCCAGCGTGGCGCCGCTGACCCCGCTCAACGTGCCGATGGTCTCGCTCGCCGACGCCAGGCTCAGCGTGGCGCCCGATGCCACCGTCACCGCGCTGCCATCGGCGAGCGCGGTGCCGGCGCTGCTGTTCAGTTCCAGCGTACCGGCATTGACGGTGGTGGCGCCGGTGTAGCCGTTGGTGCCGGTCAGGGTCAGGGTGCCGCTGCCGGCCTTGGTCAGGCCGCCGGTGCCGCCGATGACGCCGTCGAAGCTGGTGCTGGTGTTGGCGCCGCCGGTGGTCAGCGTGTTGGCGTTCAGCGTGACGGTGCCGCCGCCGGCCAGCGACCCGATGGTCTCGCTGCCGGACAGCTCCAGCGTGGCGCCGCTCGTCACCGTCACGGCGCTGCTGTCGCCGATGCCGTCATTGACCGTCAGGGTGCCGGCGCTGACGGTGGTGGCGCCGCTGTAGTCGTTGCCGCCGCTCAGCGTCGCCGTGCCGGTGCCGGTCTTGGTGACGCCGCCGCTGCCGGAGATCTTGCTGGAGACGGTCAGCGTGTCGCCGCTGCCGTTGCTCAGCGTCAGGGTGGTGCCGGTCGCGACGGTGATGGTGCTGCCGGCGATGGTCAGGTCGCTGGCCGCGTCGGCGTCGAAGGTGATGTTCTCGCCGATCGCCAGATCGGAGCCCAGCGTGATGGTTTGGCTGGCCAGCCCGCTGCCGAACACGATGGTCTGGGTGCCGGCTTGCCCGTTGGCGATGGCGACGGCCTCGCGCAGGCCGACGCCGTCGGTCGCGTCGATGGTGGAGTCGTCGCCGGATCCGGTGACATAGATGAAGCTGGTCGTCACCGCCACGTCGGCCGTGCTGCTGGCGCCGTGACCGTCGTCCAGGGTGAAGCGGATCGTCGCGTCGCCGGCCGGCGTGTCGTTGCGATAGCTGATGCCGCTCATCAGCGTGCCGATCCGCGCCGCGGTGGCGTTGCCGTCGAAGGTGACCGTCAGCACCCCGCCGGTGTTGGTGTAGGTCGCGAACTGCGTCGCGCCGTCGGCGATGGTGCCGGACGTGGCGTTGCTGGGGGTGACGGTGTAGCTGCCGCCGAAGCCGAAGACGTCGGCCGACCAGGCGCCGCTGGCGGTACCGCTGGTGGCCGACCGCTGCACTGTCAGGCTGGCGCCGCTCCAGTTGCCGGCGCCGTTCTCGGCATCGGACACGGTGACGGCGGTGCCGGCGTCCAGCGTCACGGTGGCGCCGACGCCGGCCCAGGCGACGCTGTCGGCGTTCAGATTGGCGATGGCCGGGGCGCTGTTGTTGCCCGACACGGTGATCCCGGCGCCGGTGGCATCGGAAATGTCGCCGTAGATCGTGCCGTTCCAGTCGTCGGCCGCGGTGATCTTGTAGGTGGTGCCGCCTGTGGAGCTGGTGCCGTTCTTGTTCAGCAGGGCGTCGACGCTGGTCTTGGTCGCCCCGCTGAGGGTGACGGTGAAGCTGGTGGCGCTGGTGATCTCCACCGCGCCGGTCAGCGCGGCGGTGCCGCTGGCCTGGCCGGTGACCGTCAGCTTCGTCAGGTCGATGTCGTTGTTGCTGCCCGGCTGGTGGACCAGATTGGTGCCGGTGACCGTGAGCACCCCGGTCGATGCGTCGTAGGTGACCGAGCCGATCGCCGGCTTCTGGGTGCTGGACACGGTGACGCCGTTGCCGGTCGTGTCGGCGGGCGCCGACTGCGTGCTGTTCCAGTTGGCCGCCGCCGCCAGATTGTAGGTCGTCGCCCCCTGGGAGCTGGTGCCGTCCTTGTTCAGCAGCCCTTCGACGAAGGCCTGGTCGGTTGCCCCCAGCGTGATGGTGAAGACGTTGGAGCTGGGGCCCGAGGTGACCGTGGAATTGCCGGTCAACGCATAGCTGTTGGCGCCCTCGCCGGTCAGGGTCAGCTTGGTGACGTCGATGCTGTCGCCGTCGGCGATGTTGTTGCCCGTCACCACCAGCTGGTTGGTGGCGGCATCGTAGGTGGCCGAGATGATGGAGGGGATGGAGATGCCGCCGGTGACGACGATCGAGCTGGTCTGGGCGCTGCTGGTCGTCTCGCCGTCATTGACGGTGACCGTCGCCGTGCGGGTGCCCGACGTGTAGCTGCCGGAGGTGTTCTTGTACTGGATCAGGCGGATGGCCGCTTGATAGTTCGCGACGCTCGCCGCACCCATCAGGGTGATGGTCGCCGTGCCGTTGCCGGTGACGCTGATGCCATAGCCGTTGATCGTGGTGACATCCGACGCCGACACGCTCAGCATTTCCGCCGCGCCGTCCGCCGTGCCGGACAGGGCGATGGTGCCGCGGAGCAGGCGGGTGTCGCTGTCCGTCTGCGCCAGGACGGCGCTGGGGGCGATCAGCACGCCGGATGCGGGCGTGGCGGTGTTGACGGTTTCGTTGCTTCCGGCGCCCGACCCGTTCAGGTCGGCGGTCGGCGTGCCCGCATTCCAATGCACTTCATAGGCGCCGAGGTCGAGGGCGCCGTCGCGGATGCGGTCCATGCCGCGGATGTCGTAGCTTCCGCCCGTGTTCGTCGCCGTGCTGCCGTCGCCTGCATTGATGAAGGACGTTGCGGTCGAAGCGGGCCGGTAATCGCGGTTGGCTTCATCGTTGAATGTCGCCGTTCCGCCGATGGTGCCCTTGTAGTTGTTCACATCGGTCAGGGTGAGGTTCGCAGAGGCGCCGGAGGAAACCTTGACGGAGTTCGGATCGCTCAGGGCGGTGCCGTTCATGCTGCCGCTGTTGCCGGCGATGATGGTGTTGGCGACCAGAAGCTTCGATCCGGCGCCCACTGACGACCCACCGGCGGAAATGCCGGCGGAGGCAAGGCCGTTGGACACCGTGTTGACTGTCGTGTTGTTGGCGATCGTGACGTTGCGGATCTTGGCGTCGAATGTGTTCGTTGTGGATATGATGATCATGCCGCCAATCAGATTGGCGTCGGTGGAACTGCTCGTGTAGCTGTTGTTGGCAATGACCGTGTTCTCGACGACCAGGGAGGCTCCGCTGGACCGGATCGGCGCGAACATGTTGGTGCTTGCGCCCGTGCCCTTTCCGTCGAGCAGGAGCGAGTTCCTGACACTCAAGGTCCCGGTTGCGAGCGCTGCCAGCGTCGTGCCGTAGCTGTACCGGAACGTCACGCCCTCGACATTCACCGTGCCGTTCTGCGCGCTCAGGACCCCCAGGCCCGCTGCCGCTCCGCCATTGAACCGTTCGAAGACCAGGTTCTGGACGGTGAGCGTCTTGCCGGACGCATTCAGGGTGATGCCGCGGGCATCCGTCGAGGTCGTATCGCTGTTGGTGTCGAGGTCGCCGTTGAGGGCGATGTCGGCGATCCCATCGCTGTCGACGTCGCCGTTGATCGTCAGGCTCTTGCCGGAAATGGTGAGCGGGCTGGCCGAGCCGGTTCCCAGCGACACCGCCGTTCCTTTCAGGGTGGGATCGAAGACGATGACATCGCCGTCGGCGGCGTTGGTGATCTGGTAGTTCAGCGATCCGGCCGTCGCGTCGGTTCCCGTCGTCCCCGAGGCCAGCGTCACCGTCCTGGTCTGCAGGGTGCCGGTGAACGCATCCATCGAAGCCTGGGCGAAGGGGGCCGCCGCCTCGATCGCGCCGGTCCGAACCTCCAGGGTCCAGTTCTTGTCCTCGCCGCTGCCGGTGTTGTCGCTGGACGCCGCGACATCGGCGCCGGTCAGCCGGTGGATCGTCTGGACGAAATCCTGGCCATTCTGGCCGGCACCGACATTGCAGGCATAGAACAGAAGGTCGCCGCCGGGCCGCAGCGCCTTGCCGATCGCCTGAAGGTCGGCCGCCCGGTTCTCCAGCCCCGCCGTCCAATAGGTTCTGCCGCCGATGTAGAGATGCCCCTCGCCGCCGTGGCTGACCACCTGGACGGACTCCAGGCCGGACATGCCGGACAGCGCGTCCGCCATCTGGCCGAACGCCTCCTTCTGGGAATCGAGCAGGACGATCTTGGCGTCGGGGGCGATGTCCTTGATCAGCGTCTGGTAATCGACAACGGACGTGTCGACGAACACCACCGACCGGTAGGTTTCCTGATTCTGCACCTGGGCATCGAAGGCCAGGACGGGGGTCTGCGTGGAAAGCTGTGCGGAGGGCGGGGCGGGGGAGATGGGGACGGCCTGGCCGGAGGCCGCCGTGTCCGTTGCCTGCGGAGCCTTGGCCGCATCCGGCTGCCAGGCATCGGGATTGCCCAACTGGCTGTCCGGCTGGGCATCCGGCAGTGGCTGGTCGGGTTGGACATGCGTTTCCGCAACGGTCGCCACGCCGGCCGCATCGAACATGAAGCGTGGTTCGAGGGCCATCGGGAGGATGGAGGAGGATGGCTTGCCGGACTTGCCGGGACGCCCGCTCATGCCCGCACCGTTCGGAACCCGCCTGCGCATCGCTACTACCCCCACAATTTCAGAACCCCGCGAATCCTATACTAAAGGTAATCGCTTCAACGCCACACACGATCTTGCATGGATCCGGTTTGTTCACAGGTGCAATCCGATGGCCGGCCGATGCAATTCGTTACAACCCGTCACAGACCCGCCGATTGTCACCGGACGAAGAGGAAAACCGTCGAATTTCGACAACCTTGTCCGTCCGGGTCTTGCGGGCCGGCAGATGTCTCGGGATCTGTGGAGGGAAGCGGAAGCGTAAGTATTGAGAGAGGGGGGTAAAGGACGGGATGTCGGATCGGGGAAGGCGGGCAACACGCCTTGCGCGGCTCCGAAGCTGCATGACCTCGTCGCGGAACGAGCGGCGGCCCGCGACGCTGACGGCGGCGCCGGAAAAGCGGACCTGAGCGTATGGAAGACGTCCGACGGCGCCGACGCGAGATTGCGCCGATCGGGAGGCGGCGGCGATCGGGGGTGATCTGTGCGCCCGGAGCCCGGCCGTCCCTGTTCAAGGCGCCGGCACCGTCATCGACCGGAAGCAGGCGGGGGTGGCATCCGCCGCTTCCGGAAGATCCCCGCCTGCCGGTGGAGCCCTGTGCCGGCGCCCTTACGGACGATTCGGATAAAGGCCGTTGGCCACGATGCAGACGGTCTGCCCGATCGCCGGGGACTGGGTGGAAACTTTCTGGGTCGCGCCGGCCGAAGCCGGGGCGACGGCCACCCTGCCGCCGGTGATGCCGGTGTTGGGTACTGTGATGGAGCCGCTGGCCGTCCCCTTCACATTGGCTGCGGTGCCCGGTCCGCTGGTGTTGTAAGGACCGTTCAGGGTGACGCCGAGGCCGCCATCCGAGACGCTGGCATCGCCGAGATAGACGGTTCCCGAGGTCGGGGCCGACACCGGGTTGCCGCCGTTGGTGATGGGAACGCTGACGTTGCCTGTGAACGGCACGGTGGTCGAACCGCTTGTTCCGCCGCCGGTGCCGGTGAAGGTGGCGGCGTGGGTGTGCGGCTGCAGCGGGACCTGTGTCGGCGCCAGCAGAAGCTCCTGCTGGCCGACCTTGGCGCCAATCGCGATGTTCGCCAGGCCGGGACCGGTGCCGCTGCCGATGACGGCACGGCCGCGCAGGTCAGGAATGCCGAACGTATTCACTTTGTCGCCGCCGTAGCTGAAACCGACCAGTGCGAACAGCGCCTGATACTCCCGAATCGCCAAAGTGCGGCCATCGGCTAGGATATAGTTGCGCGGGCACCAGTCGAAGGCAAATGTACAGATTGTTCCGATATATGCATCATCGTTGCAGGCAAGCGCAGGACTCGACGAAAGGGAAATTCCACCGAGAAGCGCAAATGACATTGGAAGGAAAATTTTTTTCATGGAAATCATAATTCCTTGTCTGTGGTTTGGTGAGGCATCTTTGCAAAAGTGTTGGAAATTTATTTAATTCTTCGCTCGAGGTGAGGTTGCGTGCGATCTGATTTCGCTTCAAAA
This sequence comes from Azospirillum humicireducens, assembly GCF_001639105.2. Taxonomy (NCBI): domain Bacteria; kingdom Pseudomonadati; phylum Pseudomonadota; class Alphaproteobacteria; order Rhodospirillales; family Azospirillaceae; genus Azospirillum; species Azospirillum humicireducens. The sequence goes on from NZ_CP028905.1 coordinate 152,695, forward strand.
TCCTACCATAATCAAAAACCCTTTAAATAGAATTTTTCAGAAAATCTCGCGTTTCTGGAGACATAACGATTGGCATTATAGACGCAGGCGCGATCCAGGGATATCTGACATCGCCATGACATATCACGACGATTTCCCTTCGGCCTGACGGGGAGAGGGAAAGGCCTGCTGCACAGACGGCGACGCTTGCGCTATGATCGGGTCACCGTTCCTTGGGAAGAAGAGAGTTCTTCGATGCGTGCCCACACCCGTTTCACCCGCATCGCAGCGGTTGCGGTGCTTGCGCTGTCCACCGCGCTCGCCGGCTGCCAGACCGGCTCGATGGGCACCAAGGAGGGGTTCGGCACCGTCGGCGGTGCGGTTGCCGGCGGCCTGATCGGCTCGCGCTTCGGCGGCGGTTCGGGCAAGCTGGTGGCGGTCGGCATCGGCACGCTCTTGGGCGCCTTCGCCGGGCGGGAGCTTGGCGCTTCGCTCGACCGTGCCGACCAGGCCTATGCCGACCGTGCCGCGACCCAGGCCTACAGCGCGCCCATCGGCCAGCGGATCAGCTGGAACAACCCGCAGTCGGGCAATCAGGGCGTCATCGTGCCGGTCCGCGACGGCTATGACGGCTCCGGCTCCTACTGCCGCGAGTTCCAGCAGACCATCGTCGTCGGCGGCCGCACCGAACAGGCCTTCGGCACCGCCTGCCGCCAGCCCGACGGGTCATGGAAGATCGTGGGCTGACGGAACAAGACGGAGCGTCGGCTTTCCTGCGTCCGCTTGCCGACCTCCGTTTGGCGGAGGAAGATGGGCGGCCCTTCCCGTCGCTCCCTCCGTCTAACGATCCCGGTCAGCTCCTATGAACCCGTCTACCATTTTCGACCGCCAGCCTCTGCTGGTGTCGTTCGACGTCTTCGACACCCTCCTGCTGCGCCGGGTGGAGCAGCCCGGCGACCTGTTCGAGGCGGTGGGCGAACGGGCGCTTGCCGCAGGGCTGATTGAGCCTGGACTGACGCCCGTGCTGTTCCGTCTGGCACGCGAGGAGGCGGAGCGCCGAGCCAGGACCAGAGTTGCAAGCAGGGAGGTGGAGCTCGCCGCCATCCATGCCGAGCTTCGGCCGATCCTGTCGGAATCGGCCGATCCGGCGATGCTGGCCGCCCTGGAACTGGAGGTGGAGGCGGAACGGCTCTTCGCCAATCCTCTGCTGCTGACCGTGCTGCAAGACCTGTCGGCAGCGGGGATTCCGGTGGTCCTGCTGTCGGACATGTATCTGTCGCCCGATGACCTAGCGCGGCTGCTGGCAGCGGCGGGGATCGGGCCGGAGCTTTATGGCCGCCTCCATGTCTCCGGCGCTGAAGGCTGCTCAAAACGGGATGGTGGCTTGTTCCAGCTGCTGCTGGCCGCCCATCCCGGGATTTCCCCCGGCCGCGTTATCCATATCGGAGATGATCCGCTGAGCGACGTCGCCATGGCGCGCGCAGCCGGATTGGAGGCGATCCATTATGTACCGGGACCGGGACTGGCGCGCCTGCGCGAGCGCGAGCAAAGCGTGATGGGTCTGGCGGCCGACGCTCCGCCTCCACCCCGGCGGCTGGCCGCACTGGCCGGCCGGGAGGATGACGCGGAGGATGCCTTCGCGCTGGAGTTCGGCGCCCTGGTGCTGGGACCGGCGGTGGCGGAATATTGCCGCTGGGTGGTGGAGGAGTGCCGGCACCAGGGCATCCGCCGCATTGCCCCGCTGATGCGCGAGGCTGCCGTGTTCGCCCCGCTGATGCGCGACTGGATCGCCCATCGCGGCTATGACATGGAGGTGGTGGCCCTCCACCTGTCCCGTCAGGCGCTGATGCCGCTGGAACTGGCGGGGCTGGATGCCGCCGCGGCCCGCCGCATCCTGGGGGAGCGACCGCACCTGCCCTGGGACCGGCTGCTGGTCCAGGCGGGTGGAGAGGTGCCGGCCACCCTGCAGGACCTTGCCGGATTGAGGCTAGAGGAGCTTCTCGCCAAGCCAGCGACAGAATCCGGGGCCGCCGCCGACCGGGTGCTGGCCCTGTTTGACGACCCGGACCTGCGCGCCCGCGCCGCGCGTCTGGCCGAAGAGGCGCGGGAGCGGCTGCTCGACCATCTGGTGCAGGTTCTGGGGCGGGAAGGGCCGGTGGCGCTGGTCGACCTGGGCGCGCGCGGCAGCACGCCCGCCGCGGTGGCCCGGCTGCTGCCGGAGGGCCGGCGGCGCTGCCGCGTCTTCCTGACCTATGCGGTCGCCGACATCGTCCATGCTCTTGCCGACGGCATCGGGGTGCGGGTTTTTGCCGGACAGGACAGGACCGGCATGACGCTGGGCCGGGTGCTCTATCGCAGCCCGCAAATCCTGGAGCGGGTGTTGACCGGGCTGGACGGCACCACGCTGGGCCATCGGCGGGATTCCGGCGGGCGGGTGGTGCCGCTTCTGGCCGAGCCGCCGGCGAAGGGGGAGGAACGGCGGATTCTTGCGCTGTTGCAGCAGGGCATCCGCCGCTATGCCGACCTTATGACCGCCGTTTATCCGGCACGGGGGGAGACGATGGCGGTGACGGGGGTGCAGGCCCTGCTACCGTTGGCCGCGGCCCTGCTGCGGCCGACCGCGCAGGAGGCGGACATCCTGGGCGGCCTCGCCTATGACCAGAATGACGGCACGGACGGGGAGCGCGTCCTCTGCGACGCCACGGCGCAGGCCGTCGTGCAACCACTGGCGGAGATGGGGGAGGGGCCGATCCTGGCCCTGGCGCTGGGGCTGCGCCCCGCCCTCGCCCCCTGGCCACAGGGCGCGTTGACCCGCCTGGTTCCCGGGATCTTCCACCAGCCGGCAGACCTGCTGGGGCTGGAGGGTGGGCATGGCCCGGTCTGCCGGGCACTGGTGGAGCGGCTGCGGGGGCGGACGGATGGACGCTTTGGTGTCCTTGCCGTGGGCGGCGACGGCGGGATGGGGCCGGACTTCATCCGCTACGCCCGCGAGGCCGGGCTGGAGCCGGCGGCCTATGCCGACCTGATGGGCCATCTCGTCCTGCCCCCCTTGTTCCATGGGGTGGCGGTGCGGGACATGGGCGAGATGGCCAGCCTGGGCCTGCCCCTGGTGCTGGTGACGCTGGGCTATGCCGAGCGGCTGGCGGCGCTGATGCACGAACAGGCGGCGGCCGGCGGATTGTCGCCGCCGCGCTTGATCGCCTTGGGTCGGCCGGACCTGGAGCGCGCCTGATCCGGCGGCGACGATCTCAGGCGGCGACGATGGTCCCCCGGCTGTGCCGGCCGGCCATCACGTTGCGGGTGTCGACGATCAGCCCGGAATAGCCTTCCAGAAGACCGTAATCGACGGCGTCATGGTCGGTGCAGATCAGCACCGCCGTATAACCGGTCAGGGTCTGTTCGGTCAGGCCGACGCTGCGGCGCCCGGAATACTGGGCATGCTCGCGGGTGGGCGGGATCTCCGGCACATGCGGGTCATGATAGTCGACGACTGCCCCCCGCTCCTCCATCAGAGAGAGGAGGGCGAAGGCCGGGCTTTCGCGCACATCGTCGACATTCTTCTTGTAGGCCATGCCGAGCAGCAGAACCCGACTGCCCCGGAGCGCCACGCCGGCATGGTCGTTCAAGGCGTTCTGCAGCACCCCCACCACATAGCCCGGCATCTGCGAGTTGATCTCTCCCGCCAGTTCGATGAAGCGGGTGTTGACGTTGAACTCCCGGGCCTTCCAGGTCAGGTAGAAGGGGTCGATCGGGATGCAGTGGCCGCCCAGGCCGGGGCCGGGATAGAAGGGCATGTAGCCGAAGGGCTTGGTCTTGGCGGCATTGATGACCTCCCAGACATCGATCCCCATGCGGGAATAGACGACCTTCAGCTCGTTGACCAAGGCGATGTTGACGGAGCGGAAGATGTTTTCCGTCAGCTTCACCGCCTCTGCCACCTGGGTGCTACTGACCGGCACCACGTCTCCGATGGCCTGGCGATACAGGGCGGCGGCCATGGCGGTCGCCGCCTCGCCGTCGCCGCCGACGACCTTGGGAATGTTGCGGGTGGAGTAGCGGGCGTTGCCCGGATCCTCGCGCTCCGGCGAATAGGCCAGGAAGACATCGCGCCCGGCGACCAGACCGCCCCGCTCCAGGATCGGGCGCATCACCTCCATCGTCGTTCCGGGCCAGGTGGTGGACTCCAGCACCACCAACTGGCCCGGCTTCAGATAGGGCTCCAGTGCCGCAGCCGTCTTCTCGATATAGCTCAGGTCGGGTTCGCGCTGCGCCGTCAGCGGGGTGGGCACGCAGATGATGGCGGCGTCGGCGCCGGCCAGATCGGCCATCCTGGCGGTGGCCTTCAGTCTGCCGGTGTCCAGAAGCGGGCGCAGCGGGGCGGAATCGATGTGCTGGATATAGCAGTCGCCGCGCATCAGCCGCTCCGCCTTCTCCGGAGCGATGTCATAGCCGATGACCTCGAAGCCGGCCTGCCCGAAAGCCAGCAAGAGCGGCAGCCCGACATAGCCCAGCCCGATGACGGCGACGGTTCCCCGGCGGGCCTCGAAACGTTCGGTCAGCAGGGCCGGATCGGGAAGGGAATGCTGTGGCGTCATCATGCTCATGTGGCGTTGTCCGAGGATAGGTCCCGATCATGCCCGCTGGCACGGCGGGGGGAAAGCGGCCTGTGGTCGGTCATGCCGGCAAGGCGTCGCGGACGGCCCGGATGATGCGGTCCTGCACCGCCGGCTCCAGGTAGGGGTGCATCGGCAAGCTGAGCACTTCGGCCGACAGGCGGTCGCTGACCGGCAGGTCGCCAGCGGACGGAAAAGCGCGATAGGCCGTCTGCCGGTGCAGGGGCTTCGGATAATAGACCGCCGTCGGAACGTCTGCGTCCTTCAGCCGCGCCGCTAGCATGTCGCGCCGGCCGCCGCCGACGCGCACCGTGTATTGCGCCCAGACAGAGGTCACGCCGTCCGCTATGGCCGGCACGGCGAGGACATCGCCGAGTCCCCCGGCATAGCGGTCGGCGACACGGTTGCGCGCCTCGATCTCGTCGGGGAAAATCTCCAGCTTCTCCAGCAGGATAGCAGCCTGGAGCGTGTCCAGCCGGGAGTTCAGCCCGACCCGGACGTTGTCGTACTTATCGCTGCCCTGGCCATGCACCCGCAAGCTGCGGAGCGTTTGCGCCAGATCGTCGTCGTCCGTGAACAGCGCGCCGCCGTCGCCGTAGCAGCCGAGTGGCTTGGCCGGGAAGAAGCTGGTCGTGGTGATCGTGCCCAGCGTCCCGACCTTTCCCTTGGGATGGATGCCGCCGAAGGACTGGGCTGCATCGGCGAGGATCCAAAGCCCATGCCCGGCGCAGACGGCGCAGATCCGCCCATAGTCGGCGGCGTGGCCGAACAGATCGACGACGACCGCCGCGACCGGCCTCAGCCCATGGGCACGGGCGGTTTCCAGCCCGGCCTCCAGGCTGGCGGAACAGAGGTTGCAGTCCTCCCCCACATCGACGAAGACCGGGGTGGCGCCGGCCAGGACCACCGCTTCGGCGGAGGCGGCGAAGGTGAAGGACGGCACCAGGACGGCATCCCCGACCCCGACGCCCTTGGCCATCAAGGCAAGTACCAGGGCATCGGTCCCGTTGGCGCAGCAGATGGCGTGGCGGGCACCGCAGAACCCGGCCAGACGGCGCTCAAGCTCCTGCACCTCGGGACCCAGGATATAGCCGCCATGGTCCAGGACCTGCTCCATCGCCCGGTCCAGGCGCGTCCCCAGCCGGCGGCGCTGGGCGGCCAGATCGATGAAGGGGATGGTCGTCATGGCATCGCCTCCAACTGCTCGGGACCGGAAAGGCGATAGCGCGTTCCGTCGATCGGACAGACCAGATCCGCTCCCAGCCGGGCGCCGGCCCTGCTCATCCAGCCGTCCCGGCGGGCCGGCACCCCCACCATCAGCGCATAGTCCGGCACGTCCCTGGTGACCACCGCACCGGCCCCGATGAAGGCGTACTCGCCCACGGTGACGCCGCAGACGATGGTGCAGTTGGCCCCCAGCGTGGCGCCCCGGCGGATCAGGGTGTCGCGGTATTCGTCCTTGCGCGGGATCTCGGCCCGCGGATTGACGACGTTGGTGAACACACAGGACGGTCCGCAGAACACGCCGTCCTCCAGAATCACGTTGTCATAGACCGAGACGTTGTTCTGGATCTTCACCCGGTTGCCGATGCGCACCCGGTTAGCCACGAACACGTTCTGCCCAAGGGAGCAATCCTCGCCGATCGCAGCACCGCCGCACACATGCGTCCAGTGCCAGATCCGGGTTCCGGCACCGATCCGCGCCCCGTCGTCGACGATGGCTGAGGAATGGGCGGTCCAGCCGTTTCCGGTCAGGGGGTCTGTCATGGTCCAGCCCCCGTCAACCGAGCTGTCGGGCAAGCGGATGGTAATCCCCGTCCAGACCGAGAGGCTGGGTGTTGCGGATCGCATGCACCAGTTCGATGGAAGGCCGGGCGTCCTCCAGCCCATAGCCCCGTCCTGCCAGAATCTCGGAATAGCTGACGGTGTGCAGGTCGGTGAAGCCCTCGCTGAACTCCAGTTCCGTCCCGTCGATGGTGATCGAGCGCCAAGTGCGCTGCCCCTTCACTTTGGCAACTTCGGGCAAATGATCGGCGTTGATGGACAGGAACCAACGCACCCGGGCACGGGAGAACTCAAGCAGCCCCGCCGCCGCATCGGGCTGCAGCACATGCACCCGATTGGCTCTGCAGGGTCCGAAGATCCAGCCCAGCATGTCGAAGAAATGCACGCCGATGTTGGTGGCGATGCCTCCGGATTGATCGTCCCGTCCCTTCCAGCTGGCGAAATACCAGTTCCCGCGCGAGGTTAGATAGGACAGATCGACATCGAACACCCGGCCGGGCGGGGCAGCCGCCACCCGCTCGCGCAGGGCCAGGATCGCCGGGTGATGGCGCAACTGCAGGATGGTGTGGACGCGCCGTCCAGACTCCGCCTCCAGTTCGGCCAACCCGTCAATGTTCCAGGGATTGAGCACCAGGGGCTTTTCGCAGATGGCGTCCGCGTGGCTGCGCAGGGCGAAGCGGATGTGCGCATCATGCAGGTAGTTGGGTGAACAGATGGACAGGTAATCGATCCCCCGGCCGCTGCGTCGGAGCTTGTCGAGATGCCGGTCGAAACGCTCGAACTCGGTGAAGAAATGGGAATCGGGGAAATAACTGTCGATGATGCCGACGCTCTGGTTCGGATCGAGGGCCGCAACCAGCCGATTGCCGGTTTCCTTGATCGCCTTCAGATGACGGGGGGCAATGTAACCGGCGATGCCGGTCAGGGCGAACGTCTTCATGGCGCCTCTTATGTGTGGCCGGACAGATCCCCCGGCGGTCATGCTCTCGACCGTCTGCCATAGCGGTCGAGCAGGGTTTCAACGATGATGCGTCCGGCGTCGCCCTTTCCATAGGGTGTGATGTCCCGTCCTGCGGGCCGTTCGGCCAGCAGTTCCGCCGCCATGGCCCGTGGATCGTCATCGGGGGGGAGCAGGCGGTTCCAGCCGGCCTCCAGCAATTCCCGCCATTCCGTCTCGTTGCGCAGGACACAGCAGGGAACGCGATAGAAGAAGGCTTCCTTTTGAACGCCACCGGAATCGGTGGCGATGGTGCGGGCGGCCATTTCCAGCCGGACCATGTCGATGAAGCCGACCGGCTCGATCAGCTTCAGGCGCCGGGCCGCCTTTTGCAGAATTCCCAGACGATCCAGGGCAGCGCGGGTGCGCGGGTGCAGGGGCAGGACCACCGGCAAGGCTTCGGCGGCCAGTTCCAGCGCCCCGATCAGGACGCGCAGCCGACGCGGATCGTCGGTGTTCTCCGCCCGATGGATGGTTGCCAGCAGGAAGCCTTTTTCCGCCAGGCCGAGGCGGTCCAGGATGCTGCTCTGCCGCCGGGCGAGATCGGCGGTCATCAGGGCCGCATCATACATGACGTCTCCGGACAGACGGATGCGCTCCTCGGGCTGTCCCTCCCGCCGCAACTGCTCCATCGCCTCGACGGTGGGGGCGAACAGCAGGTCGCACACGCTGTCGGCCACGGTCCGATTGATCTCCTCCGGCATCGTCCGATTGAAGGATCGCAGGCCGGCTTCCACATGGGCGACCGGAATGCCCAGCTTCACCGCCGCCAGTGTCGCCGCCAAAGTGGAGTTGGTATCGCCGTAGACCAGGACGGCATCCGGCCTTTCGCGCTCGAACAGGAGTTCCAGCCCTTCCAGCATCCGCGCGGTCTGGACCGCATGGGAGCCCGAGCCGACCCCCAGATTGTGAGCCGGCGGGGCAAGGTCGAGTTCCCGGAAGAAGACTTCCGACATGTTGAAGTCGTAATGCTGGCCGGTGTGAATCAGCACATCATCGATGCCGGACCCGGCCATGGCCTTGGCCACCGCTCCCGCCTTGACGAATTGCGGGCGGGCGCCGACGACGGAACAGAGCTTCAGGAGCGGCCCGGTCATGCCGACAGTGCCGGCGACAGTTGCGGCCAGCGGCCTGCACCCGGATGGCTAAGGAACCATTGGTGATGATCGATGCAGTGACGGATCAGGTCCCGATTGGCGCGCGTCCAGTCGATGGTGCGCGCCAAACCGTCTTCCAGGCCGATCCCGGCGGCAAAGCCAAGCTCGCGCCTGGACTTCTCCGTCGATCCGAAACGCTGGCCGGAATTGTCCCAGGGCCGCGGCGGACGCAGGTCGATGCCGCCGGCATTGCCGGTCAGCCGGTTGATTGTCTCCGCCAGGGTGCGGATGGTCGTTTCCACCCCCGAGGCAAGGTTGTAGACCTCGCCCGCGGCGCCGCGAAGGGCGCAGGCCTGAAGGCCGCGCGCCAGATCCTCCACGAAGATGAAATCACGGCTGGCGATGCCGCCATTGTCCAGAGGCAGGCTTTCCCCGTGCAGAGCCTTCCAGACGAAGGTGGGGATGACGTTGCGCCAGACCGAATGGACCGTTCCCCGCCAGCTGCCGGCGCCGAGGATTTCCCGGGGGCCGTAGATGTTCTGGAACCGTGCCGTCACCACCGGCAGCCCATGCTGGCGCGCGTAGTAGGCGGCGTACATCTCCCCCACCAGCTTCGAGATGGAATAGGGGCTGTCATGGGACAGCGAGACGGGCGCGTCTTCCGGCGTCGCCACCGCTCCGTCGAAGGTCTTCTTCGCGACGGCACAGCCGGCCCCCGCATAGACCACCCGCTTCACGTCGCGGCGGCGGGACAGCCGGTCGAACAGCTTCAGGGTGGTGATGGTGTTGTTGTCGTGATCCGCGACCGGGTCGGCGATGGAGGACTGGTTGCCGTGGAAACAGGCGAGGTGGAAGACATAGTCCAGCCGTTCCGGCAGGTCGGCGAGCAACCGGTCGTCGGCGATCGACCCCAGCACGAAATGCACGCCCGACCCCTCCGGAAGATTGGAGGGATGGGAGGACAGAAGATTGTCGACGATGAAAAGCGCCTCAGGGCGCTGCGCCGCCAGCATATGGCAGAGATTGCTACCGACGAAGCCGGCCCCGCCCACCACCAGGATGCGGCTGCCGGCGAATGCGCTGCTGTCGCTCATTCCTGTTTCCTTCCCTTCAGCCCCGGGCCGCGGTCAGATGGGTGAAGGTCGCTTCCACCCCATGGCGGTCGAACCAGGCCACCTGCCGCCGTAGCCCCTCTTTCAGGCCGATGCGGGCGCGCCAGCCGAAGGTCCGTTCGGTCAGCGACGGGTCCAGCAGCAGCGTCGCAAGATCGTCGGCGGCCGGGGGCCGCACCTCCACGGGCTCATCGAGGGTGATGCCCATCGCCACCACCATGGCGTCGAACAGGTCCGCGATGCTGACGTCCGCCCCGGACGACACGTTGAACACGCCCTGCGCCCCGCCTTCGTCCAAAACCCGGTCCAGCAGGTCCAGGAAATCGTCCATATGCAGGAAGTCACGCCGGGCATCGGTGGCGAAGCAGCGCTTTCCTTCCCGCAGGCGCTTGAAGAAGATCGGGATCGGCCCGGTGTAATTCCGGGGGCCGTAGATATTGGCCAGCCGCAGCGACACCCAGGGCGTCCGCCCCAGCGGCAGCATCTGCTCGCCGGCCGTCTTCGAGATGCTGTAGCTGGTGATCGGGGCCAGGGGATGGTCGACCGGGATCGGCGTCCGGAGCGGTTGGCCATAGCATAGGGCTGTCTGCAGATAGATCAGCCGCCGCACGCCCAAACGGTCGCATTCGGCCATCACCCTCGCCGTACCTTCCGCGTTGGTGCGCAGGTCGCCCACCCAGTCGTTCGGATCCTGATAGGAGGCGGCGGCATGCACCACATGGGTGGGGGCGAACTCATCGAACAGCCGGGCCAGCAGACAGCCGTCCAGGATCGATCCTTCCACCTCGCGCAGGTTCGGATGAGGGGGCAGACCGCCGCGGAAGCTGGTGGCGTAATTGTCCAGAACGAGAACCGCCGCGCCTTGGGCAAGGGCATGCTCGGCGATGTTGGATCCCAGGCAGCCGGCTCCGCCGGTGATCAGCAGGCGCATCATTTCTTGCCCAGATCCTTCAGGTGGGTATAGCCGCCCTGCACGCCGTGGGTGCGGTAATACTCGACGCTGCGGCGGACGATCTCCTCGATCGGGGTGAAGTCCGGCCGTCCGAAGTCGGCGAAGGTGCGGGCGGGGTCCAGCAGGATGGTCGGGGCGTCGTCCGGCCCGAGCGGACGAATTTCTGGTTCTGGCACCTCGTTCAGCCCCATGGAGCGGGCGACCAGATCGTAGAGCGTCTGGATGGCCACATCCGTACCGGAGGAGAAATGATAGGTGCCGTGCCCCACGCCGTCGATGGCCCGGACCACCGTGCGGGCGAGGTCGCCGGAGAAGACGAAGTCCCGGCGGGCCGGAGTGACGAAGCAGCGCTTCTTCTGGGCCAGACGCTCGTAGAAGATCGGGATCGGGCCGCTGACCCCGCGCGGGCCGACCACATTGGCCAGGCGGAAGGTGACGAAATCCAGGCCGCTGTACTGGATGTACTGCTCCCCGGCCGTCTTCGAGATGGCATAGCTGCTGTTGCCGGGATCCAGCGGATGATCGAGCGGGATCGGTTGGGCCAGCGGCTTCACGCCATAGCACAATGCGGTCTGGAAATAGACGAGGCGGGAGACGCCGGCGTCCTTGGCTTCGCGCACGATGGTCGCGGTGCCGACGGCGTTGGTCTGCGCATCGGTGGGCCAGTCCTCCGGGTCGCGGTAGGAGGCGGCGGTGTGGATCACGGCGTCGGGCCGGAAATCCCCCATCAGCTGGCGGATCAGCGGACGATCGGTGATGGCCCCCTCGACCAGGGTGAGATTGCCATGCGAAGCGAGATTGTCGCGGCGTCCGGTGGCGAAATTGTCCACGGCCACCACCTGATCGCCGCGGTCCAGCAGCATGTCGATGGTGGTGGACCCGACCAGACCGGCTCCCCCGGTGACGAAAACCTTCATGACCCCTCCTGCGACCGGCTTCATGCCGAACCACGCAACGTTGGATGCTCTATGCCACCGCTTCCCCTATCGGGGAAAGAGCCATCTCGGGCTCGGCCGCCGGCATCCGGCGGAATTCCGCCGCCTGGTCGATGAAGCGCCGATGCCAGAGTTCCAGGCTCATCAGACCCCACAGCTTGCGCGAGAAGCGGCCGGAATGGGCCAGATTGCCCAAGACCACGTCCGTGTTGATGAAGCCCCGCTGCCGTGCCTGCTGCGATCCGAAAAGATCGTGGACGAAGTCCTTCAACTCGATATCCAGCCAGGGTTTCAGCGGCACCGGGAACCCCATCTTGTCGCGGCGGCTGTACAGCTCCCTGGGCACGCTGCCCTTGAACGCCTTGCGCAGCAGATGCTTCAGCTTGCCATTCTTGAACTTGATGTTGGCGGGGATGGTGGCAGCGAACTCGACCAGCTTGTGGTCCAACAGCGGAACCCGGGATTCCAGACCATGGGCCATGCTCATCCGGTCTTCCACATGCAGCAGAGCCGGCAGCAGGCACTTCAGGTCGAAATGGGTCATGCTGTCGAAATAGGCTTCCTTGCGGACATTGTTGCGGTTGTTGAAGATGGCCTTGAACTTGTCCACCACGGCCGTCTTGTCCAGCTGGGTCCAGTCCACCTCGGCTTCCATGTCGGCGGAACGGTCGATCAACTGGAAATACCGGTCGTCCAGGGAGCCGAACAGGCCCTTGCGCCAGAACTCCTGCATCAGCGGGACATATTCCTGCAGCGCCCCGAGATTCGGCACGATGGATTCGATGGTAACGACGAAGTTGCCGTTCTGATAGGTGCCGTTGACGGCGGCCTTGATGCATTGTTCGAAATAGGCAAGCAGATAGCGGGCATAGCCACCAAAGATTTCATCCCCGCCCTGGCCTCCCAGAACCACCTTGGTGTGCCGGGCGGCGAGACGCGAGACCATATATTGCGGAAAACTGCCGGGTCCGGCGATCGGTACGTCGAGATGGTAGATGACCTGTTCGATATGGGTCAGGAAATCGGACGGCGTGATGTCGACTTCGTATAGGGGGCTGCCGGACTGTTCGGCCACGACGCGGGCATAGTGGCTCTCGTCGAAGCCGGGCGGGACCGAGAACTTGCCGTGGAAGGCTGGCCCCGGCATCTGCTGGCGCTCTGCCGCCAGCAGCGTGACCAGGCTGCTGTCGAAGCCGCCGGACAGGTAGGTTCCGACCGGCACGTCGCTGACCATGGTCAGGCTGACGGCCTCCTCCACCAGTTCCTGGGTGCGGTTCACGAAATAATGGGCGCTGTGGTCCAGGTCCATTTCATGCTGGACATCCCAATAGCGCCACATATGCACGCCATTCCGATCCACCCGCAGCGCCTGCCCGGGCAGAAGCTGACGGACGCCGCGGAACAGGGTTTCCTCGCCGAGTGTGTACTGGAAGGTCAGATACTCGGCCAGGGCAGCCGGGTCCTGTTCCGCCGCGGGGAGAAAAGGCAGGAGCGCCTTGATTTCAGAAGCGAAGTAGAACCGGCCATCCACCTGGGCGTAGAAGAAGGGCTTAACGCCAAATCGGTCGCGGGCACAGAACAGCTGCTGCCGGGCATCGTCCCAAAGGGCGAAGGCGAACATTCCGCGCAGCTCGTCCAGGCAGTCCGGCCCCAACGCGGCGTAGGCGGCCAGGATGCATTCGCTGTCCGTGCGGGTGCGGAACGGATAGCCGGCCTCGAAGCGCCGGCGGAGATCCATGTAGTTGAAGATTTCGCCGTTGTAGGTGAGCGTCAGCCCGCCAGGGCCGTGCATGGGCTGTGCTCCGGCCGACGACAGGTCGATGATGCTGAGCCGCTGGTGCCCAAGGGCGACCCGGCGGTCGGGGGCGACCCAGAGTCCATGCCCGTCCGGACCACGATGGGCCAGCAGCCGGTTCATCACCGCCACGGTGGACGCGGGGCGCTCAAGCGGTTCGGCTGTCAGGCTGATAACTCCGGCAATTCCGCACATGCGCTTTCCCGTCCTTCTGAATCCGTCTTCAGCCCGTAGAGGTTTCGTCCCGTAGGACGGAACATGTCCCATCATCGGGATACAGCCACAAATGCAACGAAAACCCCGGCCTTGCAGGCATTGCCGACCGCTTACTCGGAAAATGGCACGGTAAGGGAATTTCGTTAACAAACCACGATTTCAGAGCCCGTTTGACAACTGAGATGGTCCCCGTTTCCCGGACATTCGGCTAAGCTTGGTTCGCCCAGGAAGAAGGACGGACCCGATGACGGGGAAACGGAAGCGGTATTCGGCAGAGTTCAAGGCGAAGGTTGCGCTGGAGGCGATCCGGGGCGAGCTGACGGTGTCGCAGTTGGTTGCCAAGCACGGCGTACACCAGACGCTGATCAACGCCTGGAAGAAGCAGGCGATGGAGGGGATGGCCGGTGTGTTCTCCGGCAAGGCGGAAGCCGCTGAAACCAGCCATCAGGGCGAGGTGGAGAAGCTGCACGCAATGATCGGCCAGTTGGTGGTGGAGCGGGATTTTTTGCGCAAGGCCTCCGGTCGATGAGCATCGGTCGGAGGCGGGAGCTGGTCGAGGCGGATCATCCGCGCCTGTCGATCACCCGGCAGTGCGAGTTGGTTTCGATCAGCCGGTCCAGCTACTACGGACCGGCCAAAGGCGAGCCGGCCGAGAACCTTGAGTTGATGCGGCTGATCGACGGGCAGTTCCTGGAAACGCCTTGGTATGGCAGCCGGCAGATGACCCGGCATCTGCGCCGGCACGGCCACCAGGTCAACCGCAAGCGGGTTCGCCGCCTGATGGTACGGATGGGCTTGCAGGCGGTTTACCAGCGCCCGAAGACGACCGTGCCACACCCCGAACACAAGGTCTGGCCGTACCTGCTGCGCGACTTGACCATCGACCGCCCCAATCAGGTGTGGTGCAGCGACATCACCTACATTCCCATGCGCCGCGGCTTTCTGTACTTGGTGGCGGTGATGGACTGGGCAACCCGCAAGGTTCTGAGCTGGCGTCTGTCGAACACCATGGACTTCGCGTTCTGCATCGAAGCCGTGGAGGAGGCGATGGCACGCTACGGCCGGCCGGACATCTTCAACACCGATCAGGGCAGCCAGTTTACCAGCCCGCGCTTCACCGGCCTCTTGACCGCGGCCGGCATTCGGGTGTCGATGGACGGGCGCGGCCGGTGGATGGACAACGTCTTCATCGAACGGCTGTGGCGTTCGATGAAATACGAATGCGTCTACCTCCACGCCTTCGAAACGGGCAGCGAGGCCAGAGCCGGGATCGGCCACTGGATCGATTATTACAACCACGAACGCCCACACTCGGCGCTCGGCGGCAGAACACCGGCAGAGGCCTACGAGGGCACAAGGGACCAGATCAGATTGGCCGCGTGATACGAATCTGAACCAAGCTTATTCCAGCCGCCAAGCTGTCCGGGAAACGGGGACCATCTCACCCGACCGTGGTACTCGGCGGATGCTTACCGAGCAGATCTCTTTTCCTCTTATCGATATGGATGGGTTATGATGAAAGATAGCAAGAGGAAACGGGATGGGAACGGAGTGCGATGAACATGGGGCAGGGTACCGGCTCGCCTGAAAAGGAAATTGTTTCTCAAGCGGCCGGGATTGATTTTGCCAGCTGGCGGCAGAGGATCCGTGCCCATACTTTCTCAAACTATCACCTTGAAATGGGTCGGGCAATTGTCAGATCAGGCGATTATGAGGTGGCGGTCAAGCATTACCGAATGGCTCTGGAGCTTCTTCCGAGTTTGTCGACAGCTTCGGTAGAATTGGTTGATCTGCTGCGTGATCGGGGACAGACGGCAATGGCCGATGCCATCGCCGTCGAGGCGGCCACGCATGACCCTGATTTCGCCAAGAAAATGCAACTCGTCCGGGAGCTTGCTCTGCTGGCTCAAGGCCGCGCCGACGATTTCAGGGCCTCGATCCAGGTTTCTTGGCCAAGCCTATGTGTGGATGATCGTAAAATTTTGGAACAAGCGGTCACCACCTTGATCTTGGAAACTCGGTCGGCTGTGCAAGCAAGCCAAAATCTATCCTATGTCGAGGCCATGGAGCAGGTCGATTCGACATCTGGTCTATGGATGCTGCACCGTGCCCGATTGCTTGGATGGATGGAGCGTGAGGCGGAGGGTATTGCCATCTTGAACACGCTGGTTAACCGACTCTCATCAAAGCAATTGGCGGATGTTTGGGCGACCTACGGACAACGGAAATCCTGGGCAGGTCTCTATCAGGAAGCGGCTGTCTACCTGGAGCGGGCTTTTGGTCTTGATCCTGAAGACGTGGATTCAGGGCGGATGCTTGCCATCGCCTGGATGATGCTGGAAGAATTCGATGGGATGGACAGGGTGTTGAGACAGATCGAACTATTGGCACCCGACGATCTGGAACTCGTCCAGATCCGTGCGCAATGGTGTATGGCCACCGGCAAGCTGGATAGAGCTTTGGAACTCTGTTCCAAAGCTAAGGTTGGATTGCCTCCCAGGCAGGCCTATCAGTCTTGGTGCTTTTCCGCCTTCATCCATTTGTCGCAGAATGACAGTGCCATGGCAATGGTTGACCTTGCAGAGGCAGAACGCCTGGCCGCTGGTTACCGTTGGGGTGAGATTTGGACGAAATCCAGCCGAGGGGTCGGACTCGCCCTATGTAGGGACGGGAAGGAAGGAATCGCGCTTGGCGAGGCGGCGCTGGCAGCCTGCAACGCCGGAGGGGGGCCTGTGGGATGGGTTCTCGTTAACCTAGCGCTTTCCTATATGGGGGTAGGCCGACAGCGCGAGGCCGAGACGATGATCCGAGAGGCAGTTCACCGCGATGGGAGCAACCTTCGCCATGAGGCACGCTTGCGTCCATGGGCGACACAGCGTCTGATTGCAGTTCTGGACGGCATCAAGCTGTAGCAACCGTCGATCATGGGATGATCCATCTTCTCGGCCTAGTCGAGAATTAAAGTGAGATCGTTTCAGATGACGATCCAGATAATGATTAACTCACAGCAAGGTGATATTATGGATTTGCAGGGAAAGCGGCTGGCTGTAATCGGCGGTGCTGGCCTAATCGGCTCTCATACGGTTGATGCCCTTCTTTCTGAAGATGTCGCTGAGATTTTGGTTTATGATAATTTCAGTCGTGGGACACTGCATAATCTCAGGAATGCGCTCTCCGATCCGCGCGTTCGAATTTTCGAAGCTGGCGGGGATATCTGTCAAACGGATCTCTTGGATAAGGCGCTAAAGGGTATCGATGGTGTCTTTCACTTCGCCGCGCTGTGGCTGTTGCAATGCCATGAATTTCCCCGTTCTGCTTTTGATGTAAATGTCAGAGGGGCATTTAATGTATTCGAATCATGCATTAATAATAATGTAAAAAAGTTGGTGTTCTCTTCATCGGCATCAGTTTATGGAGATGCGATTGAAGAGCCAATGAATGAAGATCACCCATTCAATAACAAAAACTTTTACGGAGCGACTAAAATTTGTGGTGAAGCAATCCTGCGTGCATTGCATCATCGATATAACCTGAATTATGTTGGCTTGAGATACATGAACGTATACGGCCCAAGGCAGGATTATAGGGGTGCATATGTTGCCGTAATTATGAAGATGTTGGATGCTATCGAACGCGGAGAAGGGCCGACTATTTTAGGTGATGGCAGCGAATCTTTCGATTTTGTATCTGTTGAGGACTGTGCCGCCGCAAATATTTGTGCCATGAAATCTGAGATCTCGGATCAATTCTATAATGTCGGCACGGGCATCCGTACATCCCTGCGCCAACTCGCCGAATGCCTTCTGGCCCAGACTGGAAGTGATCTTCCGGTCCATTATCGCGAGCGCAGCCAAGCCACTCTGGTGCGCAACCGTATCGGTTGCCCAAAGAAGGCTGCCGCGGACTTGGGGTTCCGGGCCTCCATTCCTTTGGATGAAGGATTGCGACGACTGATCGCTTGGCGAACTGCGGATAAGGCCGGTTGCTGACTACCATGACGATAGAGCGATTGTTACGCACCCGCCATGTGGCATCGGCCGCCTACGGAACCCCTTGGACCGAGGATGACCGGCAACTTGCAGATATGGTCGTTCAAGAATGCCGGAAGAGCGGTAGTTTGGCCATTCTGCGGCTTGGTATCAGGGCGCTGGCCGAAGCCCTAATCATTTTGCGTGCTGGAAATTCCGTACGCATGACCTCTCTCGGAGCCAGCGAAGTCCAGGCGGTCCCAACCCTGATCAATGATACGCTCGTGCTGCATATGGTGCCGGTGCGAGCCGTGTCATTCTCCCTTCGTCCTCTCCTGTCCAATCTGCTCATACCGAAAGACCTGCCGGTCGGTGTTAAGATTTCCTGGGAAGTTCATGGTGAGATCCTCTCAAACTGGCCAATCGGACAAGAACGGGGACGGCATCGCCTCACAGCGCTTTCCCGTTGGCAGCAGGAGAAAGGCAGTGCCTTGCTCTGCCGGTTGCTGACGTTGCTGATGAAGCAAAGGCAATTATGGAAGCTGGAACAGGAACTGGAATTTGAGTCGCCAGCTTTGGCGAGCCATTTGCCGCCAAGAATTGGTACCTTGCTACGCTACTTGGTGGCGCAAAAAGATGGGGCGCCACTGCCTCCTTATCACGATGCGCGCGTTCTTGACTTGCCAGATCAACTTCCTCTTCAGGCCGAGCCTCGCCGTCGCTCTGTTCTCTTCCTACATCATGCTTACTATAACTTTTTCTATCTTGCGCAGGCGCTCCGACGTCGTGGCTGGGATGCCATCAGCGTAAGCCAGCACGATCCTGACGGGCCAGAAAGCATGTTCTTTCATGGCCAGGACATTCATCTGTATGATCCAGATCCCGAAGAAAAACGCAGAAAATTGGTAGAATTCTATTTCAATCAATCCGTCAATTATGGAATGATTCATTTCCATGGTATGGGGTGCATGTCGTTTTTTGCAGAAAACTGGTTTGGCGGGTGGAATCATTATACATTCCCAGGAGATTTGGCTGAGTTGAAACGGCGAGGGGTAAAACTGGGCTATACTCATTGTGGCTGCCTGGATGCCGTCTCTCAGACCAGTTTCCGTCGATGGACTGGCGGCATGTGCGATCTTTGCGTCCATCGTGATAATGCGCTCGTCTGCTCTGACGATTCGAATTTAGCTTGGGGACGGAAGATTGAACGTTGGTGTGATCTGATCTGTATTGAAACGGATCCTCTAATAGATATGAAGCTGACAGCGAAGACCTATCGTGAGCCATTAACTTTTGCAGTTAGCGCGGAGATGTGGCGGCCGGATCTCGATGTTCCTGAGCAGTTTCTGCGCCCACGCCGCGAGAATGAAATCATCGTTTATCATGGGGTCGGGAACTTTGACCGGCGTACCGTCAACGGCCGCAACTACAAGGGAACTCATGCCATCATTACTGCGATAGAGAAACTGGCAGCGGAGGGTATTCCAATTCGTCTTGATTTCGTGAAGAATATTCCGAACATTCACAATCGTTTCGTCATGGCACAAGCGGATATTGTGATCGATCAACTGATGTATGGTCGAACCGGGGCTACCGCCCGAGAAGGGCTAATGTTGGGTAAACCTGTCGTCGCTAAGGTCACGGTGGAAGAGGATTCCCCACAACTGGAATCCCGTTGTGTCCGTGAAGCTCCCATTGTTCATGCAGACGTTGATAGCATTACCGATGTTCTTCGACGCTTGGCTTTGTCTCCTGAATTGCGCCGGGAACTCGGTCAGCAAAGCCGCGAACATGCCATGGCTTGGTGGTCAGATGACGCCTGTGCAGCCAGATTCGAGACCGTTTATGATCGTCTGATGGCCGGTCAGCCACCAGGTTTGGGATGAGGTGAATGATGCTGGAACGTTTTATAAATATTCTGCGCGCACCAGAAGGTGGAAGACCTTTGGATCTTGAAGTAATTATGCGAGACCAAGAACATATACAAACTGGAATTTTAAGAGATGGGGATAGAGCATGGTTCCCTATCATCAATGGTGTTCCAGTTCTGTTAGCGGGATCCTTGCGTCCTTCTGACAATGATTTTGCTGCTCAGCATGGCCTTGCTTCCCTATCCGAAACTTTCATTTCGAAAGACTTGTCTGCTGAACAACGAACGATGGACAGTTTTTCTGATAAATGGCGCCGCTTCAAACGCTATGGCTTGGAGCCGGAACATCAGGAATTCTTTTTCTCCTGGTATTGCGCAAAACTAGGGCTACCTGATATGCATGCCTTGAAACGCTTCTATCGGAAAAGACAGCGGGTTCTAGAGGTCGGTCCAGGATCGGGGTTCAATACCCGTTTTATTGCAGAGCAATGCAGCGGTGATGTGGTTGCACTGGATATTTCTGATGCAGCCTATACCACTCACAATAATATCCGTGATCTGGACAACTGCGTCAGTGTCCGAGGAGATATTCTGCTTCCACCTTTTGCCCCGGAAAGCTTCGATCTCATCATTGCGGATGGTGTACTCCATCATACTTCGGATACAAACGCCGCTCTGCGTTCGGCTCTTAATTTGTTGCAGCCAGGTGGACAGATGTTCTTCTATGTCTATCGCAAAATGGGAGCAGCTCGCCAATTTGTTGACCAACATATTCGCGCGGCCTTCAGTGAGCTTGATCCTGAACAATGTTACGAGGCATGTACTGCCATTACCGAGCTTGGCCGTGCTCTTTCCGATTTGAATATCAATATTACACTTGACAAGCCAATTGATATTCTTGGCATCCCTGCAGGAAGTCATAACATTCAAAGACTATTATATTATAACTTCATGAAGTGCTTTTGGAACGATTCTTTTGATTTTGAAACAAATAATATGATAAATTATGATTGGTACCATCCTCATTATGCATGGCAGCATGATGAGACCGAAGTCCGAGAATGGCTGGAGGAACTCGGGATCTCGGACTATAGCTTTAATCCTGCCAATCCTAATGGGCTGTCCATCCTATTGAGAAAACCGGAATGATGGGTATGCAAAAGCATGTGGTGCTAACCGGAGTCACAGGCCTGATCGGTCGGCACTTGTTGCCTCTGCTGCAAGAGCATTCCTACAATGTGACCGCTCTAGTTAGGGCAGGAAAGGAAGATACTTATCTCTTACCTCCCAGCGTTCGTCCGGTGGAAGCCGATCTGCGTGGCGATTTTACTTCAGTTTTGCGGAATATTGAGCCTGCTGATGTCGTGATTCACTTAGCTCAACACCCTGGATTTCATGCTTTTCCGGATCAAGCTGCGAACGTTTTCTCTGTTTCTTTAAATGCAGCCATTCACCTAGCCGAGTTCGCCAAATACAGTGGGGCACGCTTCCTTTACGCTTCATCTGGGGGGGTATGTGGTCCGAGTCCGGAGCCAGTTCGGGAAGATTATCCTCTGCGGCCGCAAAAGGAATTAGGATTTTATTTGTCCACAAAAATGGCCGCAGAGAATCTCTTAGGGTTTTTTCGCCAGGATATGCAAGTTTCGATACTTCGCTTCTTCTTCGTTTATGGGCCCGGACAGGGAAATCAATTTTTGTTTCCTAGGCTGATCACATCTATTAGCGAGGGTAAGCCAATTACTCTTGCTAATGGATGTGGACCACGTCTCAACCCAATTCATGCGTCTGATGCCGCCAAAGCGGTCATGGCGGCAGTGATATCAATGCCGGAAATCCTGCATATAGCGGGACCGGAGGTGAAAACCTTAAAGAGCATTTGTGAAATACTGGGTGATCTCTTAAAGCGTTCTCCTGTCTTTATCGATAAGCCCCCCCCTGCGCTTGACTATATCGCGGACACGGCCTTGATGGAACGGTTGTGTGGCCAAGCAACCGGACTGCGCGCCGGCCTGACGGCTCTGATCAATAATAAGTCAGAGAAGCCACCGGTGTAAAAAATCTCATGGCGGGGCTTTATTTTTATAGGGCCATTTGAGCATACCTAATCTTAACCCTTCATCGCTTGGTATACCAAGCATGGAGCAAACGCTAAAATTTAGCACGGCATAGACCGCACGCTAATGACAGCGTTTGATGATATTCTGGGAGAATGCCATCGTGTGTGGGGTTGTTGCACTAATCAACTTGGCCGGTCGTTCCGTTTCACCGGATGTCGTTCAGGCTATGACCCGAGCTTTGGCCCACCGCGGCCCTAACGCTGAAGGGGTTTGGTGTGATGGAGAAATTGGCCTTGGACACCGGCGTCTATCCATTCTCGATCTAAGCCCTCGGGCTAATCAACCGCTCCATTCGACAGACGGTGAGCTGGTCGTTTCCTACAATGGCGAAATCTATAATTTTCAAGAACTGCGTCGGCTTTTGGAGGAGGAAGGAGCAATCTTTACAACCAATACCGATACTGAGGTTCTGCTGTGGGGGTATCGTTTTTGGGGGATTGAACCCCTTATGCGGCGGATCAATGGCATGGCAGCCCTAGCCATTGTTGACCGTCGGCGTCGACGTATGATTTTGGCCCGTGACCGCTACGGCATCAAACCTCTCTACCTTTGGCGACACGGCTCTACTCTAGCGGCCGCTTCTGAGATCAAAGCATTCATGGCCCATCCAGATTTTCGCGTAACTTTAAACCAGGAAGCTTTGAACGAGTATTTCACTTTCCAGAATTTATTCCGCCAACACACCCTGTTTCAGGGAGTGGATATGCTGCCGGCGGGAACCATCATGGAAATTGAAGCCAATGGCCATGACAGGCAGTATCAATATTGGGATTTTGATTTTTCAAAGCCTGACAATAGGATGGAAGCGGCGGCGGCGGCTGAAGAAACCCGTCGCCATCTGCAGCAGGCTGTCGAACGTCAACTTCTGTCGGACGTACCTGTCGGAGCTTATTTGTCTGGCGGTATCGATTCCGGCGCTCTTGTCGCGATTGCGTCGCAGCATGTTCCGAGGTTGGCGACTTTTACCGCTGGTTTTGAGATGTCAAGTGTCGAAGGTATTGAAAAGACCTTTGATGAACGGCGCAATGCCGAACTGATGGCCCATGCTTGCCAGACAGAACATTACGAGCAGGTGATGAATGCTGGAGACATCCGCTGGGCTTTGCCGCGTGTGGTCTGGCATCTGGAAGATTTGCGTCTTGGAATGTGTTATCCTAATTATTACATAGCTCGACTGGCGTCTAAATTTGTGGGAGGCTGCCTATCTGGAGCTGGTGGAGATGAATTGTTCGGAGGATATCCTTGGCGGTATTTCCGGGTACTGAATCCAGCTAATGAAAAATTTTACCTCAGATCTTACTATGAGTTCTGGCAGAGACTGATGCTACAGAGTGAACGGCAAAGCATGTTTCAATCCGGCTCATTTCGAGATGCTGCAAGCAAGGATATGCTGGAGGTTTTCAGCGGGGTTTTCCCAGATACTGGGCATCTTAGCCTATTGACTCCAGAAGAGCAGATATCTAATACATTTTACTTCGAATGCAAGACATTTCTTTCAGGACTTCTTATTGTCAACGATAAACTTTCCATGGCCAGCGGGTTGGAGGAACGGGTACCGTTTCTGGATAACGACTTGGTCTCACTTGCACAGAAAATTCCTGTCCATTTGAAGCTTCCCGACTTGGAGCAATTCCGATTCATTGATGAAGATCTGTTTAGCAAGCGCATCCTTGCCCAAAATACTTATAATACAGGCAAGAGCGTCTTGCGTAGCGCTCTTCAAGGATTTCTACCTACCGAAGTTGTTTCTCGGCCAAAACAAGGCTTCTCTGCACCCGACGGATCCTGGTATCAAGGAGAGAATGCCTCATATGTGCGCAATTTCTTACTGTCGGAAAAACTGATCATGAGTGATTTTATCCGGCCTGATTTCGTGCGGCGGATTGTGGATGAACATACTGGTAGAATCGCAAACCACCGCCTGTTGATATGGTCATTCCTTTGCTTTGAATGGTGGTGTCGGATTTTTCTGAATGGAGAGCGTCCCGTTAGTTGAAAAAAACATTGATCGATGATTTTAAGTTTTAATGCAGATGGTGGAGATGATGAAAGTTCACGAAAATGAACACAATGGGAAGATTTTGTTCTTCGGCGATTCAATTTGCTTCGGCGAAGGAGTTTCTCCTCAATTTTCCTTTGTTGGTCTTGTGTCCGTTGCATTAGAATCGGAATTGGGAAATCGATGCCCGCGCATCATCAATCATTCAATCAATGGCGATACCACCCGTATGGCTCTGGATCGTGTTGCCAAGGATCTTCAAGCAGAATGCGCAGAGACAGTTTATCTCCAATTTGGATTGAATGATTGTAACTATTGGCACAGTGATCGTGGCTTGCCGCGGGTGAGTGCCAACGCTTTTGTTGCCAACTTGACGGAACTTGTTATACGAAGCCATCAATTCGGTGCACGCAAAGTCTTTTTGGCAACCAACCATCGCACAGAGCCGGATGGACCGCTGGAACACAAGCGTTCGCCTCTGGCACCAAACTCGTATCTAGAGAATTTAATCATTTACAATCAATTGATTCGAACGGTTGCTGATCTTACAGGTTCTGTTCTCATAGATATTGAAAGAGCTTGGCTAGAAGAAGAAAGTCTTGGTCGAACGGCATCCTATCTTAACCAAGATGGAATTCATCTTTCTCGTCATGGAAATGATTTTTATGGAAAAATCATCCTTCCTTTTATTAAAAATTCAACAAGTATCAGCGCGTAACCCCACAATAGGACGGGAATACATAGTATGACATCGACATGCCGTCTTCTTCTATTAGGTCGCGGGCCGATTTTGAAAGCATTCTTGGAGGAGGCTGTTTCGGAACGTATTGACCTCAAGGGAATTGATATCGAAGGGTTTGTTGGTGATGACGCGGACATGAAACTCCTTCGCCGTCTGCCCAAGATGGCAGGAAAACCAATTCCTTATATCCCTGGAGACAGACGAGAAGACAAGAAAATTCTTCAGACCTTGAAGGATTTTCAAATAGATGCCCTATTATCCATTCAATATTCTTGGGTTCTTTCTGGAGAAATACTTGAAGAAGTGCGAGGAAGAGCTTACAATCTTCACAATGCAAAGCTTCCAGATTATCGAGGCCACCACTCATTGAGCCATGAAATATTAAACGGCGAGAAATTCCATAGCGTCACTATACATCGCATGGATGCAATTGTTGATCGCGGGTCTCTGATCTTTGAAGAGACAATTGCCATTCGCCCCGACGAAACAGCACGTTCTTTGGGAGAATCATCTCTTTCCGCTTCAATGATCCTGTTGCGACGTTTTTGTCAAGCACTTGCATCTGGAAAGTTGCCAGAGAAACGATTAACAGATGGAGGAAAGTTTTATTCTCGACACCTCCTGGAACAGATGCGCGAGATAAAATCTCCTGCTTCTTTGGAGGAAATCAGCCGAAAAGCAAGAGCTTTTCATTATCCACCTCATGAACCGGCCTACATTATAATTGAAGGACAGAAATTCTATGTGACACCATCTTAAGATTATATTCTATGAATTGGGTTAAACTGAGATTATCATGAAAAGAAAAATTGATCTGCCAATTATTACATTGGACGTTGATTGGGCGCCTGATTGGATGATCGATCAGGCAGCATCCGATTTGCGTATCTCTAGCGTGCGCGCCACTTGGTTTATTACGCACATGTCTCCTGCAATACAAAGCCTGATGCAGGATCCCTTGTTCGAAATTGGCCTGCACCCGAACTTCTTGGCAGGAAGCAGCCATGGAGACACGCCTGCCGCCGTTCTGGATCATGTCAGAGCCTTGGCGCCTCAAGCAACCGCGGTCCGCACGCATTCGCTGATGCAAAGCGAGCCATTGCTAGAATTGATGGCTACCAGCTATGGAATGCGGGTCGACTGCTCATTGCATCTTCCCCTAGTCGGCGACTTAAAGCCGCATCGGCTTCGGTTCGGCGCCGACAGTCCTTGGATGACCCGTTTGCCTCACCTGTTTCAGGACAATATGTACATGTTTCTGGGACGCCCCTGGAATCTGGACAACTCATGGTTCCAGAATCCGGGTCTGAAGATTATGGATTTTCACCCGATACATGTGGCTTTGAATTCTTCAAGTATGGAAGAATATGAGCATCTGAAGAAAAGAGGACGCTTATCGGATCTTCGTCCGACAGATATTGCTCCGCGTGATCCAGCTGCACTTGGCGCTGGTACACTGTTCCGCCAAGTGATTGCCTCCTTGCGCAACAGTCAAAGCCTGACCGTGTCCCAATGCGCGACCATATGGGAACAGGAGAACGAGCAAGCATGATTCGTCCACTCCGCTTTGCCGTCTTAGGTAGGGGCAAACCGTTGCTGACGGCAGCTCAACGGCTGCAGGCTGCAGGCCACCGACTTGGCTTCGTTGCCACGACTCGGCCTGCTGGATATGAGGGAGCTGCTATAGGCGATTTCGCTATGCTTGCGGCTACTGCCGAAGCCCGCTTTGCAGAAGGTCCCTCCTGGATCCGGGATGCCGACATACTGGATTGGATCGCAGGCAACGGCTTCGATTTGGCTATATCCATGAATTGGCTGACGGTTCTGCCTGCGCAGGTGAGGGCTCTTTTTGGGGCAGGCGTTTTCAACGCTCATCCTGGGGATCTTCCACGATATCGTGGAAACGCTTGCCCAACTTGGGCCATTCTTGCTGACGAATCTCACGTAGGCTTGTGCATACACCTGATGAGCGATGATTTGGACGCCGGTCCCGTGGCGTTTCGGGAACGGTTTCCAATGGCTGGGCATGATTTTTTTGATGTCTGGCGCTGGGTTGAAGATCGGGTTCCCGCCCTATTTCACAATCTGGCTAGCGCGGTGGAAGCAGGGACACTGGCTTTGCAGCAACAGCCTGATAATGCCGAATTGTCACTGCGTTGCTTTCCGCGCAAGGCCGAGGACGCCAGGATTGACTGGGCGGCGCCTGCCGAGGACATCCTGCGCCTTATCCGTTCCAGCACTCGTCCCCTTGAGGGGGCCTTCTCATATCTTGAGGATGGAGTCACTAGAGTTACCATATGGCGTGCCGAAGTTTGCAGTTTGCCGTTCCCCTATCTGGCGATACCTGGACAAGTTTTGGGAACGGACGGTGGTCTGCCGCTTATCGCTTGCAAACCTGGTGCCCTGCGTTTGCTGGACTTGGAAATCTCCGGGCATAGTGTTCCGGACAGCATGTCACGGTTGCTATTGAGCCTGCGGAATCGATTGATTTGACATGGACCGCCCCAGGTTTGCTGGAGGCCCCGTTTCTTGAGAGACTGGGGTCAACATGACGAAGCAAGCATCACCCAAATACGCCCCTGAAGTGCGCGAGCGCGCGGTTCGGATGGTGTTCGAGCACGAAGGCGAACATGCGTCGCAGTGGGCGGCGATCAGTTCGATCGCGGCGAAGATCGGCTGTACTCCGGAAACGCTGCGGGGCTGGGTCCGGCAGGCCGAGCGTGACCAGGGCAAGCGGCCGGGGCCGACAACGGACGAGCAGGAACGGATCAAGGCACTGGAGCGTGAGGTGCGGGAGCTGCGCCAGGCGAATGATACCGCCTCTCCTATGAAATGACCTTCTGGGAATACATAGTATGACATCGACATGCCGTCTTCTTCTATTAGGTCGCGGGCCGATTTTGAAAGCATTCTTGGAGGAGGCTGTTTCGGAACGTATTGACCTCAAGGGAATTGATATCGAAGGGTTTGTTGGTGATGACGCGGACATGAAACTCCTTCGCCGTCTGCCCAAGATGGCAGGAAAACCAATTCCTTATATCCCTGGAGACAGACGAGAAGACAAGAAAATTCTTCAGACCTTGAAGGATTTTCAAATAGATGCCCTATTATCCATTCAATATTCTTGGGTTCTTTCTGGAGAAATACTTGAAGAAGTGCGAGGAAGAGCTTACAATCTTCACAATGCAAAGCTTCCAGATTATCGAGGCCACCACTCATTGAGCCATGAAATATTAAACGGCGAGAAATTCCATAGCGTCACTATACATCGCATGGATGCAATTGTTGATCGCGGGTCTCTGATCTTTGAAGAGACAATTGCCATTCGCCCCGACGAAACAGCACGTTCTTTGGGAGAATCATCTCTTTCCGCTTCAATGATCCTGTTGCGACGTTTTTGTCAAGCACTTGCATCTGGAAAGTTGCCAGAGAAACGATTAACAGATGGAGGAAAGTTTTATTCTCGACACCTCCTGGAACAGATGCGCGAGATAAAATCTCCTGCTTCTTTGGAGGAAATCAGCCGAAAAGCAAGAGCTTTTCATTANGCTCAAAGATCACAGCTCAAAATTTGAGAATAGAACCTATGGATCGGATATGATCAAGTCTGGAAGAGGGGCGTTGAACATTTC
Source organism: Azospirillum humicireducens (assembly GCF_001639105.2). Taxonomy (NCBI): domain Bacteria; kingdom Pseudomonadati; phylum Pseudomonadota; class Alphaproteobacteria; order Rhodospirillales; family Azospirillaceae; genus Azospirillum; species Azospirillum humicireducens. Next base: position 180,504 of record NZ_CP028905.1, read on the forward strand.
CTCTCGCATCATTCTTTTGATCAGGAGGCGCGCATCAAAGAGATGGTGAAATCCGACCGCTAGCAATGCATGAGCAATCTCGTAAACATACTGACTACCGATGACAATGGGGATATCCCTTGGATAGTTTGTCGCGAGATCCTCCGGCAACAGGATTGGAAGCCCGTTCAGTTCTCCCCGTCTTTGGCTATCGATGAATCCACCGATCTGGCGCCCTCCGGCGGCCAGCGCGGAAGCGACCAGCCGCCCTCCTTTCCCACAACCATAGATCATGACTGGTTCATTTCCCGACAGATGTCGGACATGGCGCATCGGTTTCACAAGAGTGCTGAAAGAGCGCTCCAAGGCCTTGGCGTGCTCTGCACCCCAAACCTCCTCGGTGGGAACTTCCCCCATGATCAAATACGGAGCCGCAAAGGTTTCCTTCTTCTCTACCCGCAAGCGCCGAGGCAGAGACGCATACAATTCATCGATTAGGTTATCAATCTCTCTTATTCGATAAGGATAGCCATACTTATCACTTTGAATAAGGTCATTATGAGCCCGCTCAGCAACTTGAGAAAGGCGATTATCATCCTCAAGAATATCAAGTACACTGTCAATGTTTTTATAATCTTTCCTAAGAGGTATATAATGAACATCCGGAGATATGATATTAGAATATGAACCCTCCAGAAGAATCATAGGTGTTTTCATTGCCGCAGCTTCAAATATCCGTGGAGATATCTGTCCCAGATTCACTGGACGACAACGACCACTCATATATGGCTTGTACTCTTGAAAATTTATACGTGGATTTTCCATCTTCAACTTATTAAATACCGGCCTAAGCTGGAAGAACTCGTCCATAACTGTACTTCCGCTTTCTGAGCCAAGAATCGCACGGCAGGAACCAAGAAATTGAAACCAAGAATCACCGTAGAGGCGGTCTTTCTCTAACCAAGAGATATCACAAGGTATCCCCCGTTTGCTGCAAATTGTCCGCATCCGCCGTCCAATCTCGATCTTGTCAAACCCAAGCTCACCCAGATATGCGTCAATAGATCTTCCACGATAGCCAAGCGCTATGGGTCTATCGTGGAGAGGAATAATGAATTTTTGAATTTTTTCTGGCAAAGGGATGACATAACCAGTCAACTGGCTCTCAATCCTGACGTTGCCAAATCGTTCAGGCGGGAATACAAGCGGCAGAGCTTCATCTCTGGCACATGTTAAGATCAAATGCGGAGCCAGATTCTCTACACGTCTCCGCATAGTCTCTGTCCGATCAAACTCATCTTGCAAAATGACAACCTTCAGGCCATCGTATTTTTCCAAATTTCTCAGAAAAAATGAACTAGGTATTTGTTCATCATAAAGAAAGCACGAGTAATGAACAATTACGCAGTCAAATTGAAGAAGAGAAAAATTTGGGAATGCTCCATAAACGGCATTACAAAACTTAACATCATTCTTAGAATACATCTTGATTGATTCAAGAGAAGCCCTGACATTACCTACATTTGTCAAATGAGATCCGTACAGAACAAGAATATTCAATTTAATATTCCTTATTTATAATTTTCAAGACAGCTCGTAAATTTGATTGAGGATTCTGTGTTGATTTCTTTGCATATCGAGAAAAATTTCATAGGCATTATAAACATCAATGTTAGTAGTGTTCGATATATATTTCCATATTTCTTTGAAATACATACTGACGATAATAACTCTGGATGGCTCTTTGTTTTCCTTTGAAAATCTCTCAAAAGAAAATATAGGCATATCACCTATAATACCATCTTTATGAGAATCAATAAATCCAGAAACCTTCCCTAGAGTAATTTCTATTTTAGGAAGCATCATGCGTCCAGCCAAGCCGGAACCGTATATAAATATAGGACCTCCATCTTTTACTTCTTCCAAGGACTTTATGTTTCTCATTCTATCTATTTTTCTCTCGCTATGGTTACAGCAGTTTTCTAAAAAACTACCAGGCAGTGAGCCTTGATCTGGATCTCGTCGGCGTGGTGGATGCTGATTTCGACCTCAAGGCGACTATCCTCGTCCAATTCGACCATGCAGGTGCCGCGGATGGGAGCATCTCGTCTCTGCCCTCGAAACCAAAGGAGATGACGCTGACGTCGGTCTCGCACACCAGGTCGGCCTGAAGGGCGCCGAACACCATTTTGCAGCGGCCGATCTCGTCGAAGCGGATGTCAGCCAGTTCGACGAGATCGAGATACGCGCGGTCCCACTGATCGGCGTCGGTAAGACGCCACTTGCCGAGGGCCTTGCAACGTCGTGCCGCTGTCATGGCGTCGCGTTCAGCAGCTTGGGCAGCCGGATCAGGTTGTAGGCCGCCGTGGCGAAGGTGAAAGCCGAGCCGACCCGAGCGCTGCTGCAGAAACGGCTTTTGCGATGACCGGCCACCGTCTTGACCCAGCCGAATACCTCTTCGATGTGCTTGCGGCAGCACTGGTTCACCTCGTAGCCGGAATGCCGGGTGGTGCGCGCGTCGATGCGCGAACGCCGCCCAGAGGTGTTCTGCACCACATATGGCGTCGCTTTCAAGGCCCGCAACTCGGCCACGAAGTCTGCCGTGTCGTCGCCCTTGTCCGTATCCACCATGATACGGTGCCGGCTCTCCATGGCGCCGATTATGCCTAGTTCGGCGATGCCGCTGGCCTGCGTGAGTGTCGCTGCAACCATCAGGCCGTTGCGGTTCTCCATCAGCACATGCCCCCATAAAGCTGAGCTTGGCCTCCTTGCCGCGCCCCTTGCGGAACAGCTTGGCCTCGGGATCGGTCACGCTGGCATGCGTGTCATTGCTGTGCTGTTCGCCGTGGAAGTTCCGTTGGCCGCTGCGCCCGGGACCCGGTGGCTCATCGCACATCAGTCCAACGAACCAGCGCCACAATAGGTTGAAGTTGATCTGCTCGACAAGCAGGCGCTCTGAACGGATTGAGTAGAAGGCTTGCAGCAGCCGCGTTTTGAGCACCTGTTCGGGCGGGATGATCAGCCGCCCGGAGCTGGCGTAAAATCCGGCGAACGCCGTGTCCATGCCAGCCAGCACCTCATCGACCACCGTCCGAATCGCTAGCAGCGGATGCTTGGCTGGACCCCGCTCCTCCAGCGACAGGTCGCTGAACATAGCCTTCTGATGCGACCGCCGTCCGCGCATCCTCGTGACCTCGCCTTAAACTACCCCCCGCCTAACCACCACAAGGCAATCGAGTCACAACCGTGCGACGCCGGGAAGGTAACTTCCGATACAGACTGTGGCATATGTCATCATATCCTTAAAAGTTTAGCAAGGCGCGCAATCCGATTGGATGGCATTGGCTTCAAAGCCGCCATAATAGCTTTTGCAACCGCACTTGGGTGGCTGCTGGCCATCAGCGTCAGCCCCCGCATATGGTAGTATTCATCGGCTTCTGAACGGAACAAACCCGTTTTTCGACCAAGAGGCCAAGAAAAAATCAGCGTTGCATCAAATTTCCTGATTTTCAGACATTGCGTTCTGTCCCATAGAATAAAATGCTGAGATTTTTGTAGTTCATCTGATAGAAGAGAATCAGTCCATCCTATCTCTCCAGAGTCAATCGGCATATCGTATATGATAACTTGGCTCGAACTGACTCTCATGCCTAATCCCTTGGTAGGGCTGTCAGGCGACTTCAGAATTGGACCCAATCCATTGCGCTGAGCAGCCATGATTGCAAGCAGCAGAATGTCCCGCAGAAGCCACGCCACCGGTATTGAGCGCCTATTGTCACGAGACAGGAGCCATAGCTTTATCAGTTCACGCCACGCCGGTTGTCCCATGCCAACCCGAAGGCTTGCCAATCCTTTGGTCATTCGATCCGTTGGACTACCTCCAGCCTGCCGAATCGCAGAGCCAATCCAAGGCAAGTTACGCAGTATAGCATCGCTAAGATGCCTGTAAACATATGGTATAGCTCCAAATTCGAACTTCAGTTTCCTGCCATTTTTCCCATATCGATATATTTGCCCGTGTGATTTCGACATATAATTGTCGAAATTTTCCTTTACTAAGGATTTTCTAATTGGCACTTGAGAGACAAAACAATGTTCTTCGATTATAGAATCGAGAGTTTTTGCCAAAAGTCTGTAGTCGTATCTACCACTTAAGATAAGATCTCTATGAGCATTAAGAGATAGTTTCTCGCAAAATTTTCTATCTTTCAATGCAGATACCACATCATTGATATTCGAATAGTCCTTCTTGATTGGAATATAGTGCACCCATGGGTATACGACACCAGAGTATTTTCCTTCATGCATCACCATCGTACTCCCCGTCGACGCATACTCCCATATCCGCGGAGACAGCATTTCAGCGACGAGATTGCCTTCATGCTCCAAAAGGACTGCATTCCATATCGTCTCAAAATCACTATGCGGATTTTCCAACCGGAAACGATGCACCGGTTCTACAACCTCTCCGTTGAAATCAACGATACTCCAGCCACTTGCTGTTCCCAATTGAGTGCGACAGGATTGCAGAAATTTTATCCAGTTTTTCCCGTATAGGCGGTCTTCTTCATGTATAGATATATTTGAAACAAGACCGTTTTCTTTAGAAATTCTTTTAAAATTTTCGCATATTTTTTGCTTTTCGTACCCAAGTTTTCCCAAGAACGGATATGGAACTCTTGATCTATATCCTATATCTATAGGTCGGTCCGTAAGATTAAAAAGAGAAGGATTGGAGAACGTACTGGAAACATATCCAGTAAACACCTCATACGTATTTATTAAAGACTCAATTTTGTCAGATTTATAATATCTCTCATGGGTTTCTTTTGGAGTTACAGAGCAAATTATATTTATTCCCATCTCGTTCATATATTTATTGACATGATCGATATATAGGAATTCGTCTTGGAGGAATTGTATCTTTAAGGCTCTCGACTTTTTAATCTTTTCCCTCACATCTTTATGAAGATTTTTAAACCAAAAATTGTGAGTGATGACAATGACATCAAACGAATCGAAATCGAAATCGATACCAATATCGTAGACGAAGTTATGGCAATAAATGTTATTTTTCGAGAATCTCACAATTTCTGTAACATGGTCAATAAGAGTGGGGACATAATCCCCATTCAGACCGCTACTAAGCAATATAACGTCAAGGGGATTTGTCGTAGATACGTTCGCTTTTTTTATCATTTTATTTCCTATTTTTATCTGTATTTGCGATTAACTTCGTGGTCTATTGGAAAATTGATAGTGAATTATTTTTTCTTCTCGTCTCCGTGGAAGACGGCAGAAAAGGACCATGATAAATCTGCCATGTTGTATTTCTTGAGCTGTCCAATACCATCATCTGTCTGAACGATCTTTCAGAAATAAAAGCCAACATTGCACGTTCTAGACATAACCGTTCTCATATTCTGTTTGACAACCACTTCAATGGCAAACTTGTCTGAGTAGCAGACTTGCAACAGCGAGCTGTATCATTCCGCCAGAGACGTCGAGCCGCGCTTCGCAATCGCGAACCGGACGTATCCAACAGTTTATCCATCTGAAGGTCCGTTCGACCACCCAGCGCCGTAGCACGACATAGACCTCGGACGTCCTGTACCGACCTTCTGCAACAGCAGCGGTTCCAACAAAGACCGTTCTTTATCGGTCAGGTCCGTCGAATACCGCTTCGTCTTCTTCTCAATCTTGGCCATCCGGTCGCGCGTCGCTTCGGCACACATCCGAAGCTTGAATCATAACACAGCTTCAGGATCAAGCCTTTTCAAATGATCCCTCACACCGCCAGCACCGGATATCCCTCCGAAAGATCCACCACCTGCGGCTCCGGCATCGGCCCCAGCTCCGCCACCATCGCTCCCCAGGACCAGCCCACCCCGAAGCCGGCCATCAGCGTCTTGACCGGCCCGGCCGCCAGCTGCGCCCCCATGCTGTGGCAGATCGCCAGCGGGATGGAGGCGGAGCTGGTGTTGCCGAAGCCCTGCATGTCGATGACGAACCTGTCGGCCGGCGCCTTCACGCGCTTGCGCAGATGCTCCAGCATGAAGGCGTTGGCCTGGTGCAGGACGAAGCGGTCGATGCCCTCGACGTCGGTGCCGGCATGCTCCATCGCCTCGCGCAGCAGCGGCGGCACGGCGCGCAGCGTGAAGGAGAACACCTCCGCCCCGTTCAGGGTCAGGCGGGAGTCGCGCTCCAGCTGGGCGGCAGCCTCCTCGTCGGCGATCCGGCCGGCGGTGCCGACCGGCGGGATCAGGCAATGGCGCTTGCCGCCGGCCTTGACGAAGATGTGCGGGGCGCCGGCGCCGTCGGTGCCGATGACCACCGGAATCGGCGGGGCGGCGGCATCCACCTCCAGGGCGGTGGCCGATCCGGCATCGCCGAACAGGGGCAGGGTGGCCCGGTCCTCCGGGTGCAGGTGGCGGGTGGCGTTGTCACCACACAGCACCAGCGCCCGTTTGGCCGTCGACCCGCCCAGCAGCTTCGCCGCGATCCACAGACCATAGACATAGCCGGAACAGCCCAGCGGCACGTCGAAGGCCGCCGCACTGGTCGGCAGCCCCAGCCGGTGCTGCATGATGCAGGCGGTCGCCGGCAGCACATAGTCGGCGTCCTGCGAGACGAAGACCAGCACCTCCACCGTCGCCGGGTCCCAGCCCAGCTGCTGCATCAGCCCTTCCGCCGCGGCGATGCAAAGGTCCGACGCGCAGTAGGGCGGCGGCAGCACGCGGCGCTCCTGGACGCCGATGGTGGCGGCCAGCTTCTTCGCCTCCTCCACCGTGAACATGCCCGGATCCTCGACGAAGGAATGGCGTTGGGGCGGCACCACCGCGCGCAGGCCGGCGATCCGGATGCCGTCGATGATGGCTTTCATGGCTGTCCTGTCCTTCGCGTGTTCAAGGGCCCGGCGGAGACCTTTTCGGCAACCGGTGGCCGGCACCATAGCGCAGAGTGGCGGCGAACTGGTTTCCGGATCCTTGATTTCGGATAATTAAGGCGCATAGCACTCAGCCAAGTCCCGGCCAAGCTCCATCCGCCGCCCATCGAAAAAGCCGCAGCCGGATGCGGAACGCGCCTGTGCTATGGTCCGCATCCCGAGATGCCACCAACCTGGATTTCCCCGCCATGACAGCCGCTTGCTCCCCGGCCGCCTACAACCCCATGGACCTGACCGGCCGCCGCATCCTGGTGACCGGGGCGTCGGCCGGGATCGGCCGGGCGACGGCGGTGGTGCTGGCGAAGCTGGGCGCCCGGCTGGTGCTGAACGGCCGCGACGAGGAACGGCTGGCCGAAACAGCCGACCGGCTGGACGGCGACGGCCACGCCATTGCCCCCTTCGACCTGTCCGATCTCGAAGCCGTGCCGGGCTGGGTGAAGGGGCTGTGCGCCGACGACGCACCCTTCGACGGCATCGCCCATTGCGCCGGCATCCAGACCCTGCGGCCGATCCGTATCTTCTCCGCCGCCTTCTTCGACGAGGTGATGCGGGCCAATCTGGGCAGCGCATTGGCGCTCGCCCGCGGGCTGCGGCAGAAGGGCTGCCATGCCGAACGGGCGGCGATGGCGCTGATCTCCTCCACCGCGGCGACAGCGGCCTCGCCGGGCAACGTCGTCTATGCCGCCAGCAAGGGCGGCATCATCGCCGCCACCAAGGGGCTGGCGGTGGAACTGCTGAACGACGGCATCCGCGTCAACTGCGTGGTCCCCTCCATCGTCGAGACCGAGCTGATCGAGCGCGGCAAGCAGAAGCTGACCGCCGAACAGTACGAGCATCTGCGCACGCTGCAGCCGCTGGGCTTCGGCCATCCCGACGACATCGCCCACATGATCGCCTATCTGCTCGCCGACACCAGCCGCTGGATGACCGGATCCATCGTCACGGTGGACGGCGGCCGCACCGCCTGAGGCTTGCCATGGCCGACACCGCGATGCCCAACAGTTCGCTGACCTTCATCGAGCCGACGGAGGAGCACGCCCAACTCCTGCTCGACTGGCGCACCCGGCCCGACATCGCCGGCCAGATGCTGAGCAGCGTGCCCTACGACGTGGAGCGGCAGAAGGCATGGCTGCGGCGCTGCGCGGAGCGCGACGACTATGTCCACCGCATCCTCTGCGTCGACGGCGTGCCGGCCGGCCATGTCTCCATCACCGTGACCGAGCCGGAGTGGAAGATCGCCACCTTCGGCGTGCTGATGGGTGAGCGGGCAGGGCGGATGGGGGCGGCGCCGCTGAACTTCGCCTACATGCTGAACCACGTCTTCTTCACCATGGGGCTGCGCAAGGTGGTGAACCACATCCTGGGCACCAACAGCCCCCGCCTGCTGAAAGGCCAGCCGATGATCGGCTACCGCCCGGTCGGCGTGCTGACGCGCCAGGTGATGAAGGACGGGCAGGAGATCGACCTCCACATCTTCGAGATGCTGGCCGATGACTGGCTGACGGTGCGCGAGCGCTTCCGCATCTACCAGGACATGGACGGGCGGGAGTGGCGGTAGGGGGCCGTAACCGCCCCTACACCCCCACCATCTCCCGCCACACCGCGTGGAACTGCTGGATGCGCTCCTCGTTCAGGCCCAGCAGGGCGGGGCGCTCCGTCTGGCGGCAGCCGCGGAAGGCCAGCTCCGACGCCTCCTGGTCCTCGCGCAGCAGGGCGACGTTGAGATCCCGCGCGCCCTCCTCGATCAGGCGGCGGGCGGCGGGACCGCCCTTTCCGGCATCGCCGTCCGGATCGGCCAGGAACAGGCGGAGGCTCAGCGCGCAACGGTCGGGGCCGAGCGGGTCGTAGGTCTGGACGCTCATCACCGCGCCGCGGGTGAAGCCGATCTCCAGGTTGGGGAAGAGGTGCAGGTGGTCATACTCGCGCAACACACTGCTGGGACGGAAGCCCAGCCGGTCGGACACGCCATCCCACCAGCGGGCGCTTTTGTCCGACACCGACGTGACGCCGCGGGAATGGGCACCGTCGTAATCGCAGCGCCAGTCGCCCTTCACCAGCTTGCGGAAGGTCGTGGGATGGGTGAGGTCGGCGTGGTAGACCTCCAGCACGCTCTCCACCCCCATCTTCCAGTTGGCGGCCCACTCCATCGCCTGCCCGTCGAAGGGGCGGACGAAGATTTCCGAGGCATGGCGCAGCACGTCGCCATAGACGCCCAGCCAGTCGTCGAGGCCCGGCCCCTCCGCCGCCACCCGCAGGAAGACGAAGCGGCCGCACACCGCCACCGCCACCGGCGTCAGGGCACGGCCGCAGCGGCCCTCGCGGTCGAGGCCGAAATTCGCCTCGTTGCCGGGGATGCCGTAGGGCACGCCGTCACGGTCGAAGGTCCAGCCGTGATAACCGCAACGCAGCATGCCGTTGCCGCGCGGCGTGCGGTGGATCAGGGCGAAGCGGTGGGTGCAGACATTGCGGAAGCCGCGCAGCTCCCCGTCGAAATTCTGCACCAGCACGTCCAGCCCACCGATCCGCCGGGTGAGATAGTCGTTGGGCCGGGCAAGCTCGTCGGTGAAGCCGGCGAAGACCCAGGAGCGGCGGAAGATCCGCTCCTCCTCGGCCCGGAAGATCTCCGGGTCGTGGTAGGCGGCGGGGGAAATGCCGGGGACGGCTTTCGCCGGAGCGAAGGGCGGGGTCTTTTCCATGGTTGCGAAGGGTAGCCCGCTCCCCGCCGCCCGGTCCAGGGTACAGCGGGTCGCAGGATGCACCTGCCGTCAGGGCCGGAACAGCGTCGCCTCGATGCCGCGCAGGCCCGTGGCGTCGCAGATGTAATAGGCGACCATGGCGCGGCCGTCCGGCAGCACCGACGCCCAGGGATATCCCAGATCCGGCACCGGCCCGTCGTCACGCAGAATCAGCTCCGGCACCTCGTCCGGCTGCTGGCGGCGCGGGTCGTAGAGGCGGGCACGGATGCCGTAGGGGGCATGGCGGTAGCCGCCGACCAGCAGCAGCCGGCCGTCCGGCAGCGGACAGGCGTCATAGGGATGGCCGATCACCGCCTGGCGCCGCCACGGCTCCCAGCTGTGGCCGAGGTCGGTCGAGCGCGAGGTCGCCAGATGGTCGGCCAGCCCGGTGGTGCGGTGAAAGGCATGCAGAACCCCGTCGGCGTCCAGATGCAGCGCCGTCTCGCAGAAGCCGGCCTTGGCCTCCGGATCGATGGCGATGATCGCCCGGTGCATCCAGCTCTCCCCCCGGTCGGTGGAGGCGAAGAGATGGCTGGCATAGGTGCCGGTGGAGGGATGATGGGTGTAGCCGGTCTGCAGGATGGTGCCGTCCGGCACCTCCACCGCCCGGCCGCGCACCGCCCCGCCATGGAAGGGCCGCCGGCCAGGTACGATGTCGGGATGGCCGGGCAGGGGCGGCAGGTCGCGGTGCGGGGTCCAGCTCCGCCCGCCATCGTCGCTGTGACGGCTGTAGCCGCCCCAGAAGATATAGAGGTCGCCGGTCCTTTGTGGGTTTCCGGTCAGCCCGATCCCCAGCGCGCGCAGATCGTCCCCTTGCGACGACGGCACCGGATACCAGCAGAAGCCGGTCAGCAGGATGCGGCCGTCGCGAAGGGTGAGCAGGCTGGCGTCCTGGTCGGCCGCCTGCGGGTCGGGGGGCAGGGCGACAGCCTCCCCCATTGGATCCGCATCGGGACCGAGCCGCAGCAGGACGGTCTGGGAGCGGGAATCGAGATGGTCGACATGGTTGAAGCCGGCCTCTCCCGCCCGGTAGTCCGCCCCGCGCAGCCAGCGATGGTCGCGCGCCCGCCGGAAGGCGAGCAGAACCGAACCGTCCGCCATCGCGGTCAGCGACGGGAAGGACGCGTAGAAACGCGGGTCGCGGTACAGCACGCGATGTTCGACACCGGCCATGGCCATCGGGTTCTCCTGCCTCCTCCGTTCATGAAAGACCGTCCGCCTTGACCTCCCGCGACGCCGTGCCTCAGCAGCATGACGGTGCGGCGACGGAGATGCGTCTTGAAAGGCGGATGCCCTTATGGAGAGTATTCATCGCAACAACTCTCCACTGGCGCGGTGCAGCATACCATGGCGTCCTCCTTCCTGCCCGCCTCCGCTCCCATCGGCAGCTTTCTGGACAATGTGCGCACGCGCATCGCATCGCCGCGGGCCTACTGGCGCAAGGCGAAGGCCGATCCGCGCTATGCCATCTACGACATCCTGCCCATCGTCACCGATCCGGCCTTGCGCGACCGGCTGGCGGCGCTGATCGCGGCGCGGCGGCCGCGCACGCCGGGTTTCCACCCGTCGCTGGAGGCACGGGACTGGTGCCGGACGCTGGAAAGGGACGGCATCACCCCGCTGCTGCCGCCGATCGCCCCCTCCATAGTCGCCGATCTGCGCACCTATTTCGAGAACACCCCCTGCCAGGATCCCTTCCGCCCGCATCTGGGCTGGTTCCGGCCCGACAGCCCGCCCAGCCCGGACTCCAACATGGGCTATCACGGCATCGAGCAGATCCTGCGCGCTCCCCATGTGCTGGCTCTCTTCAACGATCCCCAGGTGCTGGAGACGGCGGAACTGTATCTCGGCTGCAAGCCGACCCTCGACAACATCGGCTGCTGGTGGTCTTACGGCGGCGCGAGCTTCGGCGGACGGGAGGCGGCCAAGGGCACCCAGCGCCACCACCGCGACCTGGACAGCCTGCGCGGCTTCAAGATCTTCTTCTACCTGACCGACGTGGACGAGGACGGCGGCCCGCACATCTACGTCAAGGGCAGCCACCGCAGCCGCAGCCTCTCCACCGGCCGCGCCCTGACCGACGCGCAGGTGGAGGCCGCCTTCGGCACCGCCGGCACGGTGACGATGACCGGTGCGGCCGGCAGCCGCTTCCTCGGCGACACCTACGGCATCCACAAGGGCGCCCTGCCGCGGCTCGGCCGGCGCCTGCTGCTGTCGGGCCAGTACAACGTCAACCTCAGTCCCCACGGCCCGATAGTCCCGCCCCTCGACCGCCGTTCGGCGGACCTGCCGGACGGGCTGGATCCCTTCGTGAACCGGATCTACGTGGCGCCGTAGGACAGGGATGGGGACCGCCTTCCGGCGTCGTCAGTTCATGGCATGGGCCGAGGCGTAGCCGAGCTGGTAATACAGCCGGATCAACGCCCGCAGGGACTCCCCGTCCAGCGTTTCGACATCGATGTCGGCGAGCTTCGCCAGGTTGACGTTGAAGTCCCAGCGCTGCTCCTTCACCCCATAATGCCGTTGCATCAGGCGGTTGGAGACGCCCTGGTAGAACATCCGCCGCATCAGCCAGCGGCGGTTCAGCCGGTCGGGATGGATGAGGTGGGACACGGTCGCAGCCGGCACGTAATAGGTCGCCGCTCCCGCGCTGCGCATCTCCATGAAGACCATGCCCTCGTTCGCCAGCAGCCCATCCCCCTTGCGGCCGAGATCGGTCGGGAAGGAGCGCGCGGCCATCAGCCGCTTGCGGAAGGCGCAGTTTCCTTCCCCGAACCATTCAGTCTCGCGCAGGAAGCGGGCTTCGCTGTCCCACCCCCAGCGGCACGAGAAGAGATGCATCATGTCGTCGGCCAGCCAGTCGGGCCTGGACAGCGTGCCGAAATCCGGTTCGACCTCGCCCGCCACGATGTCGACGGCATCGCCCAGCCGGTGGAACGGCTCCAACAGCAGCTCCAGCCACCCGCCGCAGGCCCGTTCATCGTCGTCGATGAAGGCGATCAGCGCCCCCGCCGCCTCGACCACGCCGCGGTTGCGGGCAAAGCCGACACCCGGACGCTCCTCCAGGATGTAGCGCAACGGAACGCCCCGCAGAGCGAAGGCGACCTGCCGGCTCTCGACGACCGGCCGGCCTTCCGCCAGGGGGGAATTGTCGATCACCAGGATCTCGTGTGCCCCTGGAGTTTCCCCGGCAAGGGCGGGAGAACCGCCGCCCGCCCGCTGCCCGAGCAGGCTGTCCAGACAGGCGCCGAGCAGTTCGGGCCGCCGATGGGTGCAGATCACGATGCTGGCCGCGATCTCCGGGACAGCTGCGCTGACGGCGGCGGCGGGATGTTGGGTGCTCGACATGATGCTTGGCCTGTCAGTGATCGGCATGGACGATGCGCAGGCCCGGCAGGCCCCAGGCGGTGATCCCCATGTCGCGCGCCATCGCCGCCAGCCCTTCCGTCTCGATGTAGCCGCGATGGCTGTAGGGCGGAAAGCACAGCCCCTCGCGGTGAAGGTCCGCGCGCACCAGCAAGGCCGTGCCGCCCACCCCATGCAGAGGCACCGCCTCCTCGCCGGCGAAATCGTCCAGATAGCGCCGTCCGGCGCCGCGCGGCGGCTGGAAGATGCCGTCGGCCAGATGGCGCGGGTCCTCCGTCTCCCCTTCCAGGCGGAAACTGTTGAGATCGAAGGTCCGCCCATCGGGCAGGGCGCAATGGGGAACGACGATGTCGCGCCCGGCGGCGAGCAGCCGGGTGAGCAGATCCGGCGGATAATCGACCAGATCGGCGTCGAGCCACAGCACCCAGTCCTCATCCCCCAGCGCGCCGGACAGCAGCCGGTTGCGCGCACGCGCCAGCACCTCCCGCCGCCGCCGCTGGATCGCCGGCGCCCAGCGCGGGCCGTCCGGCCGGAAGCCATGGTCGTGGCGCAGCAAGGTCACCCGGCGGTAGCGCTGCCGCAGCTCCGGCAACCGGCCGGCCAGCCAGTCGTGCGTCCCGTCGCGGCTGTCCCCCTCCAGAAAGCCCAGCGACAGGCGGGATGGATCATGGTCGAGCCGGCCCAGCAGTTCCAGATAGCGCGGCAGATGGACGACGGCGTCCTTCACCGGGGTCAGCACCAGCACGCTGCCCTGCCGCGCCGCGGCGGTGGCCGGGACAGGGGCAGGGGCAGAGACGGGGACGGCCCGGCGGTAGGCCTCCACCGGCAGGCGCTTGCCCATCTCCTCCAGCATGGCCCGGCAGCGCCCGCCGTCGAAGCAGGCGGTGGCCGCCTGCCAGTGTGCCTCGAAATGGGAAACGGTGAAGGTGTTGCCGCCATGGACGACATAGGTGTAGAGCCGCGGCAGGTCCATGCGGACGACGCGGGCGCTGCGGCGCAGCTGCTCGACCACCGGCGTATCCTCGCCACGGCGAAGGGCGGGGTAACGGGGCATCGCCGCCGTCTCGCACAGGAGCGAGCCCTCCCAGTCCCGTTCGCAGGACACCGCCAGCCGGTCTTCCGCCGGCCACCAGATCATCCAGCGGCCGAGCAGGCAGGCCTGGGCGCCGGCGGCGGCCAGCACCCGCTGCTGCATCTCCAGCCGGCAGGGGTCGTAGAGGTCGTCATCGTCCCACTGGCAGACATAGCGGCCGGCCGCCCGGTCGACGGCGATGTTGCGCAGCTCGCCCAATGTCAGGCCGCCGGGCTGGGAACCGGATCGGGAGGCTGCCTCCACCCGGATCAGGCGGATGTTCGGACAGGCGGCATCGCGGATGGCGCGCTCCAGCGGGTCATCCTGCGGCAGCGCCGGGCTGTCGCAGACGACGACCAGCTCGCGGTTCGGATAGGTCTGGCGCACGAAGCCCTCGATGGCGAACCTCAGCAGCTCGCTCCGTCCCCTGGTGACCATCAGGCAGGAGATCAGCGGCAAGCCGTCCGCCGCCACACCGGCCGGGCGCTCCCCGTCCGGCCGGCCGTCGCTCACCACCGCCGCGACCTGCCGGGGCAATCCGGCAGCCGGTCCGCCACCGCGGTCCGCCGCGCCGCGGAACCATGTCCCCTCCCAGTGATGGACGGCATAGGCGTCGCGCGTCGCCCGCTCCCAGAAGACCGGGTCGAACAGGCGGCCGCTCCAGCACTCGTCCTTGGTGACGGGATAGAGCAGCTCCGGCGCCAGAACCGTCACCGCGGCCCGTCCTTCCCCCCGATAGTCGGCATGGGCGCGGGTCAGCAGGAAGGGGCCGGTGGCGTCCAGCACATCCCCGCAGTGCCGCGCTTCGACGAGCCGGGACAGCAGATGGTCCCAGAAGGGATGGCCGGGAACGGAGGCGAGGAAGGAGGGGCAGAGGATGCGCGGCAACCCGCGCTCCACCGCCTTCGCCAGCCGGCCATGCTCCTCCGGCTCCTGCCCGACGACGAAGCTCCGGCCCTCCAGCAGCCCGTCGATCGGGCGCAGGCATTCGAAATCGAGGTCGGCATAGACCCCGCCGAAGCGGCGCAGGATCAGGTAGCGCGCCAGATCGATCCGCGCGATGGGATCGGCATAGCCACGGAAGACCGGCAACAGCGCCGGATGCTCCTCCGCCACGAAGCGCCCGATGTCGTCATCGGTCCAGAACCGGTAGGCGAAACCGGGATTGCGGCCGGTCCAGCTGCGTTGAAAGGCCAGGAGTTCCGGCGGGACGTCGCGGGTCTTCCAGGTCTGATGGATCAGGCGCGGAACGAGGGAATTGGCTTCGATCTTCATGGAATTGAATGGAGATGGAAACCGAACCGATAAGCATTTTGCCGGAGCGGCTCAATGGAAATGGATGATCGGTAATATCTGATCACATTTTGTTTCATTTCGCACACGCTAGAGGAGGATGTTTCGCAGACTGCTATCGTTTTTGTTGCGTATTATTTCAGAATAGATGCGACATTCTGCAAGATAAAGATGAATTTTCATTCATGACTTGCGCCGCTCCCCTTTTCCCCTCCCCCGAGAGAGGGACTGGACGAGGATGGAGGGCTGCTGGTAGGCCTCTCCCCGGCATCGCCCTGCCACGGAAGGCGATCCCGTCACAGAACAGGCCCTCCCATGCCCGGACATCGCTCCTACCGCCTCCACCGCCCCTGGACCGTGCTGGGCAGCCGCGAGCTGCTCGACGCCGATCCCTTCCTGAAGGTGCGGGTGGAGACGGTGGAATTGCCGGACGGGCGGCGGATCGACGATTACTACCAGTTCGACCAGCCCTCCTTCGCCTGCATCTTCGCCGAGACCGCGGACGGACGGGTCGTCACCTACCGCCAGTACCGCCACGGACCGCGCAAGGTCGGGCTGGTCTTCCCCGGCGGGCATCTGTCGCCCGGCGAGGAGCCGCTGGCGGCGGCCAAGCGCGAGCTGATGGAGGAGACGGGGATGGAGGCGGAGAGCTGGACCGATCTCGGCGCCTACATCGTCAACGCCAACCAGGGCGGGGCCTGGTCGCACATGTTCCACGCCACCGGCTGCCGCCGGGTCGGCGACCCGATCGCCGACGATCTCGAGGACACCGAGATCCTGTTCCTGACGCAGGCGGAACTGCTGGAGGCCATCGGCCGCGGCGAGATGCACCTGCTGACCCAGATCGCGCTGGTCAGCATGGTCTGGCAGGCCGACATCGCGCGGGTTCTGTCCCGCCCCCATTCACCAGACGCAACCAGCTGAGGAAAGCCGGATGACCCGCTTCGCCCTGTTCGCTCCGATGGCCGCCCTGCTGTTGACCGGGCCTCTCGCACTCCCGGCCGCGTCCCCGGCCGCCGCCGAGCCGATGAAGGGCCGCTACGAGCTGCGCTGCCAGGACCCGCAGACCCGGCAGTGGACCGTCGCCGGACAGCTCAGCGATCCGGAGATCGTCGATCGGCCCGCCGTCGGCGGACAGGCGGGGGGGCGTGAGGTGCGCGGCACCGGAACCGATGGCAAGCCGATGGTCCTGCCGATGCCGTCCGACCGCACCTGCATGCTCAGCGCGCGCTGACGGCGAACGGGAGCCGACCGTCAAACTGTAACATCCCCGCTGTAGCTTCCCGACGCTCGCCAAGAACAAGGCCGCGCCGAACGGGCCTCTCCGGCCCGGCGGCGCCGCTCATGCCAGCCGCTTACCCTGTTGAGGGTTCGGGAGACACCAGCCATGACCAACCTGTCCGTCCAAATGCCTGAAACGTCGCGCCGTTCGGTGCTCCGCGCCCTCGCCGGCCTGCCGCTGCTGCCGGTCGCCGGCATCGGCGCCGGGGAGCTGCTGTTCGCCTCGGGCGCCGAAGCAGCAGCCGCCAAGGGCGCGCCGGTCGCCGTCGAGTTCGTCGGCATGGCCGCCCCCACCACCGCCGCGGCGCAGGCCAAGACCGTGGTCGAGTCCAGCATGGTCGTGACCTGGGCCGACGGCACCAAGCAGAGCTTCGCTCTCGGCTATCAGCCGCTGTTCATCACCGGCGATCAGGTTCCGGACGGCAAGGGCGGCACGATCCTGGCCGGCGGCTATACCGACATCAACGGCAAGCCGATCCTCGACCAGTCGATGGCGACCCCGGCGCCCTTCTTCTCCGACTGCCCGGACGGCTGCAACCTGCTGGCCCCGATCCCCGGCGCCAAGGTGGCCGGCGTCACCGGCAACACCCTGTTCGCCGTCGTCCAGTTCGAATATGCCACCCGCGATTCCAAGGATGCCTCGATGTACGGCAAGCTGCCGTCGCCGATCGCCGTCCTGACTCTGGACCAGAACAAGGAGACCGGCGCGCTGAAGCTGGTGCAGTACCACAATGTCGACACCAGCCCGGTGCACGGCCTGTGGATCACCTGCGGCGCCAGCCTGTCGCCCTGGAACACCCATCTGTCGAGCGAGGAGTACGAGCCGGACGCCACCGCCATCGACGACCAGTTCCGCGCCTACAGCAAAAACCTGTTCGGCGACGAGACCAAGGCCAACCCCTATCACTACGGCCACCTGCCGGAAGTGATGGTGAACGCCGACGGCACCGGCACGATCAGGAAGCACTATTGCCTGGGCCGCATCTCGCACGAGCTGGTGCAGGTGATGCCGGACGACCGCACCGTGCTGATGGGTGACGACGCCACCAACGGCGGCCTGTTCATGTTCATCGCCGATCACGCGAGGGATCTGTCGGCCGGCACCCTCTATGCCGCCAGGATGGAGCAGGAAGAGGGCAAGGACATCGACAAGGGCGGCGCCTTCGCGCTGAAGTGGGTCAAGCTGGGCCACGCCACCAGCGCCGAGATCGAGACGCTGGCCGACAGCCTGAAGGCCGCCGACATCGTCGAGGTGAAGAAGGAGGATCCGAAGGATCCGTCCTTCACCGCCATCGGCTTCAACGGCAAGACCCAGTGGGTGAAGTTCAAGCCGGGCATGGAGAAGGCCGCCGCCTTCCTGGAGACCCACCGCTACGCCCCGACCGTCGGCGCAACGCTGGCCCTGTCGAAGCTGGAAGGCGTCACCGTCAACGCCAAGGACAAGACCGCCTACATGGCGGTGTCCTACATCTACAAGTCGATGAGCGACGGCAAGAGCGGCATCAAGGTGAAGGCGATCAACGCCGGCGCCGTCTATCAGCTGCCGATGAAGGGCGGCCAGACCGACCTCGCCGGCGCCGCCATCGCCAGCGACTGGGTGCCGGTGCATTTCAGCCCGGTCCCCGCCCTGGTCGGCCGCGACCTCGCCACCCCGGACGCGCTCGGCAACACCGCCGACGCCGAGCTGATCGCCAACCCGGACAATCTGAAGTTCTCCGAGAAGCTGCGCACGCTGTTCATCGGCGAGGACAGCGGCAACCACGTCAACAACTTCCTGTGGGCCTACAACGTCGACAGCAAGAAGCTGGCCCGCATCCTGTCCTGCCCGGCGGGGGCCGAGTCGACCGGTTTGCAGGCCGCCGACGACGTCAACGGCTTCTCCTACATCATGAGCAACTTCCAGCACCCCGGCGACTGGGAGAAGGGCCTGCACGACAAGGTCAAGGACAGCGTCGCCGCCCTGATCGACGATGCCTACCGCAACCGCCGCAGCGGCGGCGTCGGTTACATCCACGGGCTGCCCCAGGCCGTTTGATGAGGCCGGTTTGATGGCGCCGGCCTGACCGGCCCGATATCGACCGATGAGGAACGCGGCCGGGCAACCGGCCGCGTTTTTTCATGCCTTCCATCGAAAGAAGTAATCCTACCGCCAAATCGCGCCGCTGCGTTCTTCTTGGAAGTGGTAATCACCAATCGACCTAGAACCAATCGGTGATCTTAACACCTCGTTAACTGGCCGGATGGCTCAATAAGATCATCAGAACGGGCAAAAGCCTTCGCCACGAATACAAGGATCGCCGCCATGTCCAAGACCGATTGCTCCGCCGAGATCTTCAAGTCTGCCGCTCTGCACCTGGATGTGGTCGATGAATTCATCGCCATAACCCAGTCGAAACTGAACGGCACCACCAGCGAATTCGCCCGCGACAGCCTGACCGACCTGCTGTCGGGCCTGACCGAACAGCGCGAGACCTACCGCGCGGTGCTCGCGACCGTTCAGCCCGCCATCGCGCTCGCCGCCTGATCCACACACTCCGTCCGCGCCTTCTCCCTTCCGCGAAAGACCGCCATCATGACCGCCCCCATCGCCGCCCCCATCGCCAAGGACGTTCTCGCCTCCGCCGCCCTGCACCTGGACGTGCTGGAGGAGTTCATCGGCGTCGTGCGCCGCAAGCTGGCGGCGACCACCGACCCGTTCGCCCGCGACAGTCTGACCGACCTGCTGCTGAGCCTGACCGAACAGCGCGACGGCTATCAGGCCTTCCTGCCACTCGCCGCCGCCGAGCCGGTGTGAAGAGGGGACGCCATGGAACAGCGGGAAATGGACGCCTCCAAATGCGCAATCAAGCGGCCCGGACCGTGCCAAGAAAGCTCGACACTTCGCGGTTGAGCCGCTTGCTCTCTTCAGAGAGCGCGCCTGCCGCATCGAGCACATCAAGGGCAACGCCAGCCGTGCTGTCGACCGCTTGGCGAACCACGCCGACATTGCCCGATACCCGGCGGGTGCTCTCCGCAGCATTGTTGATGTTGTCGGCGATCTCACGCGTTGCCGCACCTTGCTGCTCGATGGCGGCGGCAATCGTTGCGGTGATCTCATTCATCCGGGTGACCGTTGCGCTGACCTCCTGAATGCGCGTCACCGCCGTCTCCGAGATGGATTCGATTCCCGACACCGTTGCCTGGATCTCATCCGTCGCTTTGGCGGTCTGCGCGGCCAGTGCCTTGACCTCGCCGGCCACGACCGCGAACCCTTTGCCGGCTTCGCCCGCGCGGGCAGCCTCGATGGTGGCNCGATGGCCCCGACCCGTTTGGCGGCATCCGCAAGCTGGGTCATGGCGACCTGAGCCTCGCCCGCCTCGCCCATCGCCCCGGAAGCGATCTGGGAGGAGTGCGAGATCTGCCGCGAGATTTCCTGAATCGACGCGGCGAGTTCCTCGGTGGCGGACGCGACGGTTCCGACATTCTCGCTCGTCTGTTCCGCGGCACCAGCGGCCAGCGTCGTCTCGCGCTCCGCGAGGTGTGAGGATTCCGACAGCGCGTTGGCCGAGCTTTCGATTGTGCCAGCCGAGGATGCGATGGAATCGACCACGGCCATCACCGAGGCTTCGAATGCATTGGCGAGCCTGTCCATCTCATGCCGGTGCTCGCGGGCCGCCTGCGCCTTCATCTGGTCCTGTTCGGCGGAAAGGCGCGAAGCCTCCTCCGAGCGGAGCTTCAGCACGCCGATCGAATGGGCCAGCGACCCGATCTCGTCCCGCCGCCCCTGCCCGGGGACCGCGACCGACAGGTCGCCGTCGGCGAGGCGGTGCGTCACGGCGGTGAGGCGCAGGATGGGACGGGTGATCCTGCGGCCCAGCCAGAAGGCGATGCCGAAGATCAGCACCGCCAGGGCCCCGCCGACCTCGGCGATGGTCGTGGCGTTCCGCCAGACCGCCGCCTCGACGTCGTCGAGATAGACGCCCGAACAGACGACCCATTTCCAGGCGCCCGATTGCAGGGCATAGGCCACTTTGCGCTGGGGAGGCGCGTTCGGCGCCTTGGGCCAGGAATATTCGGTGAAGCCGCCGCCGGCCTGGGCGGCCTTGATCATCTCCCGGCTGAAATAGACGCCGTTGGCATCCTTGTTGTCGAGCGCGGAGCGTCCATCCCGGTCCTTGAACATGCCGCTCATGGCGACGGTGCCATCCTGTTCGAGGATGAGGATGTATTCGTTGCCGTCGAAGCGGACCGCGCGCAGCACCTCCTTCGCGGCGTCCTTCGCGGCGGCTTCCGGGAGATCGCCTTTGGCGACCTTCGCTTCATAGAACTGGACGATCTTCACCGCCGCCTCGACGACGACGCGGGCACGCGCCTGGCGCTCATCCCCGGTCACCGTTCCGATCGTGCGGATCGACAGAGCACCGACAATCACGAATCCCACCAGCGCGACGCAGGTGATGAGATTGATGCGACTGTTGAGGCCGAAAATGACAGATCGCATGGCCATGTCCTCCCCGCCTCGGGTCGGCGAGCGTCTCGATGGATGGTTATGAAGTATCCCGGAGAATGAAATCCCGTTTAACGGTATTGAGGGATTCTCCGTATCGAAGGCGCTCCGCGCAGACACGCTTCCAGCGTCTGCACGGAACGCCGCATCGTCAGAAGCCCCCGTGTCAGAAGGCCACCATCGTCCTCGCCAGCAGCACATGGGCGCGATCGTCGGGCGATCCGGAGGCCAGGGTCACGGCCTTGTCGCTCCTGGTGTCGAAATAGTCGTACTGGAGCTGCACCCTCAGGCCCGGCGCCACGGTGTAGCCGGCCCCCACCTCGTAGATGTCGGCGGTCCGTTTGCCGGGACGGTTCACCTGCCCCGGATCCTCGGTCCGGATATAGGCGGCGCCCAGCACATAGGGGCCGGTGACATACTGCGCGCCGATCTGCCAGGTCCAACTGTCGTCCATGTGGGCATAGCGCGCGTTCTGCCCGCTCTTGCCATAGTTCAGATAGTCGCCGCCAAGAGAAAAGCCGGCATATTCGAACCGGAAGCCGCCGATGTAGCCCCGGAGATCCTTGAAGGAGTCCGCGGCCGCTCCGCTGCCGATCGCCTTGCCGCCCATGTAGGCCGCCGACAGCGTCGCCTTCACCGGACCCAGCGTCGCCTTGTAGTTGGCGCCGACCTCGACGATGTCCTGGAAGTTCCCGGTGAACTGCGCCGCGGGGGTCGATCCGGTCTTGGCGCGGCTGATATCGGTGTTCGAGCTGTCGTTGCGCGGCGTGTAGCTGCCGCCGACTTGCAGGCCGGCGAACCGCGGCGAGGCGTAGAGGATTTTCGTCGCACCGGCGTCGGCATTGAGCCAGGGCCACATCAGGGTGGCGGGCGGCTGCAGCGCGCCGCCGACACCGCCCCGGAAATCGCCGCCGGTATAGCGCCCGGTCGTCGGGTCCGTTCCCTGGGCGCCGCCGGCCGGCCCGACCCAGGCCGCCGCATGATCGTACAGACCGAAGGGCAGATAGGCGATGGGACGGCCGGTGCCGTTGGCCAGATGGGAGATCTCACCGTCGAAGCCCGGCGTGACGCCCAGTCGCACCGTGCCGAAGGATCCCGAGGAGAACAGGTAGCTGCGGTCGATGTCGGCCGCCCGGCTGCCGAGCGCGCTGCGCAGGCGCAGGTTCGCGCCGTATTCCAGACCGTTGTCGGCCTTCGCCAGCGGAACGACGGTCAGGCGGAAGCGGTTGCGGGCCTCGGTGGATCGGAGATTGCGGTCGTTGCTCTGCGAAACGAGGCCGATTTCAAAATAGGCGTCACCGCTGAGCTGGATGTCGAACCGGCTTTGCGCCTGAGCCGGCCCGGTGATGCACGAAGCCAGGAGGGCGCACAGAGCAATGGTTTGCGTTTGCTTCATGGAAGAATACCGCTGATGAAAGGAGGTGGATGGAAATCCCATGGCCTCCCGCCCGGTCGGGAGGCGCGGCCGGGTCGGTCCGGTCACGCCGATCTTCCGTCGGAGGCGCTTGTCACGCGATCCGGGGTTAAGGACTGCGTCGGCGGCTGTGATGCGTTCCCAAGTGAGAGCGCTGCGCGCTTATGGGAACTGCTGTTCCACCATCATTCCCGCAAAGGCGGGGATCCGGAGGCCCCCGCGCAGGGGCGCTCGAAATGGACTGGTGTCCCGCCTTCGCGGGAATCACGGCCGAGAGACGTACGTCGTGAGTTCCAACGCGGTGCGATCCGATCCTCCGGCCTCTCTCGGCAAGGTGCCTTGAAACTCACGAAATCCAAGGCCGGTGGAGGGGCAGGGTGCCCATGGGTGGCGGCTGGGCCTTGTCCTGTGCGTTTCCCGCACCGGTGCACATCCGTCGCCACCCTGGAGCTTGCCGGTTCAGCTGTCTCCGTTCAGGGAGACAGCTCTTCCAGAACCCGGCCCTTGGTCTCGATCGCGAAGAGGGTGGTGACGACCGCGCCAACCAGCGATACGGCGGCGAAGGTCGCGAAGACATACTGGACGCCGACCGATCCCATCAGCACGCCGACCAGGATGGGGCCGGTGGAGGAGCCGAGGCGCAGCCACGCGCTGCCGAGACCGGTGCCGAGCGCCCGCATGCGGGTGGGATAAAGCTCCGCCGAATAGAGGTAGAGCGAGAAGGTGATGGTCTGGAGGATCGCATAGGCCAGACCCGCGAGGATCAGCACTTCAAGCGGCGATGTGGCGCCGAGGAAGGCGAGTGCCAGAAGCGGCAGCGGGGCGGCGAAGAAGGCGATCATGTACCAGCGCTTGCGGCCGACCCTGTCGATCAGCAGGGCGCAGGCGACCGATGCGACGACACCGGCGACCGAGGTCAGCAGCCCGTACAGCAGGCTGGTCTCGAGCGGCAGGTTGAAGGTCTGGCGATAGAGCGTCGGCAGCCAGGTGATCATGCCGTTGGCGACGAGGTAGGAACAGAACCACATCGCCCAGATGGTGAAGGTCCGGCGCCGGTAGAAGCTGGAGAACAGCTCGCGCCAGTTGGAGCTGGTCTTCGTACGGGTGGCGACGGGCTTCGGGGGTTCCAAGCTGTGGCCCGAGGCCACGGCGCTCGCCTCGAGTTGGCTGACGATCCGGTCGGCTTCCTCGTAACGGCCCTTGGAGGCCAGCCAACGCGGCGATTCCCTCATGAAGAAGCGGAACGGGATCAGGATGGCGGCAGGAACAAGCCCGACGAGGAACATCGCCTGCCAGCCATAGACGGGAACCAGCGCCCGCGCGATGAGTCCCGCGCCGACGAGGCCAAGCAGGAACATCACCTCGTAGAGCAGGAAGAAGCGGCCGCGCCCCTTCGATCCGATGTATTCGTTGATATAGGCACTGGCAACCGGCACCTCGCCGCCCGTTCCGATGCCCTGGATGAAACGGAACACCATCATCGATGCCGCGCCCCAGGCGAACAGGCAGGCGACATCCATGCTGACGAACAGCAGGATGGTGAAAAGGAGGACGCTCAGCCGGCCAATCCGCTCGGCGAGCCAGCCGAAGAAGACGGCGCCGATGAGCTGGCCCAAATAGCCCATCGACAAGATCAGGCCGGTCTGTTCGGGTCCCAACCCCCATTCGCGAACCAGCACCGGCATGGCATAGGCAATGGCGATGACCGTGTAACCGTCGAAGAAGGTGGCGGCGCCGATGATGTTGCGGGTCCAGAACACCCGCCGAGTGACCGGAAGCCGTTCAAGCCGGGCGCTGATATCGGCCTGTCCATCGAAAGGCCCGGCCGCGGCATCGCGCGCAGTGGTGGCGATATCCTCGGATGTCTGCATAAGCATGGCGTTTCCTCTGAAGCCTGATTGTTTGTTTTTTATTGCCGGAAGCTTTCGGCCGCCGGAGGCCCCCCCAGAGTTGGTTCCACGGTGGCGATCCTGAAAAACCGGGATCGCCACCGATTGTGCAATGGTATCGGAAAGAGGCTGCCCGGAGGCGGCCCCGGTCCCTCAGGCGGCGAGGGCGTTCTGGATCACGGTCAGGCCGGACGCCTTCACCGCGGCGCGGATTTCCTCGTCGGCGCCATCGCCCAGCGCCTTCAGCGGCTCGCGGACATTGACGTTGTCGATGAGGCCGCGGGCGCGCAGGGCGTGCTTCAGCGCGACCGACCCTTCCATGTGCGACCCGCGGTGGTAGACCGCGCGGGTGATCGGCAGCAGCTGCTCGTGGTACTTGCGGGCAAGCGGATAATCCTGCGCCTTGCCGGCGGCGAGATACTCGATCAGCAGTTCCGGCGCCATGTTGCCGTAGCCGACCAGCAGGCCGTCGACGTCGAACATCGTCGGCAGCAGCCATTCGTCATGGCACGACATGATGGCGAGGTCGGGGAAGGCGTTCTTCAGAGCCGGGATTTCATTGTACCAGCGCTTCATGTCGCGCACGCCGTTCTTGGTGGCGGTGACGCCCGGCACGGCGGCGATCTGAAGCTGGGTGTCGAGGTCGTAGTTGGCCTTGGTCACGGCCGGATACTGGAACAGGATGCATTCCAGGCCGGACTGGGCGACGGCCTTGTAGCGGTCCACGGGAGCGCCCTTCTGGTAGCCGAAGCGCAGCCAGCCATGGTTCGGGTAGACCAGGGCGCCGCTGGCGCCGGCCTCGAACTTCTCCTTCGCCTCCAGTTCGGCGACCTTGGTGCCTTCGCCGGTGATGCCGGCGACGACCGGCAGCGGGGTCGCGTCCTTGTAGACGCGGATCAGCTCGATCTGCTCGTCATGGGTGAGGAAGGTGCCCTCGCCGGCATGGCCAAGGATGACGAGGCTCTTCACGCCGGGGATCGAGGCCAGCCACTTCGCCAGGCGGGCGTTGCCGTCGAAATCGACGTCGCCGTTGTCTTTGAACAGCGTGACGGGCGCGGGGTTCAGTCCCTTCCAATCGATGGCCATGGTTCCGATGCCTTCCAAAAACATTATGGGATGTGTGGGGACCGGGCCGTCGTTGAGCGGACCGGAAGCGTTCACCTGCATCTCTGGTAACGATACCGGGAACGTTCCCAACGTATCTCTTGAACAATTGGGGTGTCAACCTTTATCTTGGGTCGGGACGAGAACTCATGAGGGGCCGGGCGTGTTCACCAGAGACGATCCGCAGGAGAAGCACGGCCGGGTGACGCTGCATGACGTCGCGGCGGCGGCGGGGGTATCGAAGTCGACGGTGTCACGGATTCTCGACGAGCGTCTGCCCCGGTCCGAGAGCGAGACCGCCCGCAAGGTCCGGCAGGTCGCGGCGGAACTCGGCTATATGCGCGATGTGGCGGCGGCCAGCCTGCGCCGCGGCAACACCAACACCATCGGCGTGATCGTGCCGCGGCTGACCGACACGGTCATGGCGATGCTCTACGAAGCGTTGGCCCATGCCTGTGCGCGCTCGGGACGCTTCGCCATCGTGGCGACGACCGACGACGAACCGCAGGCCGACCGTGCCGCGGCGGAAAGCCTGCTCCAGCGGGGGGTGGACGGTCTGGTGCTGTCGACCGCCAGGGAGGGCGACGATTTCCCGGTCCGGTTGGAAAAGCGCGGCATTCCCTATGTGCTTGCGCTGAGAAGCGATGGCCGCAGCATGTCGTCGGTCGGCGACGACAAGCTGGGCGGCTATCTGGCGACCCGTCATCTGCTGGATCTCGGGCATCGTCGGATCGGCATCATCGCGGGGCCAGGCTACGCGTCGAGCAGCCGCGGACGGCTCGCCGGCTACCGGTGGGCGATGACCGAGGCGGGGGCGGCGATCGATCCTGACTGGATCGTCGAATCGAGTTTCGGGATCGATTCCGGTGCCGAGGCGGCCGAACGGCTGATGGGCATACCGGCACGACCGACCGCGATCTTCGCCATGAACGACAATACCGCCATCGGCGCGCTGTCGGCCCTGATAAAGCTCGGGCTGTCCGTGCCGGAGGATATTTCCCTGGTCGGGTACAACGACATTCCCATCGTCAGCCGGCTGTCCGTGCCGCTGACGTCGGTCCGCGTGCCCTTTGACCGGATCGCGGCGGAAGCCCTGGATTTGCTGTGCCGGGGAGCGGCGACGCCCAATGATCGCATCCGGATCTCGCCTCCGACGCTCATTCCGCGTGCGTCATCGGCCCACTGCCGACCTGCCATCGGTTAGGATTGTCACCAGTCAGCGGGACGGCGACGGCACGGTCGCCCTCCTGCGATGGTCTTGTCGCCGCAGCCGAGGAGGATCAGGGGTTTCCGTGTGAGTCACGCTTCAAGCGATTCTGCTTGAAGCGTGACCCCTCCAGCCGAGGCCGGGCTCAAAAAGCCTTCAGCTTCTTCCAGGCGAACACCACCATGCGGGCCAGGAGCCAGCCATGGGTGAAGCGGGAGATCTGCGTCTCGCCATAGCTGCGGTCGGCGTAGCGCACCGGCACCTCGACGATCTTCAGGTTCTGCTTGGCGGCGCCGAAGATCAGGTCGAAATCGCCGAAGGGATCGAAGTCGCCGAAGTAATGCCTGTTGGCGACGATGGTCTCGTAATCCTTGCGCCACAGCACCTTGGTGCCGCACAGCGTGTCGGTGAAGCGCTGGTTCAGCAGGAAGGAGAAGATGCGCGCGAAGGCCCGGTTGGCCAGGAAGTTCAGGAAGCGCATCGCCTCCGGCGCCATCGGGTAGACCAGCCGGGTGCCGTTCACGAACTCGCCGCGTCCCGACACCATGGCCTGATAGAATTTCCCCATCGTCTCCGGCGGAACCGTCAGGTCGGCGTCGAGGATGATCAGGATGTCGCCACGCGCCACGGCGAAGCCGGCGCGCACCGCGTCGCCCTTGCCCTTGCCGGGCTGCTTCATGACCTTGATGTCCCAGTCGGGATAGGCATCGCGGACGCGCAGGCATTCCTCGTAGGTGTTGTCCTGGCTGTTGCCCTCGACATAGATCACCTCGATGTCGGGAGCGAAGCGGGGCAGGCGGCGGATGGCGTTCTCGATGTTGCCGCGCTCGTTGCGGCAGGGGATCAGGATGGTGACCGAGGCCGGCTTGCCGTCGACGGTGACCTCCTCCACGGTGGGCTGCGGCCGGGCGACAACATAGTTGCGCACGCACAGCCGGCGGATGCCCGGCAGGGGCGCCACATAGCGGTTGACCAGCGTGCCCAGCCCGAACAGCCGCTTCGGGATCAGCTGGCGCCATTCGCGGCGCACCGGCTCCCAGCCGGCCAGGTCCAGCAAGTTGACGATGTCGCTGGTCGACAGCCAGTTCTGCTGGCCCTGCGGCATGCGCATCCCAAGCCTCTCGGCCGCCCACAGGATCGGCTCCCAGACGCGGGAGTGATAGCTGACGACGATGCGGGTCTTCGGGGTGGCGACCCGGCGCAGCAGGCGCAGCGTCTCCTCGATGTCGTCGAGGAAGCCGATGGTGCCCGACAGCAGGATGTGGCTGAACGGCCCCTCCACGGCGTCGATGGTCGCCGGATTCTCGGCGTCGGCGGCGATCAGCTCCAGCTGCGGGTGCCGCGCCTTCGCCACCGCAATGGTCGCCGGGCTGAGGTCGATGCCGACGCCGCGCGACGGCTTGAGATCCGCCAGCGTGTCGCCGACGCCGCAGCCGATCTCCAGCACCGTCGCCCCTTCCGGGATCAGGAAGCGCAGATAGGCGCGGTCGGCCTCGTGGAAAGCGCGGTTGCGCTCGGCCCAGCGGTCGCGCAAGGGGGCGATGGCGTCGAACAGCCCACGGATGCGCTCCTGCCGGGGGGAGAGGGCGCGCGGCACGGCATCGGTTTCCGGAGAGGAGGCTTCCAGGGAGGCGGTCCGGTCGAGCGTCGGCAAGGGCTGGTCGGTCATCGGGAGGAATCCGTGGAAAGGGCAGCGGGCGCAGCGATGCCCGGCTGGACAGGATCGGGGGCGACAGGATCGGGCAGGGAGGAGGTCTCGTTGCGCAGCAGCAGCCAGAACAGGCCGCCGGGCAGCGACAGGACGGCGATCGACAGCCCGATCAGCAGCGAGACCAGAAGCGCCGCGTCGGCATCGAAGCCGAGCAGCGCGAAGCCGGCGACCATCGCCCCCTCGCGCACACCCCAGCCGCCGAGCGAGACGGGCAGGGCTGCGGCGACGATGGCGGCCGGCACGATCGCCAGCCCGTCCAGCCAGCCGAGCGGCAGGCCGACCGAGCGGGCGAACAGGATGGTGGCGGCGATGGTGGCGAGATGGACGGCGACGCTGTGGCCCAGCGCCGCCCAGGCGGCGGGGGTGCCGGCCATGGCGCGCAGCTGCGCCACCGCCCCCCAGGCGGTCCGCACCGGCGCTCCGTCGCGCAGCCGCTTCGGGATCGGCAGCCGGTCGCGCGGGATGCGGCCGGCCAGCAGCAGCAGCCCCATGGCCACGGCCAGGACCAGCGCGCCCGCCAGCACGGTGCCGGCGACGGCGGGCGGCGCCACCGCGGCCAGATGCGGCAGCCCGGCCAGCCCGATCAGCACCACGCCCAGGAGCGCCATCAGCCGGTCGACCAGCAGGGCCAGCATCACCGGACCGGCCGGATGGCCGAGCCTCCAGGTGAACCAGCCGCGCAGCAGGTCGGCCCCGACCGATCCCGGCAGGACCTGCCCCAGGAAGCCGCTGGCCATCTGCAGGCGGAAGGCAGTCCAGCGGGTCAGCCGGAAACCGGCGGCCCGGCCGACCGCCCGCCACCGCTGCGAAGCGAAGGGCAGGGTCAGCGCCTTCACGGCGAAGCCGGCGGCGAACAGCAGGGGGTCGGCGGCCGACAGGCGCGCGAGGATGCCCGGCCAGTCGGCTCCGGCGGCGAGCGCGCCCAGCACCACGACCGTCACCGCCAGCTTGACCAGCAGCGGCCACCGCCGTCCGACCGGCTTGCCTGAGGGTGCCCCGACCGGCCCGGCAAGGGAAGGGGCAAGAGGAAACTGTGACATCATCCCCACGCGAAAAGCCTGCACCGGACCGCCTTGGCTACGGCCTCATCACAGATCGGAGGCTGTTCTTTTACCGGCTCTCTCCTGGCTTGTCATCCTTCGTTCCGGAAGAGGTGCAAGGATCGCCACAGCCGTTAGAAGCAGGCGCGTCCGATCGGCACTATAGCTTGTGGACAGGTCAAGCGACCGCGGAACGGATACTCGGACACGACACGGCCCGGCTTTCGGCAGCTTTCCTCGCTCTCACATCAGTGACAGACTCCGGGATCGTCCGCGCCGGATTTCCGCAGGGGCGGGAGCGGCATTTCCGCCGCAGTCCCGTCATGCTGCAGGACGAAGAGGAGGATGGGCTCATCGCCGCCACCCCAATCGCCGGCCAGGGGCAAACATCCCCTGAAACCGGCGAGCTGAAGATCGGGTTGAGTGAAATGGGCGGCAACATCGGGCCTGCGGACCAATTCCACACGGCTGACCGCCTGGAGATGGGATCCGCGAACGAGAAGAAGCCATAATGCCATCTCCCGCCGCTCCAGGTCGACAGCCCACCCCTGCACGGAGATCGCCGCTCCTTTGCCATCGACCTCGGATGCGGCGTTGTGAATGTGAAGTCCGGCGACGTCGACCGAACCGGCGAACCGGCCGCGGCGCAGGGGAAAGTCGGCATCGCCGATGGTCAAGCCGGTCTCTCCGATCCGCACCGCTGCACCGGGGGAAAGCTTCGGATCGGTCATCTCCCACTCCGGCTGGGCTGCTCCAGCGGATGGTGGGCCGCGCAGATCGTGGATTTCGATCTTCGAGACGTAATAGGCCGGGTGATCGGACGCGAAGACAACCGGCGGATAGGCGTCGGACATGGAGCGAAACAGCGTCTCCCACTCCGCCGCGCGAGCGTCGTGCCCCTGCAGGCGCAGGAAACCCGGATACAATCCCTTGTGGAAGTCGTTGAACACCATCGCGTCGCATGCCGACCGGATCTGATAGGGCCGTGGCGTGACGAAATTTCCCATGGCGGGAACATCCAGATAGGGGAAGTCGAAAGGTGTGGTGACGATCCGCATCTCCGTATCCTTGAGCGCCGGGCCGGCCCACTCCGATCCGCCCAGCATGCAGATGCGCGACCCCGCCGCGAAATGCCGGACAATCCAGTCCCGCGGCTCGAAGCGGGTTCGCTCGATCGCCTCCGGCCGTCCCCAGGCCACCGCCGCGACGTCCGTATAGTTCCGGGCGACCACGGCAACTGGAACCAGAAGGCAGAGAACCGGCAAGGCCGCCGCGAGCCGGCCCGGAATCCGGCCCCGGACGGGCATGCGATGCGCGCCCCGCCGGGCAAGCCCCCCGGCGATGGCCAGGGCATAGAGATACAAGGGGACCAGATGATAGCCCCCACGGTCATATTTGAAGGCGGCAAAGCCAAGAGCGGAGAAGAGGATGAAATTGAAGGACAGCCACAGGCAGCAGAGGTCGCGGTTCCGCAGACCGTGAATCACGACGGCGATGAAGGCGGCGAGGGAGAGAAGGAGAAAGACCTGTCCGTAGCCGGCAAAAAGATCGATGTTGTAATAGAAGCGAGGCGTGGACGGCAGAACCGCCGTCCACAGCATCTGCATGCCATAGCCGGCTTTCAGACGCTCGATGAAGCCGTCGTAGTACAGGATCTGGCGCAGCATCAGGATGGCGAGCAGCGGCCCGCCGACGGCGACCGCGACGGCGAGGGTGGAGCCGAGCCGCCGGGCGATCCCCCGCCAGACACCGGCCTGCCACGCGCCCCGGCCGGCAAATGCGATCGACAGTGCGGAAACGGGAAGAACGGCGAACAGGAAGCCGGATATCTTCGTCGCCGCCAACAGCGCCATCGCCGCACCAACCGCCGCCCCCAGCCTGACTCCGCCACCGCCGCGCAGGATGACGACGCTGGCATGCATCAGAACGACGAGCGGAAAGATCATCAGACGGTCGACCCGCTCCAAGCCGATGGTCAGGAACTGAGGCGAGATGGCGAACAGAACCGTCACGCACAGGGCGACGAGACGCTCCCCGGTCAGCAGTTTCGCCGTCGAGAAGAAGACCAGGGTCGCCAGGATATGCGCCGCCGCGTTCACCAGCCCCACGGACACGACCGCGCTGTGCACGAAGGACGGGGTGCGGCCGAACAGACCCGCCACCATCTCATAAGCATAGGTGGCGACGGCATAGATCATGCTGTGGCCGTCGAAATACACCGCTGCGGACGGGGCGGGCAGGCGGCCCCACGACCAGTCCCTGATCGTCCGGACATAGAGGCCGATGGCGTCGAGCGGGAAATCGGGTTCCAGGACCAGACGGGCGTGGTAATTGACGAAGGGCAGCGTCGCCGCCAGTCCCAGCAGCAGGACCAGCAGGCGGTCGGCAGCCGTACCGATCGGTTTTGACATCATCGAGCCGGACTCCAGATCAAGGCAGCGGCCGCGCCGACGTCGCCCGCAACAGACGGGGACCGAACAGCGATACGGAAACGGGCGTGCCGCACACCGCGATCAGCCCCCCGGAGGCAGGCACCAGCCCGGTTGGCGCCACCAGATAGACGGCGCGCAAGGCCCAGCGCGACAACTCGGGACGGTCCTGGCGCAGATCATAGACATACGAGACGGAAAAACCCGCCGGAACATCCTTCAGATAGGGCACGACCTCGCTCTGCGAATGCTCCAGCCCCCTGCGGAAGTCGTCGATCCCGATATCCGGGACGAGGTGCGGACTGGACGGCCCCGATGGATGCAGACGAAGCGTGGCGGTTGGAAATCCGGGACGCAGGACAATGCCGTCCTGTCCCTCCGGACAGTCCGGCACGGCCGCCATTCCGGCTTTTCCCGGAACCGGCTGGCGGGCAAGGCCGGTCACGGCCGCCACCGCCGGCACGAAGACGGCGAACAGGACAAGCACGCAGCCGAACAGGGGCGCCGCGGCCACGCCGCCGGCCGACCTCCCGTCCAAGGAGATGGGGGCCGAGGGAATGGGGAAGGAGCGACCTGAGCGCCGGGCCAGCCAGCCCCGCAGCCCCGTCACGATCCCAGAGGCCGTCAAGGCGATTGCCGCCGCCCAGAAGGGAAAAAGGGTCGATGCAGACTTCCAGCCGCCATCGCCATAGACGAGGCCCGCCGACAGAAAGGTGGAAACGATGGCCAGGGCGACGAGCGTGTCGAACGCCGAACGCCGTATCGACAGAAGGACGGCAACACTCAAGGCGGCGGTCAGGAAACTGGTGCCGCCCATGCCGCCATGATAGCCGATCAGCGGCGTCGAAACGAGATAATGGCCCAGATTCGCCAGACACTGCCCGATGAGCGGTCGCGGATCGGCCAGGATGTTGGCGACCGCCCGGTCGAACAGGAAGCCGCTGACGACGCGCTCCTGTTCGACGGCAAGGCGTTGCAGCAGATCCGGATGGTCGCGGAACCCCGCGCCCCAATCCTGCCCCACCGACAGGCCATAGAGGGTATAGGCGAAATTGGCTTGCGGAGCGCCCGCCGGATTGCCGAAGGCCAGCCCCCAGGCCATCGCCGCTCCGCTGGCGGCGAGAACGGCCAAGGCCGCAAGCCCCACGGCCTGCCACCGGGTGCCGCGGCCGGGAAAGAAATAGGCGGCAGCAACAACGCACAGGGGTAAAATGGCAAGATCGCCGGGTCTGATGTTCAGTCCGACCGCCAGGACCAGCACTCCCAAGGCATAGAGCCGGACGCTGCCGGCACCCAACGCCTGCCAGAGAATGGCCAGGGCGACCGCGCCGAAGATGACACCCGAGGTTTCCGACAGGCTGGTCGGCAGGGTTTCCTGGGCTGCGAACAGACACAGGGCGGACAGGATCGCCGCAGCCAGCCAGCCGTGGGTTCGCAGAACGGCCCGCGCCGCCAGAAAGACTGCGATCCCGAACAGAAGCGCCTGCACCAGCAGAGCACCCTGCAGGGACAGGCCCCCCAGCAGCAGGCGGGTCGCGCTGAATGCCGAAGACAGTGATCGGCGGGTTCCGAAGACATCCAGCGCGCCTTCCTGCAGCAGATGAAGACCGCTGAAGGCATGGCCATGGGAATCTGACCAGGGAAGCAAACCGCCGATCACAAGATACGTAGAGTCCACCGACAACCAAAATCGTGCCGCGATAGCGACAGACATCAATAAAAATGCGAATAATAAAAATATAGACAAAAGGATTTTTCTTAAGTTTTTATCTCGATTCATTGAAATCGATGCGATTTTATTTTGGTGCACGTTTTCCACGACATCAGCCTGTTTTGAGGGAAATTGCATAGGATATTTCAAGAAAGGATAGAGGCCTGCCAGCTATTGCCGAAAGCGTGACAAGGGCGAGAATGGAAATCGCCCGACCGCGCGCATGAACGAGCATGAGACGGACATGGGGTCGCCACCAAGACAACAGGCATGCCACGGATCATCCCCGATCAGGCCGAAGCGGCCAGGGCGCTTGGATGGGGGCGGGCTGCGGCCACGCACCATAGCGCAAGAATGCCGCATGCGGCGAACATGCAGACGTCTCGTGCCACCGTGATGGTGCCGCTGTCGAGCCAGGGAAGCGACAGCACACAGGCAATCGCCGCCATCAAGCCAGCGACAACCCGCACTGGACGTGGCAATCCCGGCCACAAGGTCATGCCGAGCGCGGCCAGCGGCAGGAACAGCACATCGGCGTAACCGAAGCGGATCGGCATGAAAAGATCACTGACAACCATGCAAACCAGGCTGACGAAAGCCACCGTCCGCCGGGACGCCCGGCAGCGGCCGAGCCAGACCAGCATCGCCGCCGACATGCACACCCAAACGAGAAGCAAAGCAGTCGCCAACGGTTTGCCACCGCCATTCATCAGCCCCTGCACGGTGGCATTGCGCGAACGCGCCTCCAATGAACGCGTCAGGTCGTACCCTTCGATCACTGTGGGGGCAGTGTGCGTCACCGGGCCGAAAGTGCGATCGGCGTAATCCGTCTCCGCATAATGGTCGACCCACTCCGAAATGGCATCGACATTGGCCTTGTAGCTGAGCCACATGCTGCCGCCGACGGGCAAGGTGGCGAGCACGGCCAGGACCGCCGCCGTTGCCAGGGCACGGACAGCCACTGTCCGGTCACGTCCCAACCACAACAGGAGCACCACGAGTCCGACCGTCGGCCGCAATGCGCAGGCGATGCCGAGCGCCACGCCACGCAAGCGACTGCGCCATCCGGTCGACATGTCCAGCAGGACAAGCTCGATGGCCAGCAGCAGCGCGATGAACACATAATATTGCCCACGCTCGACATGCAGGCGCCAGTAATGGCTGGACGCCATGAAGGCGATGACCGCGGCAACGAAGAGAAAGCGTACGCTGCGGGTGGGGATCAAGCGGAGAGACAGGGCCGCCGTCGTCAAGAAGGCCGCCCATTCCAACATTGCCCAGACACCGCGCTGTACCGTATAGGGCAGCCAGTCGAACAGACCATAAAAGGCAAGCAGAGGAGGTGGATAGGTGGCCCGGCTCGGTCCTGGATAACGGGCGATGGGATCGCCGAAGCGCAACGGATCGTCCGGCATCCAGACATAGCTGTAGGGGTCGATGCCGGACCACAGCAGACGCGCACCTACCAAGCGGGCCCGGAAATCGATCCCGCCGAACGTCCAAACATCGCCGGCGCTGACCACCACCCCCGCGAGGATACACAGAGCCACCGCACAGAAGACATAGACCCGTAGGAAACGGACGCTGCGGCCATCAAGCTCGAACAACCGCGCTATCGACATCATGGACGCACATCCTTCCAAAGCGTCTTTCGAGCCCAACGGCCACTCTATAGCACCTCTCGACAGGACTTGAAGCCTTTTCCCCTGGAACAATAGAACCATCCGCGGAGTATTGCTTTACCCGACATCCGCTCCCTCTCCTGTAGAACATACACGGTACAGTCGGTGGCAGCCGACGCATCGACGGCGGAGCGCCCGGAACTTAGCTGGACTTTGCGCATTACGCAGGGAAGCAGACGGCCTGATGATGAGACAGTCATATCGCGCCAGAGTTGGACGCGTACGGCCGCGAGAGCATCGCTGAAGGTTGGTTCAACTTTTCGATACCACAGCGCGGCACGGGGTGCGATTGCCGGGTCCGACCATTGCCGTTGGGTCTCACCCCCCAGGGGACGGCGCGCCTCGGCGAAGGTCACTTCGACGGCCCAGCGCCGAACGAACCAGCGCAGCACATCGAGTGGATCGACGTGGAGGTCGGTGCAGAGAAAGCCCTGCGGCTCGAAGCCGCCATACCAGCCGTTCACCCGAACGCAATGCCAGGAGGTTCCGGCATCCTCCAGGAGTTGCGCCAAGGACGGCAACCGGGCACCCGATACCCGAGGACGCCCGATCGTTCCTGGAAATCGTAGCGGGGCCGGTTCGAACAAGCGTGCATCCAGGCGCAAGCGCGTGATGATGGTGAGATGGGCACGCAGGTCGTTGAGCAACTCGACAGCCGCGTGGGTAGCGAGCCGGCTTGCCACCAGGACAAGCCGGGAAAAGGGAGGTGGATCAGCTCACTCCGGCGGCCGCCAGCATGCCGTCGGCGGGAGCCGGCCCCGCCGCGCGGACGGTGGACGGTACGGGACTCAAGGCTCGGCCTTCCTGCCGGCCATATAGGACGTAATGCCGCATCGCCGCCGTCAGGTCGCCCCCGGTGGCCGCGGCCACATCGGCGTTGGCCGCCAGATAGGAGGAGGCGTTGAAGCCGGTCGTCCGCCCTTCCTTCCGGCCATGGGTCAGATAATGCAGTTCGGCCCGGGTGGCGTCGGTGCCGACGGCGGCGGCCACGTCGCCGTTGGCCGCCAGATAGGCGAGCGGGGTGAAGCTGACGGTCCGGCCCTCGCTCCGACCGTTGGCGATGTAATGGATTCCGGCACTCCTGCGGTCGGTGCCGAAGGCATCGGCGAGGTCGCCGTAGGAGGCGATGTAGGCCAGCGGGTCGAAGCTGACGGTCCGACCCTCGCGCCGGCCGCTGGCGATGTAATGGGCGGCGCCGGCACTGCCGTCGGTCCCGAAAGCATCGGCAAGGTCGCCGTAGGAGGCGATGTAGGCCAGAGGGTCGAAGCCGACCGTCCGGCCCTCGCTCCGGCCGTTGGCGATGTAATGGGCGGCACCGGCACTGCCGTCGGTCCCGAAGGCGGCGGCGAGGTCGCCGTAGGAGGCGATGTAGGCCAGAGGGTCGAAGCTGACCGTCCGGCCCTCGCTCCGGCCGTTGGCGATGTAATGGGCGGCGCCGGCCGCGGCGTCGGTGCCGAAGGCGGCCGACAGGTCGGCATAGGAGGCGATGTAGGCCAGCGGCGAGAAGGCCGGTCCCGACGGGATCCCCGCACCGGGCGCGGGGATCCCCGGCACCGTCAGCGGCGCGCTGCCCATCCGCGCCCAGTCCAGCTCATGGATGCCGAGCTCCGCCGCGGCACCGCTCCCGAGCCGGAAATCGCCGGCCGACGGGTCGACGAACAGGCCGGACGACAGCCTGTCGCCACCGTTCAGCCCGCGCACGCCCTGCAGCAGGTTGCCGGTGACGCTGTAGGAGCCGGGGGTCCAGAACTCCCAGTAATCCGCGCCGGTGGAGGAGGAGATGACGTTGCCGGTGACGCTGTTGTTGGTCAGCAGGCCGACGGCGCCGGCGCTCGGCACCCATTCCAGCCGGATGAAGCGTTCACGCGGGTTGGACAGGACGGCGAAGTTGTTGACGACGCTGTTGGCATCGCCGCCATGGATGAAGACGCTGGCCCAGCCGGTGTTCTGGATGAAGTTGTCCTGGACGGTGACGCCGTTGGCCATGTCGTCCAGATAGATGCCGAAACTCTTGTGGCGGTCGAGCCAGCCCGACCCGTCGGTCGCCAGCCCGCCGACAGTGCGGATGTCGTTGCCGCGGATGATCGTGCGGGTGTCGAGGTTGGACCGCCCCAGCATCTCGATGGCGCCGCCGTCGGCGGTCTCGGTCATCGTGTCGTAGAGGCGGTTGTATTCCACCACCGTGTCGGTGTTGACGGTGGCGCCGTCCCAGTTCTTGATCGAGATGCCGTAGCGCGTGCTGTTGCGGATGTCGTTGCCAGAGATCAGCGTGCCGCTGGTGCCGTAGAGCTGGATGCCGGCGACGTCCTTCAGCACCTCGCCGATGCCGGCGATGCTGTTGGCGCTGACGCGGTTGCCGTTGCTGCCATAGGCGAGCTTGATGCCGCCCGCCCCCAGATGCTCCATCCGGTTGGCCTCGATCACGTTGCCGGACGATCCGGTCAGCGTCATCGCGGTGCCGGCATTGACGAAGCGGTTGCCGGCGATGCTGTTGGCGGACGCATTGGTCAGCGTCAGCGCCGAGCCGTCCCAGGTCGTATCGGCGAAGGTCAGCCCCTGCAGGGTGACGCCGCTTGCCCCGTTCAGCGACAGGAGCGTGCCCAGCCGCGCCACCACCGCGCCTTGGGACAGCAGCGCGCCGGGGTCCTGCGGCTTCACCACCAGCCGGCCGGTCTCGGCCTGCCAGGCGAACTCGCCGGCGTCGCGGATGAAGGCGTCGTCGTTCAGCAGACGATAGGTGCCGCCGCTGCGCAGGGCGTATTTCACCCCTTGCGTGAAGGTGACGGTCCGGCTGCCGGCATCGGTGGAGGCGACGCCGACGATATTGTCGGACAGCCGCTCGGTGTCGAAGGTCTGGATCAGCGTGCCGGGCTGCACCCCGGCGGCCAGCACCGCCGCCATCGCCCCGTCGCCGGCGCCGACGCGCAGGCTGGTCCGGCTGGCGCCGCCGGAGGCCGCCTCCAGCACCGACCAGCCGGAGCGGGGATCGCCGGCGTTCCAGTCGCCGGTCCGCGCCACCGTCTGCCGCACCCCGCCGATCGAGAGGTCCAGCCCCGTCGCGGAGGTCGCCGCGGCATAGAGCCCGCCACCGATGGCGGTGAAGCCGCCGACCCGCTCGCCGCCGCTGAAGACCGGCGTCTCGCCAGGATAGGCCATGATGCGGACGCCGTTGTCGGCCCCGGTCAGCGTCACCGTGCGCGCCATCGCATAGGTGCCGCCGCGCACATAGGTGTCGCGGATGCCGGTCGCCCGCATCGCGCCCTGCGCGCGTTCCAGCGTGGCGAAGGGGCCGTCGGTCCCGTCGGCATTGGGGGCCGCCAAACGCCCCGACCAGGAATCGTTGCCGTTGGTCGCGACGTAGAAAGCCTGCTGCGTGTCTGTCATTGCCGGATTGCCTTGCCGATACAGGGCAATCTCACGGCGCAAATACTTAATAAGGAGGTAGTCTCACCCTTTCGGAGCTATCCTTTCGTACGGAAATCCCGTGTTCATTTCGTGACAACGACACCAAGGCAGGCAGTTGTCACTTGCCACAGCCTTGCCGTTGTCTTGACCGCCTCCGGCTCAACCCTGTTCAGCGCAGCTCCACCCGCCGTTCTTCCCGCAGCACCGTCTCGTCGCCATGGCGGAGCGTCACCGTCACCCGGTAGGGACCGGGCGCCCAGGGGCCGGAGGCGGGCTTCTTCACCTCGGTACCGAAGAACAGCACGGCCAGCGGGCGCGGCACCGCCCCTTCGCTGCGGAGCAGGCGGCGGCCGTCGGGACCGCTCACCTCCAGCGTCACCCGGTCGCCCAGCCGCCCGCCCATCAGCTCCGCCCACACGCCCAGCGTCGGCGTGCCGGCCGGCAGTGGCTTGCCGCCATAACCGCCGTCCCGCGCCACCTCAGCCTTCGGCGCCTCGGGCGCCAGACCGGCGCCGAGCAGGGCGCTCGGCCGGTAGGCGAGCGTCCGGCGCGCCTCGGCGCTCCACAGCGTGTCCGGGGGGAGGGCTTCTCCGCCGGCCGGGACGGTGCAGGACGCCGCCCCGCCGCCGCCGGCCTCCCTGCCCGTATAGGGATCGAGCGTACGGCCGTCATGGCGGATGCCGAAATCGACATGGGGGAACTCGGTGTTGCCGGACAGGCCGATCTGGCCCAACGGCGTACCCGCCTCCACCCGGTCGCCCGGCCTGACCGCGATGCTGCCGCGCTTCAGATGGCTGTACTGGGTTTCCCAGCCGTCGCCATGGTCGACCACCACCGCATTGCCGGCCTCCCGCCCGGCGGGAGAGCCGCCGGCCTGCCGGATGCTGACATCCTCCATGCCGTCACGCACGCGGGCGACCGTGCCGGGAGCCGCCGCCACCACCGCCACGCCGCGCCGCATCGCCTCCAGGTCGGGCAGGCGGAAATCCGTCCCCTTGTGTCCGTCATAGGTCAGGCGCCCGCAGGCGAAGTCCTGCATCCCCGGCCCCGGATCGGTGTCGACATAATTCTGGACGAAGCAGTCCGCGCCGATCCGGCAGCGGACCGGCAGTTCCAGCGCCGGCGCCCCGGCTGGGAAACGGCCGGCAGGCGGCTGGGCGGATGCCGCGGACGGCAGGAACAGCAGGGCGGCGACCCCCCAGCAGTATTGGACCGGCACCCTCATCCAGACTCCTCGCACGGCACTGCTCCCTCTTGCCCGACCTTCACCCAACAGGTGGGGCGCCGGACGGGGGAGACCAGAGTCATGCCGCATGCCCCGTTTATGCGACAACGCATAAGGGAACGGATCCGGGAGCCGGCGATCTTCCCGCTCCAGCAGTCCGGCGCCGGGGTGTCAGGCCGCGACGCGGCGCGGACGCTGAAATTCGGCCCTCGCCCGTTCCACCGCGCCATGCACCGCACACTCTTCAACATGATCGTTGATGAGCCCCATCGCCTGCATGAAGGAATAGACGGTCGTCGGACCGACGAAGGACCAGCCCCGCTTCTTCAGGTCCTTCGACAGGGCGACCGACGCCCGGGAACTGGAGGCGGTCTGCGGCGGTGCGCACTCGTCAGACGACGGCTCGAAGCTCCAGACATAGGCGGCCAGCGATCCTTCCCGTTCCACCAGTTCCCGCAAGCGCCGGGCATTGTTGACGACCGCCTCGATCTTGCCGCGGTGACGGACGATGCCCACGTTCGTCATCAGGCGTTCGACATCGGCCTGGGTGAAGGCGGCGATCCGTTCGAAATCGAACCCCTCGAACGCAGCGCGGAAATTCTCCCGCTTGGCGAGGATGGTGCGCCAGCTCAAACCGGACTGGAAGCCCTCCAGACACAGCTTCTCGAACAGGCGGCGGTCGTCGCCGACGGGAAATCCCCATTCGGAGTCGTGATAGGCGAAGAATTCGGGCGCCGCCGCGCACCAGCGGCACCGCGGCCTGCCATCCGGCCCGGGAACCGTCGTGCTCATCGGCCGCCCCGCAGGAAGGCCAGGCGGTCGTCGACACGGCCGGGCGCGATTTCCAGGATGTCCGCCTCGACGACCTGCTCCGCCACGAAGGGATCCTCCCGCAGACGCGCGTCGAGATCGCCGCGCGAAAGGCCATGCGCGAGAACGGCACCGCCGGCACCGGCGGGAAGGCTGCCGGCCAGCAGGAAGACGCCGTCTTCGAAGCCGCGCCGGATCCAGGCGTTGTGCCCGTCCATATGTCCGGCGGCCTGCGCCCTGTTTGCGGAAAATCTGAGCATGACGACGAACATGCGGAACGGCTCCGTCAGGGGGGAGGGGAGGAAAGGGGGGCGCGCCGGCCCGCCCCGGAACGCTGCGCCTCCGCCCAGGCGCACATGTCCTCGACCTCGCGCTGGATGAAGGCATCGTCGCGGAAGGCCGTCGCAAGGGTCGCGACGCCCTGGCTCCGCATCAGGATATGCATCGCAAGCGCATCGGCGTCGGCGTCGCGTCCAAGTGCCGCGAACTGGCGGGCCAGCCAGCCGCGGAACAGGGCGAAGAGCTTGGCAGCGTCCTCTTTGGCGACGTGATCGAGTTTGGACAGCTCGTTGCAGAGCGTGCCGACCGGACAGCCGTGCTGCATGATCTTCGCCCGGTTCATGACCAGGATGTGGATGAAGCTGCGGATGCGCTCCGCCGGATCGTCGGTCCCGGCCTCCCAGGCCTCCAGCATCCTGGCGGTGTTGATCAGGCGCAGGGCGATCACCGCATCCAGAATCTCGTCCTTCGTCTTGAAGTGATAATAGAAGTTGCCGCGGGACAAGCGGACGGCCGCGGCGATGTCGGCAAAGGACGTCGCTTCGAAACCCTGCTCATAGAAGAGCCGGTCGGCAGCCTCCACGATCCGCTGGCGTGTGCCTGCTGCGCCCATCGTCTTCTCCCCACGCCAGTGTGCGGCCTGTCCCACCGCTTCGAATGAGCGGCCTGGCCCTCGGGCCCGGCCACCTATTGGGTCAACCGACATGGGAATTTCTAGGACGTTTGTCCGACAAAGTCAATCGGTCCCCAAAACCGCCCCGTCCTTATCATCCGAAGGCCACACCGCCCGCCGCCATACTCCATTCCGCATCTTTCATCGACGGCGGACAGCGGGGACCGACAGCATGGCGAACAGCATCCATACCGGCAGCGGCGGGACGGTCGTCGTCATCGACAGCGGTTGGTCGCCGACCTGGGAGACGGCCGCCTCCGTGGTCTACCAGCACGACTACGCCGACAATGACGGCGACGCGCGCAACCCCGCCGCCGACACCCATGGCGCCCTGGTGGCCTCCCGCATCCTGTCGCAAGCGCCGGACGTCGGCATCATCGCGCTGAAGGTGATGCAGGACGGCTCCACCACCGCATCGGGGGCGGTGATCGAGCAGGCTCTGCAATGGGTCGTCGCCCATGCGTCGGACCACAATGTCGTCGGCGTCAACCTGTCGCTGGCCGGCGGCTCCGCCTCGTCGGAGATGACGACCAT
This sequence comes from Azospirillum humicireducens, assembly GCF_001639105.2. NCBI lineage: Bacteria > Pseudomonadati > Pseudomonadota > Alphaproteobacteria > Rhodospirillales > Azospirillaceae > Azospirillum > Azospirillum humicireducens. The sequence continues at coordinate 222,775 of NZ_CP028905.1, forward strand.
CCTGTCGGACGAGCTGGCGAGCCTCGCCGCCAAGCGGGTGCTGGTGTCGGCCGCCGCCGGCAATGCCGGACAGAACGGGACGGCGACCGACGTGTCCTATTTCGCCGCAGACCACAACACGATCTGCGTCAGCGCCTCCACCGGCGACGGGACGCTGCCGGGCTGGGCCCAGCGCAATCCGGGCATCACCGACCTGTGCGCCGACGGCACCGACATCCGGCTGACCGATCTGGCCGGGCGGACGGTGACGGCCAACGGCTCCTCCTTCGCCGCCCCGACGGTGACCGCCGCGGTCGCCCTCGCCCAGCAGGAGGCTCTGGCGCTGCGCGGCAGCGCCCTGAGCCAGGACGAGTTCCTGTCACTGGCGAAGCAGACCGGGACGCCGGTCGGCGCCACCGGCTACACCGACCTGAACGCCCAGGCGCTGCTGGCGAAGATCGGCGAGACCTACGGCGCGCCGGAGACGCCAGGCACCGGGACGGACGCGACCGCGACCGCCGCCATCCTGGTCAACGCCAAGGGCACGGCCGCCGCCGGGGTCAACGCCCACTTCACCCTGCTGGTCGACGGCCAGGCCGTCGGCGGCGCCACCGTCGGCAGCGCGGCGAAGACCTACGCCTTCACCGCCGGCGTGTCGGCCGACAGCGCCCACACGGTGCAGATCCGCTACGACAATGACGGCTTCGCCGGCGGCCAGGACCGCAACCTGTTCGTCGACAGCGTCACCGTGAACGGCCGCAGCTATGCCGCCACCGACGCCGCGGTGACCTACGACAAGGGCGCGCCCGACGGGCGCGACGTGGTCGAGGGCCAGAGCGGGATGTGGTGGAACGGCACGCTGGTGGTCGCCGCCGACAAGAGCCTGTTCGGTGCGCAGCCCCCGTCCCAGGCGCAGGTGGCGGAGCTTCAGGCCGGCGACCTGCTGGGCCACGCCGTGTCGGCCGATGCGGCGTGGCACGGAATCGCCGACAGCATGGCCGCCTGGATGCCGGAGACGGTCTCCGGCTTCGAGAACGCCGCCCATGGCCTGCACGCCTGGTGCGAGACCCACGATCCGGCGTCATCGCCTTGACACTCTTCCGCGCTCTCCCGATGGTCCCGCCCGGTCCACGGCTTTTCCTGGACCGGATGCGGTGCTTGGGAGTAGGCATGCAGGACAGCCGGACCAGCGGGACCGGCGCCGTTTTCCCCCTTCGCCGGACACAAGACGCCTTGTCGCCGATCTCACAGCTCCTGCGCCTTCTGCTCCTGCTGCTGACGCCCTTGTGGCTGTCGCTGGCGGTGGAAGGTCTGGGCCTGTACGGGACGATGCCGTCGCTGATGTCCAACTGGCGCCGCGCCTCGGACGTCAACACCACCACGGCACAGCCGACCGGCTGGCGGGAGCGCGCCTATCTGGCCGCCAACCCCGACGTCGCCGCCGCCGTCCGCAACGGACAGATCTCCAGCGGCTACGTCCACTATGTCCAGCAGGGCCGCGCGGAAGGCCGCAGCGGCGGCTTCGTTGAGACGGTCAGGAAGCCGCCGGCGGAAGCCCAGCCGGCCACGGCCCAACCGACTGCCGCGCCAGCAGGCCCGGCCCAAACAGCCCCGGCTCCCCCGCTGCCGGCGGCGAAGCCCGAACCGCAGGGCGGCGCGCCAGCCCTGCGGACGGAACCGGCGGCCGAGTTCCCGCGCCCCGGCGTCAAGCCGGTCCCCGACGCGCCCGCCCGCCCGACCCCGATCCAGGCCGTGGCAAGCACGACGGCCCCCCGCCATGTGGAGCGCATCCGCACCGCCAATGGCGGCGACGGGCTGCGCGTCGTGCTCGACCTCGACCAGGACCCGCGCTTCGAGACGCCGGTGCGCCGCCCCGACGGCCGGCTGGAGGTGACGCTTCCCGGCACGCTGTGGCGGGCCCCGCCGTCCGGACGCCTGCCGGCGACGGCGCTCGGCTACCGGGCGGACCGCACCGGCACCGGCACCCGCCTGCTGTTCAGCGACGAGAATGGCGGAACCGACGGCAAGGGCGATGGCAAAGGAGAAGCGGTTCGGCTGCTCGCCGTTTCGACCCTGCCCCCCGACAAGGAACGGGGCCACCGGCTGGTGATCGACCTGGCGCTGCCCTCCATGACGAAGGCCGACCGCAAGGCCCGCTAAAGGAAGGTCCGCCGCAGCGAACCGGCCGTATGGGCGTTCAACGTCAATCAACGCACTCAACGATCCTCGGAACCGGACCGGCGGCCGGACTCCTGACTGCGCTCCATATGCGCCGGACGCTGATCGCCGCCAGCCCGCCTGGCGGTGCTGCGCCTCCGAAAGCCGGATCGGATCACGCGAAACTGGAACAGCCCCAAAGCGCAGGAGGACGGCGCTCGAGGAATCTCACACCGAATGCGGGAAATTCCAGCGGTGCTTCACGATGGCGCCATGGCATGATACCCCCTCCGCAGCCCATTTTGCCGGACCGTGGCGCCCTCCATGAAGATCCTGTTCATCCACCCCGCCTTTCCCGGCCAATTCAAGGCCCTGGCACCCGGCCTGGTAAGGCGCGGGCACACGGTCCACGCCCTGAGCCGGTCGATGGAGGTTCCGTCCGGCTGGGGCGGGATCACCATGGTTCCCTATGCGCCGTTGCGGCTGCCGACCTTTGGCGTCCATCCCTGGGCCGCCGAATTCGAAACCAACGCGATTCTTGGCGAGGCGCTGTTCCAACGGGCGCTGACCATGAAGGCGGAGGGCTATGTCCCCGACGTGATCGTCGCCCATCCCGGCTGGGGCGACAGCCTGTTCGTGAAGGAGGTCTGGCCGCAGGCCCGGCTGGGCATCTATTGCGAATATTATTACCGGATGGAAGGCGCGGATATCGGCTTCGATCCCGAATTCCCGGCTCTCGATGCCGGCGATCCGTGCCGTGTGCGCCTGAAGAACGCAGCAAACCTGCTGCAGTTCGAGACCGCCGACGCCGGCTTGTCTCCCACCCGCTGGCAGGCCGACGGCTTTCCCCCTCTCTTCCGCGACCGCATCACCGTGGTGCATGACGGCATCGACACCGAGGCGGTGGCCCCGAACCCCGACGCCAGGGCCACGCTGAACGGCACCCTCACGCTGGCGCGGACGGACGAGGTGGTGACCTTCGTCAACCGGACCCTGGAGCCCCATCGGGGATATCACAGCTTCATGCGCGCCCTGCCGCGGCTTCTGGCCCGGCGCCCGCAGGCCCATGTGCTGATCGTCGGCGGAGCCGGCACCACCTATGGGCCGCCGCCGCCATCGGGAAACTGGCGGGACCTCTTCATAGAGGAGGTGCGCGGCTCCATTCCGGACGCCGACTGGTCACGGGTGTTCTTCCTGGGCAACATTCCCTACGAACACTTCGTTCCGCTGCTCCAGCTTTCCTCCGTCCACGTTTACCTGTCCTACCCCTTCGTGCTGAGCTGGAGCGTGATGGAGGCGATGAGCGCGGGCGCCGCCGTGGTCGCCGGCGATACCGCTCCGGTTCGCGAGATGATCGAGCATGACCGGACCGGGAGGCTGACGGATGTCTTCGACCATCGCGGATTGGCCGACAGCGTGGCCGACCTGCTGGCGGACCGGGAGGCGCGCAACCGGCTGGGCGCCGTGGCCCGTGCCTTCATCCGTGCCAACCACGATCTGCGCAGCGTCTGCCTGCCGCGCCAGTTCGCCTGGATCGACGAACTGGCGGACGGACGGCGGTAGGTTCCCCGCCGCGATCCCATCGCAGCATTCATCAACTTATTAAAACATGACAACAAATCATTATATCATGCCCTTGATGGCCGGCAACGGTCGAGCAGCAGGTCGTGGCCGTCCGGGCAATCAAAACCATGGATTGAAATTCGATCGAAGTTCGCGACCAAACGCATTGGCTTCGGTCAAGATATCGGTATTTTTGGTGGCGAGATGGACAGAGGCCCGCGATGCACAGTTGGTATTTCGTCGGTGACAGTCACGTTCAGGCCTTCGAGATTGCCGCCACGCTCGGTCTGTTCCGCCGCCAGTCCCACTTCCTCATCGTCCCCGGCGCCACCGCCGTCGGCCTGCGCAATCCGGAAAGCCACACCCAGGCCATAGCCCATTTCCAAAAGGCGCTGCTGCCCGTTCTGCCGGGCGTCATGCCGGTCATCCAGCTTGGCGAGGTCGATTGCGGCTTCGTCATCTGGTGGCGGGCGCAAACCCTCGGCGAATCGGTGGATGCGCAGCTGGCGGCTTCCATAGAGGCTTATGCGTGTTTCATCGACACGTTGATCGATGCCGGCTACAGCCGGGTCGTGGTGACGGGTGCCGTCCCTCCCACCATTCCCGACAATCACCGCCAGGGCGCCGTGGCGCGTGCCCGTCACACGGTGAGCGCAAGCCTGCGCGAACGCACCGACCTGACGATGCGCTACAATCGACAGCTTGCGGCAGAAGCGGCCCGGCGGCGAATTCCCTATACCGACATTTCCGCGCGTGTCCTGGACGCCGGAACCGGCTTGATCGCCGACGCCTACCGCAGCCCCAACCCCCGCGATCACCATCTGCATCCGATCCAGGGCGCCCACGCCTGGGCCGAAGCGATCAACGCCCTGGAGGTCTGACCGCGGACCGGCGGCCGGCAGAGCGCTGTGATGACCATGCGCTGCCGGCCATGTGCCGGCGGCGCGCTACCGGCACGCCGTCCAGCCACCTTCTCATATCGTGCCGCGCCGTGACGGATGACGGGTCTCCATCACCGCGAAGGCGATCAGCAACCGCCGCTCGCAGGGAGCCGCAACCGGCTCCACCCCATGGAACGAGCGGTCGGACGGCGCATAGGCCAACAGATGGTTGGGCCGGTAGGGAGCCTGGGCCACCAGTTCGAAATCGGTGCGCGGGTATCGGTCCATCCCCCTTCCGCGGAAATCGGGGTTGCGGGACCGGTACAGCGCCGTCCCCAAATGCGGTGCCAGGGGATTGGGCGGGGCGTCGTCCGCCGGCATGTAAAGCAGCATCGAGAACAGCGTCACCTCGATGTCCGTGTGCGGCAACATGGCATGGCCGGTATGGTCTTCGATGATACGCATGTTGAGCACCGGCGGCGCATCGACCCAGCCCAGCTTGTCGCGGACCTGGGGAAAGCGGTCGGCCATCAACGCGACGATGTCAGGGTTGAACAGACAGTCGCGCACCGCACGCCACACCGCTGCCTGTTCGCCGCCGCATCGTGCCAGCCACCCTTCGGTCAGCGGCACCTGATAACGCGACGGCAACTCGTCGGGTTGAAGGACACCGAAGGCAGCGGGGTCCGGCCAATGGGCACAGGCTCGGGCATAGAGGTCGGTGGGCAGAAAATCCGGCACGACCAAGTGGGGAAAAGGTTCCCGGTCGATCTCCGTATCCGACAATCTGCTCAGAGCATGCAATGAATCGGCTGTCATCCGCCCTCCCGGCACCACCGGAGCAACGATAGCAACCCACGCTCAGGCGAGCAACGCGCTCCGCAGCAGCGATCAGCAACGCATAATCAGATTTATGGAAATAAATGCATCCCCGCCGGTCCGCACACGTTTATTCCTCGCCACGCACCACCGCAGCCTGCCCGCGGGAGATGTCGGTGACCAGCCGGATGAACACATCGGCCTGGTCGCGGGGAAGCGTGACCTGAAGCTGGACGCCGTCAGCGGTGAAGCCGATGGTCTCCACCCGCGTGCCCGGAAAGCTGCCGAGGCTGGAGCGGATGCGCGCCTCGTCGGCGAAGGCACAGGCGATGGACAGGCTGGCATAGGCGACGATGGGTTCGCGCGCCGCCGCCTTCAGGCAGCTTGCCGCCGAACCGCCATAGGCGCGCACCAGCCCGCCCGCCCCCAGCAGGATGCCGCCGAACCAGCGGCTGACCACCACCGCCACCCGATCCATCTCCTGGCCCTCGATGGCCTGGAGGATCGGCCGCCCGGCGGTCCCGCCCGGCTCGCCGTCGTCGCTGAAGCGATAGATGTCGCCGACCCGAAAGCCCCAGCAATTGTGGCCGGCGTCGGGCATGCTGGATTCGGTGATGAAGCGGCGCGCCTCCTCCTCGCTGCCGGCCGGGGCAGCCTGGGCCAGGAAGCGGCTCTTCTTGATTTCCTGTTCGAACCGTTCGGTCCTGACGAGCGTGAACATCATGAGGGTGGCCGGCATCCGCCTACAGCACGAAGTCGAAGGCGGAGAAGCTGTAGTTGGCGATGTTGACCTGGATGCGGAAGTCGGCCGCCCCATCGCCGTTCACATCGCCCTCGATCAGCGTCACCGCGCCGGACGCCTGGTAGCGCAGCTGGCCGGCCGCGCTGAAGCCGGCGGTGCCGACGAAGGTGAAGCCGTCGTTGTCGGTGGTGCCGGCGATGGCGTCGATCTCCGAAACGTCGATGCGGTCGCCCTCGGCGCCGACGGTGGCATAGCTCGCCAACCCCTTCAGCGCCTCGGCCGCCACGACGGGGCCGTTGAAATTGATGATGACGTCGGGAGCGGCCAGGGTGGATTCGGTCAGGTTGCGGATGGAGAAGACGTCCACCCCCGCCCCGCCGTCCATCAGGTCGGCGCCATAGCCGCCGACCAGCGTGTCGTTGCCGGAGCCGCCCAGCAGAACGTCCTCATAGATGGTGACGGTGTCGGCGGCGTTGACCGAGATCTCGCGGTTGCGGTCGGAGTAGACGTCGCCGAACAGAATGTCGTCGCCGCCGCCGCCGCGCAGCACGTCGCCGCCCACCCCGCCATAGAGGGTATCGTTGCCGACGCCGCCGTCGAGCCAGTCGTTGCCGGCTCCGGCGTCGAGCCAGTCATTGCCGTCCTCACCCAGCAGGGTGTCGTTGCCGGTGACGTCGATGATGTCGCCGCGCAGCAGATCGTCGCCCGCCCCGCCGAACAGCAGGTCGTTGCCCGCCCCGCCCTCCAGCTGGTCGGCACCGTCGCCACCCAACAGAACATCGTTGCCCGCATTGCCGAACAGCGTGTCGCTGCCGCCCAGTCCGGCGATGGTGTCGTTGCCCGCCCCGCCGCCGATGGCGTCGCCCTGCACCCCGCCCACCAGATAATCGTCGCCCGAGGAAGCCGAAGCCGAAACGGTCAGCCCGGTCAGCGACGGCTGCGAGAAGCCGACCAGCGATCCCACCGGATAGATCCCGTCGGTGGCCTGCAGAAGTTCGATGCCGGTCAGCGTGTCAGTGCCGTCGGGACCGCTGACCACGAGAATGCCGTTGGCATCGATGGCCAGCGAATAGGAGGCGAGCACGCCGGTCAGCACGAAGCTGTCGATCCCGCCCAGCCCGTCCACCGCGTCCGATACCGGATTGCCCAGCGCATCGAAGGCGGCGCTGCCGCTCAACGTGTCGTTGCCGGCCGTGCCGGTCAGCACGACCGCTGCCGCCCCAGCTCCCAAGGCAGCGCCCATTGCGGCCGCCTGTGGCGGCAGATCCGCCACCGGGGCGGCGGCGGCACGGGCGGCAGGGCGCAGTGCCCGCCCTTCGCGCAGGCCATAGGCGATGTAATGGGCCGCGGCCGCCGAGGCGTTGCCGGCGGTGGCCGCGGCGACGTCGGGATTGGCCGCCAGATAGGCCGCCGCGTCGAAGGTGACGGCGCGCCCCTCCTGCCGCCCATGGGTCACGTAATGACGGGTCGCGCCCCTGCTGTCGGCGCCGAAGGCGGCGATCAGGTCGGAATAGGAGGCGAGGTAGCCCAGCGCGTCGAAGCCGGACGCCGTCCGCCCTTCGCGCAGGCCATATTGGGCATAATGGGTCAGCGCCCCCGCCGGATCGGCGCCATAGGCGGCCAGAACGTCGGGGTTGGAGGCGAGATAGCCGTAGGGGTCGAAGCCGGCCGTCCGCCCTTCGCGGGCTCCATGACCGAGGTAATGCTGCAAGGCCGCGGCGGCGTCGACACCGACGGCGCGCAGCACGTCGGGATTGGCACCCAGATAGCCCAGCGCGTCGAAACCGCCCAGGCTGCGCCCCTCGTTCCGGCCGTGCCAGGAATAATGGGCGGCGGCGGCCACCACATTGTCGCCGAAGGCGACGGCGAGGTCGCGGTTGGCCGCGAGATAGTTCCGCGCGTCGAAGGCGAGCGCCGCCGGGGCGGCGGTCAGGCCATCGACGGTGACCAGCTCGACGTCGGTCAGCGTATCGGCGCTGCGGCTCGACACCACGGCATAGCGCCGGCCGCTGCCGTCGAGCGCCACCACCACCGGCGTCTCCGCGCGGTAGGCGCCCCCCTGCAGGGCGTAGCGGCGCGGGTCGGCCGTGTAGATGGCGCGGTCTATGCCGCCGCCGCCGTCGAAGCTGCGCCCGCCCGGCACGCCGAGATAGAGGCTGTCGTTGGCGTCCGCTCCGGCGAAACCGTCGATCTGCTGGAAGATGCGGGCGCCGAGCCGGTCGAGCGTCCCGCCCGTCAGCGCGACGTCCAGCCCCTCGATCCGGTAGCGCAAGAGACCGGCCGCATCGCGGTCGGTCAGACCGGTGAAGCGGACGGATGCCGTCGCCCCGCTGCCGGAGGCGGCATAATCCAGCAGGGTGGCGTGCGCCCGGCCGGCGACCTGGCGGGTGACGGTCAGGCTGCCGGCACCGGCGGAGATGGCGGAGATGGCCGGCACGGTGGTGAAGGCGTCGGCGACGAACCCGTTCGCCAGCCGGGCCTCATCCAGATCGAGGGCGAAGCCCTGCCCCGCCACCAGCCGCGCCATGCCCTCTCCCCTGCTCGCGCCCCTCCCCGTCCCGGCACTCCCGCTCCCGGCCTGTCAGGTTCGGGAGCGGCCGGCGGAACGGGCTGTCAGACGACCTGGCCCTCAGATCACCTGGAGATAGGCCGGGTCGAGCGCGCCGTGGCGGAACGGGATCCAGTCCTTGTGGTCGGCACGGTACTGCAGACCGTAGGGATTCTTGAAGAAGATCTTCTGCAGCGGCTGGCCGCCTTCGGCGCGGGTGCGCTCCAGGTCGATCAGCGGCGAGGAGGCGAACACCTTATCCCACAGCTCGGTGTTGTCCACCTCGCGGCCGGCGTTCTTCACATAGTCGCGCGCGGTGTCGCTGAGCTGCCAAGCCTCTTCGACCATCGCGTAATAGTCCACAGTACCCTCGGCCATGGCCTTCGAACTCCAACCAGCGTTGCACAGAGTTTCCGCTCACATAGCGCATTTCCGGCGGCAAAGGAACCACCCGCGCACCGTGGCGGTCGCGCGCGGCCGGACCACCCGGCCGTGTCCCGACACGGTGATGTTACGTACGGTCGGCCGCTGTTCCGTCGATCAGCCGGGCGGGGCGGGACTTGCGCAGCGGGGCGGACAGCTTCTCCCAGGACCGGGTACGCAGCAGCCGGCCGGCGACGCCCAGGCCGACCGCCAGCAGACCGGTCAGGCTGATCGCCGCCCCCACCGGCCCGCCGACCAGCAGCCCGGCCGTTCCCGCCGCCCCGGCCAGCAGCGCGCGCAGGCCGATGGTCAGCGCCACCGCCCCCGTGCCCGGCGCCACGCGCGGCAGCAGAAGCAGCAGAAGCCCGCAATCGACCGCGGTGCGCAGGCTCCAGGCCGCGGCGGCGCCGATCGCGCCATAGCGGTCGGCCAGCAGCCACAGCACGCCGAGATAGACCGGCAGCTCGGCCATCTGCAGGCGCGCGGTCACGTCGACGCGGCCGACGCTCTGGATCAGCGTGTTGGGCACATAGGCGGTGGCGTTGAAGAAGACGCCCAGCATCAGGATCGACAGGACCGTGGCGCTGTTGGCGGCGAAGGCCGGTCCCAGCCACAGCTCCAGCGCCGTCTCGCCGCCGACGATGGTGGCGGCCTGCATCGCCAGGAACACCGCCAGCGTCAGGTGGCCGCCGGCATCCAGGATGCGGCCCAGCGCCGGCGGATCGCGCCGGAACAGGCTGGAGGCCAGCGGGAACAGCGCCACCGACAGGGCGCCGGGGATCACCATCAGCCGCGACAAGAGCTCGAACGGGGTGGTGTAGAAGGCGACCATCGCCGCCGGCACCAGGCTGAGCAGGATGAAGCGGTCGGCATAGAGCATCGCCGGCCCGACCAGGTTGTTCAGCATCATCCAGGCGCTCATGGTGAAAAGCCCGCGCAAGGACGGGCGGCCCCAGCGGGCGGGACGCAGCAGGTCGGGCATCTGTCGCACCGCCAGCACGCCATAGCCGACCAGCCCGATGAAGCGGCCCGCCGCGATGGCGGCGATCACCGGCACCAGGCTCTGGCTGAAGGGCAGGACGCAGAGCGGGCTCAGGTAATTCAGCACCCCCACCGTCATCCGCACCAGACTGATCGGCCGGAAGCGCTGATGGGCCTCCAGCACGCCGCGCAGGCCGGCGGAAACCAGCGCGATCGGCACGATGGCCGCCGCGATCAGCAGGCTCATCCGGATCTCGTCCGGCGAAGTGCCGGTGTCGAGCTGGAAGCGGTCGGCCAGCAGCCCGGCGCCCAGCGCCACCGCCCCGCCGGTCAAGAGGCCGATGGCGCCCATCAGGGCGATGGCCGGACCGGCGATGCCCGCCGTATTCGCAGTGTCCTGCCCCGCCTCATGCTCCGCCCCGGATCCGCCCGCATGCCCGATCCGGTCGGCGACGACCTGCACCAGCGACCGCCCCAGCCCGAGATCGAGCACGCCCAGATAGCCGAGCAGAGCCCAGATCAGGGTCAGCGCGCCGAAACGCTCCATCCCGACGGCGGAGATGAGCAACGGAATCGACAGCAGGGCCGCCGCCATGGGCAGCCCCTCGCCAAGCAGATTCCAGAGCGTGTTGCGAAGCAAATTCGGAGGTCCGTACGCAAGGCACTGTGGAGCGGCGTTCGGGATGACCCGACCCCGGCCATTCGGCTCTTCAGCCGTTAGACCTAGGCCTATGCCGTCCTGACGACGACATTGTTATCCGTCCATCCTGCCCAAAACGCTAACGGAATCGCGGGCCGGACTGTGTGGACCCTGATCTTCCATCAGGACAGGACCCGTTCCAGCGCCGCGGCGACCCGGTCGACGTCGCCGTCGGCCATGGCCGGGAACAGCGGCAGCGACAGCGTATGGGCATAATGGGCCATGGCGCCGGGCAGGGCGAGATCGCCGTAACGGCGGCGCCAGTAGGGTTGGCGATGGACCGGGATATAGTGCACCTGGGTACCGATGCCCAGGGCGCGCAGGGCCGCCATCACGGCCGAGCGGGTCCGCCCCGCCGCCTCGAAGCCGATGCGCGCGGCGCACAGGTGCCAGGCCGGCCGGCACCAGGGGACCAGGGCCGGCGGCCGCACCAGCGGGGCCAGCGGAGCCAGCCGCTCGGCATAGAGCGCCATCAGCCGCGCCCGCCGTTCGACGAAGCGGTCCAGCCGGCCGAGCTGGCTCAGCACCAGGGCGGCGTGGATGTCGGAAAGCCGGTGGTTGAAGCCGGGCTCCGCCATCTCGTAATACCAGGGATTGGGCTTCCCCTCCGCATCCAGGGCGGCGTCGGGGTCGGCGAAGCCCTGCCCCGCTTCGGGCGCGCGCATCATGCCGTGGTTGCACAGGCGCCGCACCCGCGCCATCAGCGCCGGGTCGTTGCCGGTGACCGCCCCGCCCTCCCCGGCCGCGATGGTCTTGACCGGATGGAAGGAGAAGACGGTCAGCGATCCCGCCTCCACCTCCGGCCGGCCGGCGCCGACCGGCCTCTCGCCTCCCTCGGACAGATCGACCGTGCCGATGGCGTGACAGGCATCCTCGACCAGCGCCAGCCCCTCCGCCTGCGCAAGCGCGGCAAGGGTGGCCATCGGGGCCGTCTGCCCGGCATAATGGACGGGGGCGAGCGCGCGGACGCGCCAGCCGGCCTTGCGCGCACGGGCGATGGCGGCCTCGGCCTCGGCGACGCCCATCAGGCCGCTGTCGGGATCGACGTCGGCGAAGGCGACCTCCGCACCGCAGTGGCGGGCGGCGGATGCGGTGGCGAGGAAGGTGTTGGACGGCACCACCACCGCGTCGCCCGGCCGGATGCCGAGTGCGGCGTAGGACAGCCGCAGCGCCGCGGTGCCGTTGGCGCAGGCCACGGCCTCGGTCGCGCCGACCCGCATGCTGAGCGCCCGCTCGAAGCCGGCCACCGCCGGCCCCTGGGTCAGCCAGTCGCCGCGCAGCACCGCCGCCACCGCGGCGATGTCCTCCTCCTCCACCGACTGGCGGCCATAGGGAAGGAAGGGCAGGTCCCCTGTCGAGGGGCCCGCCATCAGGGCGCTTCCGCCAGCAGGTCGCGCAGCCGCTCGCCGTCCAGCCAGTCGTCGTTGCCGTCGCTGGCATAGCGGAAGCCGTCGGCCACCGGGCGGGCGTTCAGCCGTTCATAGGGCGCATGCTGCCAGAAAGTGAAGGCCGGCTCGATGACATAGCGGTCGGCCAGTTCGTAGGTCTGGCGGGAATCGTCCTCGGTGATCATCACCTCGTGCAGCTTCTCGCCCGGCCGGATGCCGACGATCCTCTGCGGCAGGTCCGGCGCCATGGCGCGGGCGAGGTCGGCGATGCGCATGCTGGGGATCTTCGGCACGAAGATCTCGCCGCCCTGCATCATGGCGAAGCAGGACAGCACGAAATCGACGCCATGCTGCAGGGTGATCCAGAAACGGGTCATCCGCTCGTCGGTGACCGGCAGATGGTCGGCTCCCTCGGCGATCATCTTGCGGAACAGCGGCACGACGCTGCCGCGCGACCCCACCACGTTGCCGTAGCGCACCACCGCGAAGCGGGTGTCGAGCGCGCCGGACAGGTTGTTGGCGGCGATGAAGATCTTGTCCGACGCCAGCTTGCTGGCGCCATAGAGGTTGATCGGGTTGGCCGCCTTGTCGGTCGACAGCGCGACGACGCGCCGCACCCCCATCGACAGCGCCGCCCGCACCACATTCTCCGCCCCATAGACGTTGGTGTGGATGCATTCCATCGGGTTGTATTCGGCGGCCGGCACATGCTTCAGCGCCGCGGCATGGACGCAGAAATCGACGCCGCGCATCGCCAGCTCCAGCCGCTCGCGGTCGCGCACGTCGCCGATGAAATAGCGCAACGTCGGCGCCCAGTCCGCCGGCATGCGCTGCTGCATCTCGTACTGCTTGAACTCGTCGCGGGAGAAGATGATGACCCGGCGCGGCCTGGAATGCCGCATCACCGTCTCGACGAAGCGGCGCCCGAAGGACCCGGTTCCCCCCGTCACCAGGATCGAGCGGCCATCCAGCATGCGCAGCCCCGCCTCAAGCCCGGTGCCGTCGCCGGACGGGACGGCACCGTCCGATCCACTCCCGATCCCTGGGGCCGCAGTCCATGGCTTGGCTCCGCCCGTCTTGCTGGAGTGTGTCGTCACCGCCGGTTCCGTCCGTTGAAGCCGCATCGCCCGAAGCCACCGGCCCGCCGGCCGGATGGTCGGGACGGGCATCGCATCGGGACTGGAATGAACCCCGACCGTAACCGGTGCTTTCTGAGGATCGGGTTAATTCAGGACGCCCCCGGGCGCAAGACCCGTCGGCAGACAACCGGGTTCAGGCTGGCGGGTTCAGGCCGGCGGGTTCAGGCCGGCAGGCGACCGGCCGGCCTGAACCTCCTCCAGCAGGCGGATCTGCGCCGGCAGGCAGATGGAGGCGAGGTCGAAGCGTTCCACCGCCGTCATCCTTGCGGCGGCGGACAGGGCGGCGCGCAGGTCCGGGTCGTCCAACACCGTCTCCACCCGGTCGGCGAGCGCCATGGGATCGAAGAAATCCGTCAGCAGCCCGTTCACCCCATCCTCGATCACCTCGGCGACCGGCGGCGTGTCGGACCCGACGATGACGGTGCCGCAGGCCATCGCCTCCAGCATCGACCAGGACAGGACGAAGGGAAAGGTCAGGTAGATGTGGGCGCGCGAGATGCGCAGGACCGACAGGTAGTCCTCATAGGGCAGCTTTCCCAGCACATGCAGCCGCGCCGCCTCATGTCTGGGCGTGCCGGCGGCGTCCAGCATCGTCTCCCGCCACATCGTCTCCCGCCAGCTGCCGCCGCCCTCGGGCGGAGCGCCATAGCTGACCTCATCGCCGCCGACCATCAGGATGTGCAGATTGGGCCGGCGCCGCAGCAGCTCCGCCGCCGCCCGCATGAAGGTGGGAAAGCCGCGGTAGGGCTCCAGGTTGCGGGCGACATAGGTCACCACCTCGTCCTCGCGCGACAGGCGGCGGCCGTCGGGCAGGGTGACGGTGGCGGCCGGATCCGGCCGGCATACCGAGGTATCGACCCCGTCATGGATCACCGAGATGCGCGGACGGAAGGCGTCGGGATGCTGACGCCGCTGCCATTCCGTCGGGCTGACGCCCCAGTCCATCGCGTCCAGCCCGGCCAGCAGGGCGGCGTTCTTGGTGCGGATGCGGCAGCGTGTCTCGAGCGTCACCGCCCGGTCCGGGTCGAAGCCGACATCCGAGCCGTCGGCCCGATAGAAGAACTCGCAATAGAGCAGCAGGCGCGCGTCCGGGAACAGATCCTTCAGGTACAGGGCCTCGCCCCAGCCGGGATGCGCGCAGATCACGTCGGGGGTGAACCCCTCCTTCTGCAGGGCCAGCCCGGCGCGCACGGCACCCTGCCCGTGCAGGACCTGCCCTTCGAACATACGGATGTAGGGGTGGGTGTTCTCCCCCGGCTCGCGCGTCGGCCGGTAGAGCGCCATCTGCACGCCGGCCGGCAGCTCGCGCCTGGCTTTGCCGATGCAGGCGACCTGATGGGCCGGATCCGCCGCGAAATGGCGGACGAGATGCTTGTATTGGCCGGGAGTGTTCTGGTGAACGAACAGGATCCGCATGGAAAAACAGTACCCGGAAGACGAAGAACGGGGCGATAGCCTGCAACCATCCGGCGCCGCTGTCGATGGGGAAGACCCAGCCGGAAGGATCGTTCCGTCCCTGCCGCCCGGTCTATAAGGTATCGGTTTGCCGGCATTGGCCGGGGAACCGCAAGATGGAGCGCCCCTTCCTTGTCCTCCACCGGATCCTCTCCCGGAACCTCCGCCTTGCCGGACGATGACGGCGGCCCTGCGGACACCGGGGTGTTGCCATGATGCGGATCCGTCCGGCGCTGCTGTTCGCCGCCAGCCTGCTCCTTCACACGTCCGGGATCTCCGCCATGTCGCCCCTGCCCTTCTTCCAGCGGGTCGAGCGCGTCGGCCTGCTTTGCGTGGTGGATGCCGACGGCGGCCTGTCCGCCGATCTCGGGGCAGGCCTTGGCGACGATGCGCTGTGCGGCCGGGCCGCTGCGGTGTTGTCGGACCTGCTGGCCTCCGGCCCGGCGGTCACGGCATTCGCCCCCAACGATGCCCGCATCGCCGATCCCGGTACCCTGCTGCTGCTGGTCCATGCCACGCTGCGCCCGGATGACAAGGGACAGGGCGGGCGGCTCCTTGCGCTCGCTGCGACCCTTCAGCGCACTGGATCCGTCGGCGGCGCGCCCTTTTTCATGACACCGCCCCAGGCTTTGGCGCTCTCCGGTGGAGTTGAGGAAAATCTTTTGGATTCAATGCTTCGCCGTCTGTTCCACCCGCTGGCGAAAGCGTTGGGCGCCAATCCCTGAGAGACGGGGTTTGGAGTCTTGTCGCAGGGGGTGCCGGCCCCGCAGGGATGAGGATTGTGCAGACGAAGCGCCGGTTCCGGTCGGTTGGAGAGTTGATGAACCGGCACTCCGAAGCCAGTGTCACCGGCAAAGCTGCGCGAACTTGCGCTCCGGGATCGGAGGCGGCGAGGGGTGCAGCATCAATCCCTGCTCTTCCACATCCACCCGCGCGTCGGGATAGACGGCGAGTGCCAATTGAAGCGCTTCGATGAAGCGCTTGCGGAAATCGCGCAGGCGGCTGTAACCGGCGCCGAATTGTTCGAACACCGCCGGCCAGGTGATGGGAGTGGAGCGGTTCAGGCTGTGCAGCCGGTAGGCCAGCCAGATATAGATGTCGATGCTGGTGCTGTTGTTCTGGATATGGCGCAGCGCCGGTTCCCAGATCGGCACCGGATGGGCCTTCAGCTCGCGGAAGAAGGCCTCGGACAGCAGGACGCGGTCTTCCCACAGCGATCCCTGGCCCGGTTCCGCACCGGCATTCGTCGAGAAATGGATGCCGCCCTTGACGATCGACCCTTTTTCGAAGCCGATGCTGTGGGCGTCCTCCCAGGCGAAGGTCAGGTTGCAGGCGGCGATGCGCGAAGCCTGCTCGCGGATGTCGCGATAGGTCTGGCCGCCCACCGACAGGCCCATGCGGTCCAGCCACTCGTGCATGCTGCGGCCCAGCTCGACCTCGCGGCTGTCTGTCTGGATCGCCCGTGTCTGCAGATACAGCAGGATCATCCGCGCGCGGCTGCCGTACGGAACACCGTAAAGCTTAAAGCCACCGTTGCGGATCGGCAGTCGTCCGGGTTCGATCAGCAAGCGGATCTTATGTCCGCGACGCTCCCAGGGCTGGTCATCGGGAAGACGACGATGCGGCAGGGCCGTCAGCGCAAAACCTGAATAGGTGATGCCAAGCTCCTGCCGCTCCTCTTCGAGGACGGCAGCGGCGACATCGACTAGCGAACGCTGATCCGGATCGGTTTGGAGCGCCTTCGCCTGGTCGCGTCCCAACTGGGTGATCAGGGTGTGTATCTGTCCCATAGCGAGCTGACCTTGGCACGACTTTGCGGTCAACGCTATATCACGCTCGGTTAGTGCCAGCAATTTGGAGTCTTGTCGCTCAAACTATTTGTACGGTTATTTGATTCAGTTAATAGTTTGCGCGACAAGACTCCAGTAGAGAATCGCGAGTCGCGCGACAAAACTCCAGAACTCCCGCGACAAGACTCCAGCGGATAGTCCGCATTGCCTGTGGATTTTTCGGCTGACGCGACAAGACTCCAAGCGGGACATTTCGATTCGGCCCCGAATCGCTTCGGAGTCGCTCATTTCCGAGTCGCGTAAGCGAATCGACGACGACTCGTCGATGATTCACACCTTTCCATGCCGCTCCCCGCGGGTTTGCCCGCAGCCGGGCTTGGAGTTCTGTCGCGCCCTTTCCGGCTCGGCTCTCCCGTGAGCCGTTCGCGAGAGCCCCATCCGGCTCGCGGCGGGGCTGTCCGACGGCAAGGCGGCAAGGGGGGCGCGACAAGACTCCAACCTTCATCCTGGCCTTGGTGTTTCCCCTGGTCCCGGATGCGCGTTGCCCGAGGGGGCGTGTTTGGAGTCTTGTCTCGCCTTCCTCCCGGAAGGGGCGCTCCGGTCGGGTGGGTCTCGGAGGGGTGCTTGTGAAGCGCGGAAAACGCGGTCTATAACGAACCGCCATGGCGCCGGCCCCCAGGCTTTGCCTTACAGGGGCTTCCGGCGCCCCACCACACGCTCACACAACAGATGGCGGCAGGTTGACCTTCTTTACCGTCCATGGACGGCAAATTCTCAAGCCTCACGGCATGAGTTCCTGCTTCACCGAGGACTGCCCAGGATGCCGAGGCACCCCAGGACTGACATCCCCTCCACAGGCAGTCACCGCCAGTCCGGCGGCCAGAATATTTTGTGCGGCGTTATGGTCCCGGTCATGATGAGCACCGCAGTGCGGGCACACCCATGCACGATCAGCCAGTGTCAGTATATGTCCGGTCGCTCCACACGCGCTGCAGGTTTTGGTCGACGGATAAAACCGACTGATCTGAACCAGCGTTCTTCCATACCACGCCGCTTTGTAGTTCAGCTGACGGAGAAGCTCTCCCCAGCTGGCATCGGCGATCGCACGACTGTGGCGCTTTGTCCGCAGCATACCTTCAACCGACAATGTCTCAACCGCGATCACTTGGTTTTCGTTGATCAATCGACGAGACAGCTTATGCAGGAAGTCCTGTCTGGCGTGGCGGACGGCAGCATGGGCGCGCGCCTGTTTCAACTTAGCCTTCGTCCAGTTTCTGGAGCCTTTTTGTTTGTGCGCCAGACGGCGCTGTTCTCGAACCAGCCGCTTCTGACGTTTGGACAGATGGCGCGGGTTGGCAATTTTCTCTCCGGTGCTGAGGACAGCAAGGTTTGTCAGCCCGAGATCGATGCCCACCGCACTGCCACCGCTCAAAGGTTTGATGGAGGCCGTAACACGGCAAGCGACGTACCAGCGCCCGTCCGGCTCCCGAATCACCGTGACCGTGCTCGGTTCACCAGGAAGTACACGCGACCACACCACGGCCAAAGGCTCTTTCATCTTTGCCAGCGTGAGCATGCCATTGCGGTAGGTGAAGCCGGACTTGGTAAACTCCGCCGACTGTCGGCTGTCCTTCCGGCGGAATTGTGGGTAACGGGCGCGTTTGTGAAAGAAGCGCTGGTAAGCCGCCTCAAGATGGCGCAGGCACTGTTGGAGCGGGACGCTGGACACTTCGTTCAACCACACAAACTCGGGCTGTTTTTTCAGTGCCGTCAGCATGGCGTTCGTCTGGGTGAAGCCGCATCGCTCCTTGCGCTCCTTCCACGCCGCTTCTCGCAGTGTACGGGCACGGTTATAGATAACACGCACGCAGCCGAACGTTCGATTCAGCAAGTCCGTTTGCTGCGTCGTGGGATAGAAACGAAAACGGTAGGAGCATTCGACCGGATTCATAGAATTCTTATACCAGGAGTTGCGGCAATGTTCAAGTTTTGTTCTGCCGCCGAACACCCATACTTCCTCTGCCGCCGATCGGCGGCGCCCTCTATACGGAGAGCCCAATGAACGGCAATTCCGCGCAGAAGATCGTCCCGGTGCTGCTGTCCGGCGGTACGGGGTCCCGTTTGTGGCCCTTGTCGCGCGAACTGTATCCCAAGCAGTTCCTGCCGCTCTGCTCTGACCGGACGATGCTCCAGGACACCGCCCTGCGGGTCAGCGCGCAACAACCCGGCTCCATGCAGTCCGGCGCGCTTGCGGAGGCCGTCTTCGCGGCTCCCCTGGTGATCTGCAACCAGGAGCACCGCTTCCTCGCCGCCGAGCAGCTGCGCCAGTCGCGCTGCACCCCGCGCGGCATCATTCTGGAGCCGGCCGGCCGCAACACCGCCGCCGCCTGCGCGCTCGCGGCCCTGGCGGTCGCGGCCGACGATCCGGATGCGCTGCTGCTGATCCTGCCGGCCGACCACGAGATCCGCGACGCCGAGGCTTTCCGCCGCGCCGTCGGCATCGCCGCCCGCGCCGCCCAGGCCGGCCGGCTGGTCACCTTCGGCATCACCCCGACCCGGCCGGAGACCGGCTACGGCTATATCCGCCGCGGCCACTCGATGGACGAGGCCGACGGCGCCTACAACGTCGCCGCCTTCGTCGAGAAGCCGTCGCTGGAAGTGGCGGAGCGCTATCTCGCCGAGGGCAGCTATGCCTGGAACAGCGGCATGTTCCTGTTCCCGGCTGCCCGCCTGCTGGCCGAACTGGAGCGCCATGCCCCGGCGGTGCTGGCTGCCTGCCGCGAGGCGCTGGAGCAGGGGGCCAGGGACCTCGACTTCTTCCGCCTGGATGCCGCCGCCTTCGCCAAGGCGCCCAGCATCTCCATCGACTATGCGGTGATGGAGCGCACCGACCGCGCCGCCGTCGTCCCCTGCGAGATCGGCTGGACCGACGTCGGCGCCTGGTCGGCGCTGTGGGATGTCGGCAACAAGGACGGCGAGGGCAACGTCATCGTCGGCGATGTGCTGCTGGAGGGGGCCCGCGACTGCTACGTCCGCAGCGAGAACCACCTGACCGCGGTGGTCGGGGTGGAGAATGCCGTGGTGGTGGTGGTGGACGACGCCGTTCTGGTCGCCGACCGCTCCCAGGCCCAGGACGTCAAGCGCATCGTCGACCGGCTGAAGGCCGAGGGCCGCAGCGAGTCGGTCAGCCACCGCCGGGTCCATCGCCCCTGGGGCTCCTACCAGTCGCTGCACACCGGCGACCGTTTCCAGGTCAAGAGCCTGACCATCGCCCCCGGCTCGCGCCTGTCCTTGCAGAAGCACCATCACCGCGCCGAGCATTGGGTGGTGGTCAACGGCACCGCGCTGGTCACCCGCGGCGAGGAGCAGGTGATGGTCTACGAGAACCAGTCGATCTACATCCCGATCGGCACGGTCCACCGGCTGGAGAACCCCGGCAAGGTGCCGCTGACCATCATCGAGGTGCAGTCCGGCTCCTATCTGGGCGAGGACGACATCGTCCGGCTCGAGGACGTGTACGGCCGCAACTGATCCGCAGACCGACCGCAAAGAGGCATGAAGCGCAAGCGTCGCTTGTGTCTCTTTGCGGGCGGTGGCATTGGCGGCTTGGTCCCGGTCGCCGCCTTCCGGTAAAAAGACGATGCGAGGGTGCCGCAGCGGCGCCCCGCTTTCTGCTGCCGGGACCATCATGACCATCGATCCGCCGCCGGACGACCGCATCCCCGAACTCTATGCCGACGGGGTCTTCGACATCGGCTTCGGCAACGGCATGGTCCGCATCGACCTGTTCAGCCTGTCGGCCCTGCGCAAGGACGCCAACGGCCACCCGCTGCCCGCCATCCGCCAGCGGGTGGTGATGAGCCTGCCGGGCTTCCTCGCCAGCCTGTCCGCCCTGGAAGGCATGCGTCAGCGGCTGGAGGCCGCCGGCGTGCTGCCGCCCAATTCCGGCATGGTGCCGCCGCCTGCGCCGGCCCCTGCCGCTCCGGCGTTCCAGAGCCCGGTGCCGGCCCCGATCCAGCCGGCCTCCCCCACCGGTCCGTCCACCGGCCCCGCGACCCCTGCCTCCCCGCCCGGACGGCCCCGCTCGCCGAATTTCGGCTGACCGATGCCGGACGCCAGCACGACCGTCGCGCCGTCCCCTCCGCCCGGTCCGGACGCCGCCCCCGACCGCGACGAGAGCACCGCGCTGCGCTGCCTGACGCTGGTGGCGCGCCACCATGGCCTGTCGGCCTCGCCGTCCGCCCTGCGCGCCCGTGTCGCCCCCGGCCCCAGCGGACCAAACGGTGAGCCGTCCACCGCCGACCTGCTGCGCATCGCCGCCGCCACCGGCTTCAAGGCGACCGCCCGACGGCTCGACTGGAAGGGGCTGCAGTCCCTTCCCCCCGTCTTCCCGCTGCTGGCGCGGCTGACCAACGGCAACACCGTCATCCTGGTCGGACTGTCGCGTCCGTCCCGTCCCGATGAGGAACCGGTGGTCGGCGTCGTCGATCCGCTGGCCGACCGGCTGGACGTGATCGACGTGCCGCGCGACCGCTTCCTGGAGCGCTGGGACGGCGAGCTGGTCTTCCTCAAGCCGCGTCACGGCCTCGGCGATCCGCGCCAGCCCTTCGGCCTGCGCTGGTTCGTGCCGGAGATCCTGCGCCAGAAATCGGCCTTCCGCGACGTGGTGGCGGCGGCGCTGGTCCTGCACGCGCTCGCCCTTGCCGTCCCGGTCTATTTCCAGATCGTGATCGACAAGGTGCTGGTGAACGAGACCGTCGCCACCCTGCAGGTGCTGACCATCGGGGTGCTGGGCGCCCTGCTGTTCGAGGCGGCCTTCCGCTTCCTGCGCCAGTTCATCCTGCTGGCGGCGGCCAACCGCATCGACATCCGCCTTTTGAACCGCACCTTCGGCCATCTGCTCGACCTGCCCATCACCTTCTTCGACGGGCATTCAGCCGGCGTCACCGTCCGCCACATGCAGCAGGTGGAGCGCATCCGCGAATTCCTGACCGGCAACCTCTTGTCCACCGTGCTCGACAGCCTGGTGCTGGTGGTCTTCCTGCCGGTGCTGTTCTTCTATTCGGTCAAGCTGACGCTGGTGGCCCTGCTGTTCGCAGGCCTGATCGCCGGGGTGATGGTCGCTCTGGTGCCGGTCTACCGCAGCCGGCTCGGCGACCTCTACAACGCCGACGCCGAGCGGCAGGCCATGCTGGTGGAGACCATCCACGGCATGCGCACCGTCAAGTCCTCCGCCCTGGAACCGCAGCAGCGCCGCAGCTGGGACCGCAAGGCCGCCCGCGCGGTGACCAGCCATTACCGGGTCGGCCGCATCTCCATCGCCGCCCGCACAGTGACCGAGTTCCTGGAGAAGGCGATGATGGTGGCGGTGGTCGCCGTCGGCGCCTTCGACGTCTTCGACCGCCAGCTGTCGGTCGGCGCCCTGATCGCCTTCCAGATGCTGTCGGGCCGGGTGGTGACGCCGCTGGTCCAGATCGTCTCGCTGATCCACCAGTATCAGGAGACCGCCCTGTCGGTGCGCATGCTGGGCGAGGTGATGAACCACCCGGCCGAGCCCAGGCGCGAGGGCAGCGGCGCCTGTCCTTCCCTGATCGGCCGCATCGAGATCGAGGGGCTGTGCTTCCGCTACGACCGCAACCGGCCGCCGGCGCTCGACGGCGTCACCCTGACCGTGCCGGACGGCTCGGTCGTCGGGCTGGTCGGGCGCAGCGGCTCGGGCAAGAGCACGCTGATGCGGCTGCTCCAGGGCTTCTACCCGGTGCAGGAGGGCAGCATCCGCTATGACGGGCTCGACATCCGCGAGCTGGATCTGGCCCATCTGCGCCGCTCCATCGGCGTGGTGCTGCAGGAGAATTTCCTGTTCCGCGGCACCATCCGCGACAACATCGCCATGACCATGCCGGAGGCCAGCCGCGAGGAGATCGTCGAGGCCGCCCGGCTGGCCGGCGCCGACGAGTTCATCCACCGCCTGCCCGACGGCTACGACACGCTGGTGGAGGAGGGGGCGAGCAACCTGTCCGGCGGCCAGAAGCAGCGCATCGCCATCGCCCGCGCCCTGCTGCCCCAGCCGCGCATCCTGATCCTGGACGAGGCGACCAGCGCGCTCGACCCCGACAGCGAGGCCATCGTCATGGCCAACCTGCGGCGCATCGCCCGCGGACGCACCGTTCTGATCGTCACCCACCGCCTCTCCACCCTGACCGGCTGCGACACCATCGCCGTGCTGGAGCAGGGCCGCCTGCTCGACCTCGCCCCCCACCCCACCCTGCTCGACCGCTGCGCCGAATACCGGCATCTGTGGCAGCAGCAGAACCGGGGGCGCTGAGCCATGCCCGACAGGCGGATGCCCGAAATCGACGGCCAGGATGCCGCCCAGGCCGGGACCGGCCGCGAGATTGTCCCGGCCAAGACCGAAGCCCCTGCCCCTGCTCCCCCGGCCCGCCGCCGCACCGCCCTGCCCGCCCCGTCGCCGGGCTTCGCGCTGGACTATCTGCCGGACGGCGCGGCGATCGAACATGCGCCGCTGCCCCGGGCGGCGCGTTCCACCCTCTATGTGCTGGCCGGGCTCCTGGTGGCGCTGGTCCTGTGGGCCGGCTTCGCCCAGGTCGACCGCATCGTCACCGCCGGCGGCCGGCTGGTGACCACCGCCCCGCTGGTGGTGGCCCAGCCGCTGGAGACCGCGGTGGTGCGCGGCGTCGACGTGCAGGTCGGCGACCGGGTGCGGGCCGGCGACCGTCTGGCGACGCTCGACCCCACCTTCGCCGCGGCGGATCTGGCCGACCTGACCGCCAAGCTCGCCAGCGTCGAGGCCCAGATCGGCCGGCTGCGCGCCGAGCTGGACGGCAGCGACTTCATCCCCGCCGACACCCCCGATGCGGCGGTGCAGGCCGCCATCCTGGAGCGCCGCCGCGCCGAATACCGCTCCCGCCTCGCCTCGCTGGACGAGAAGGCGGGGCAGCTGGACAGCGCCATCGCCGCCGGCCGCCGCGCCCAGGCCGGGCTTGCCGAACGGCTCGCCGTGGTCGGCGAGGTGGAGGACATCCGCCGCCAGCTTCAGGAGCGCCAGACCGGTTCCCGCCTGACGTATCTCGAGGCGCGGGTCGAGCGGCTGCGCCTGCGCGACGAGCTGACCGCCCTGCAGGACCGCGAGCAGGCGAGCGCGCATGAACTGCGCGGCGTCCAGGCCGACCGCGCCGCCTTCATCGACGAGTGGCGCCGCAAGACGGCGGAGGATCTCGTCGAGCAGACCCGCCAGCGGGCCACGCTGGTGGAGCAGATCGCCAAGGCCGAGCGCCGCCGCTCGCTGGTCACCCTGACCGCCCCGGTCGACGCGGTGGTGCTGGAGGTGGCCAAGCGCTCCGTCGGCTCGGTCATCCGCGAGGCCGAGCCGCTGGTCACGCTGGTTCCCGCCGACGTGCCGCTGGAGGTGGAGGCGGAGATCCCATCGCGCGACATCGGTCTGGTCCGGGTCGGCGATGTCGTGCGGGTGAAGCTGGACGCCTTTCCCTTCCAGCGCCACGGCACCCTTCCCGGCGAGATCCGCACCATCAGCGCCGACGCCTTCACCCACGACCCGGCCCAGGGCGCCCAAGGCGCCGCCAACTCCGACGGCCCCCGGCCGACCGCCGGCGCCGTCTTCCGCACCCGCATCCGCCTGGCCGACACGAGGCTGGAGGAGGTGCCGGAGGGCACGCGGCTCAGCCCCGGCATGGTCGCCTCGGCCGAGATCCGCGTCGGCACCCGGTCGGTGCTGTCCTACTTCCTCTATCCGGTGATCCGCGTGCTCGACGAGGGCATCCGCGAGCCGTAGTTGCGGCGGAGGGGCCGATGCAGTAGAGCCTCTTGCGGGGTCGGAGAGGGACCGACGGGGTGTTCGCCGCCCCCGCGGGCCGAAGGCTCGGCGGTTCCGCCTCCCCCCGCTTCAGTCCCTGGTGCTTCGGAGCCTTCTTCCATGCCTTCCGCCGCTTCCCGGCCGCTCGTCCATCGTCTGGTGGACGCCGTCCGCGTGCTCTTGGCCCAGCGCCTCGTCCGCTTCATCCTTGTCGGCGGAACCGCCACCGCCGCCCATGCCGGGACGACGATCCTGCTGGTCGACGGCATCGGCATGGCGAGTCCGACGCTCGCCACCATCCTGGGGACCGTGGTCGGGATCGCCACATCCTATCTGGGAAATTGGGCCTGGACCTTCGGGGCGCAGGGCGGGCATGCCCACCATCTGCCCCGCTTCCTGCTGGTCTATTCCCTCATCATGGGCTTCAACGGCGGGGCGATGTACGTGATGGAGGCCACGCTCGGCCTCCATTACCTGGCCCCGCTGTTCCTCACCCTGATCATATCGCCAATTCTGACGTTTCTTCTGAACCAGCATTTCGTGTTTCGGAACGTCCATCGAGCCTGACGGCTTCCGCCAGGAAGATCGGGGCGATCTGCCTGGGGATCAGCGCGAAGTCGCGCTTGTTGTTGAGGACGACGAACAGGCCGCCCAGCGACACGGCGGCATTCTGGACCAGGACGACCATCACGATGCCGGCCACCGTCGTCGTCCAGCCGGGCGTCGCCATCCCCAGCATCTTGAGAAGCACGGCGATGACCGCCGCCAGCCCGGACAGTGCGAAGATCGCCGCCGAGAACAGCAGGATGCGGGTGAAGGTGCGCTCGCTGAACACGGCGATCGAGCTGAGGCCGTGCACCACCAGCGAGACCAGGTTCATCTTGGACTGTCCGGCATAGCGATGGCCCCGGTCGGTGCCCACCCGGACGATGGGGCAGCGCGAGCGGATCATGGTGGCCGGGACATGCAGCAGCAGCTCGTGCATGGAGGCGAGCCGGGTCGCCGTCGCCAGCCCCATGGCGCTGAAATTGCCGAAGGAGATCGGCGTGCCGGTCAGCAGCGAGAAGACCTTCTTGTAGACCCGGTAGAACAGGGTGAAGCTCGGTCCCTCGCTGCGGCTGCGGCGGTCGGCGACCACGATGGAGCGGGGATTGTCGCGCAGGCCGGCGAGGAGGAGGGGCACATCCTCCGGCCGGTCCTCGCCGTCGCCGTCCATGATGACAACCCTGTCGGCGGCCAGCTCGACCGCCTGGCACAGGCCGATGGCGATGGCGCGCTGGTGGCCGACATTGCGCACCAGCCGCAGCAGGGTTCCCGTGAAGGGCGTCTCGGCGACCGCCTCCTTCAGCCCAGCCTCCGGCTCGGTCGAACCGTCGTCGACGATCACCAGATGGACGGCGCGCTCGTCGCTTCCCAGCGAGCGGCCGAGCCCGCGGATCAGCATCGCCACGGATTCCCAGTCGTTGAACACGGGAATGACGATGGCGAGCGTCGGCTGCCCGTCCTCCCGGAGCGTCGGCTTTTCCATGTCAGTGGACTCCATCGCCGGCCTTGGGCGGCGCATTGCGGGTCAATTGGCAGATCGAGGTGCCGTCGGCCAGCACGGCATAGGCCTCCGTTCCCGCCAGCGGCGTGGGGGCGGCGACATAGCCGTGCCAGCCGGGAGCGCTGCCGGCCGCTGCGGAGAAGGCGCGTTCCACATCCGGGCGCTTCAGGCCGCTGCGGGCCAGTCCGCGGACGATGCCGGCGCCGTCCACCAGCACGACCCATTCCGGGGTGCGGCCGGCCTGCTTGTCCCAGGCCCATCCCTCGACATAGCTCTGGCCCTTCAGCCGGCCGAGGTCGCTGACCAGGTCGAGGCTGCCGCGGCAGCGGTCGGCCGCTTCGACACGGAACAGATCGCGGGTCGGCTGTCCCAGCCACCAGGGTTGCGGGTTGGCATAGACCGACCAGTGCCGCTTGGAAAAATCGGGAACCAGAGCCTCAATCGCCTGACGGTCCGGATGGATTTCCCGCGAAAGAACGTCGTCATCTGCCACGCCATTGATAACGGCCAGCACCCCCTGCCAGTGGGCCTGGGACATGACTTCGATCATGCGTGCGTAACGGACTTGGGACAGCACGAACAGACCGGCGACCGCCAGGCAGGAAAGCGCGATGGGCGTCTTCCATGCCTGCAGGGGTTTGCGCAACGTCACGGCGGCGATCAGCCACAGGCCGATCCAGAACTGGACCTGGGCGATGGCGTAACGCGGCGCCGTCGCCACTTCGAGGCCGAACTTCATGCGCGACAGGCCGGTCATCAAGGCGCTGCCGAACCCGAACAGCATCAGGAGACAGGCGAACAGCTCGACCCTGCTGACGCTGTGGCGGCGAAGCAGGAGGTTCCGGAACAGAATCCACAGCCCCGCCAGTGATGCGGCCAGGGACAGCAGGTTCGCCGCCATATGGTTGTTGAGGAGGGCGTAGGCCGGGCTGGCGAAATAGACCACCGTGAACTTGGCTAACTCCAGGGGAGAGCCGATCGAAGTCAGGGGCGAGGAATGATACTCCAGCGTGGAGTAGTTGTAGAAGGCGGCATAGACGATGGCGTTGAGGGCAAAGACCGCCAGCAGGCTCCAGGTCGCCCGCCATGGCCAGCGGCCGGTCACCACCAGCATCAGGGCCGCGATCCAACCGATGGCGCCATAGCCGAACGAGAATGTCGAGGCGCTGAATAGGGCCGCCACCCCCATAATCCGGCCCCAGTCCGGCGGCGCAGCGGATCGCATCCGCTCGTCGATGCCGACCAACACGCGGCTCGCGAGCACGAAGAAGGCCGCCGACAGATACATGTGGATCTGTTTGGGCCAAAGCAGATTCTCGTAATGGATCAGCCAGAACAGAGCCATGACGACGAAGCTTGCCGCCGCCGCCAAGGACAGCTTGTGCCGATTTCCCCAGGCCCGTCGCAGTTCATCCGTCACCAAACCGGCGATCAGGCCATTCAGTGCCAGGAGCATGGCGATCAGGAAGACACCACTCGCCTTGAACAGCAAATTGTCCATGATGAAGAAAGGCATGGCAACGAATGGAAGATGTTCGTTGTCGCGAAATATGAGTAATTCTTTGATTGAAGCGTGAAAGTAAATATACTGAAGAGAAACCATATCCATGTAGGGGAAAACATGCATATGTATAAAAGACACGAATATTGAGTGAATCGCTATAGAGAGGCCAATGACTATTATTGCAATGAATGCAAAAATATTGACTGATTTGAACTTGCTAATAGCCATAACGCCTCTCAAAAATTTATCTCTTCATCGATCCATGCTGATCGATCCAGCTTCATTACCGGAGTCTTTTTTCGCTGGATGCCGACATGGAGGAATTCGTCATCTAGCATTCACCTCATGGTAAGTCTTCATCTAGGCAAAGAAGCGGGTCTTGAAATAGTCGATGGTGCGGGTGAGCCCCTCGTCGAGCGGCACCTTCGGCTCCCACTCCAGCAGCGAGCGCGCCTTGGCGATGTCGGGCCGGCGCTGCTTGGGGTCGTCCTGGGGCAGCGGCCTGTGCTCGATCCTTGAGGAGGAGCCGGTCAGGCGGATGACCTTCTCGGCCAATTCCAGCATGGTGAATTCGCCGGGGTTGCCGAGGTTGATCGGTCCGGTGACGTCGGCCGGCGTGGCCATGAAGCGGATGAAGCCGTCGATCAGATCGTCGGCGTAGCAGAAGGAGCGGGTCTGCAGACCGTCGCCGTAGATGGTGATCGGTTCGCCCTTCAGCGCCTGGATGATGAAGTTCGACACCACCCGCCCGTCGTTGGGGTGCATGCGCGGGCCGTAGGTGTTGAAGATGCGGATGACCTTGATCGACAGCTTGTGCTGGCGGTGATAGTCGAAGAACAGGGTCTCGGCGCAGCGCTTGCCCTCGTCATAGCAGGCGCGCGGGCCGATGGTGTTGACGTTGCCCCAATATTCCTCGGGTTGCGGGTGGACCGCCGGGTCGCCATAGATCTCCGAGGTCGAGGCCTGCATGATCCTGGCGCCCAGCCGTTTGGCCAGCCCCAGCATGTTGATGGCGCCGATGACCGACGTCTTGGTCGTCTGCACCGGATCATGCTGGTAATGGACGGGCGAGGCCGGGCAGGCGAGGTTGTAGATCTCGTCCACCTCGACATAGAGCGGGAACGTCACGTCATGGCGCATCAGCTCGAAATGCGGGTTCGGGAGCAGGTGCGCGACGTTCGAGCGCGATCCCGTGAAGAAATTGTCGACGCACAGGACGTCGTTCCCGGCCGCCAGAAGCCGCTCGCACAGATGCGATCCCAGGAAGCCGGCTCCTCCGGTGACAAGAATGCGCTTGTTGTAACCGCGTGGCGAAATCATCGGGGGTCTTCTCTTCTGGGTGTGGGGTGGGCGACGGCGGACGGGCGGGGCCGGCTCAGCCGGCTTGCCGGCCGGCCGGTGCGCTTCCCCGGCCGATCGAGGAATAGAGGAAGCCGGCGGCGGCCATTTCGGCGGGATTGTAGATGTTGCGCAGATCGACCATGGCCGGCCGCTTGAGCAGGGCCTTGCAGCGATTGAGGTCGAGCGCGCGGAACTCGTTCCACTCCGTCAGGATCGCCACGCAGTCGGCGCCCTCCAGCGTCTGGTAGGCGTCGGCACGCCAGTCCACGCCGGGCAGGAGCTTCGCCGCCTCGTGCATGCCCGCCGGGTCGAAGGCACGCACATGCGCACCGGCGGCCTGCAGGGCCGGGACGATGTCCAGCGACGGGGCGTCGCGCATGTCGTCGGTGTTCGGCTTGAAGGTCACCCCCAGCACCGCCACCGTCTTGCCGGCCAGCGAGCCCTCGCAGGCGGCCACGATGCGCGAGGTCATCGACTTCTTGCGCTTGTCGTTGATGTCCACCACCGTCTCGACGATGCGCACCGGCGCCTCGTGCTGCTGGGCGGTGCGCACCAGCGCCAGCGTGTCCTTGGGGAAGCAGGAGCCGCCGTAGCCCGGACCGGGGTGCAGGAACTTCTTGCCGATGCGGCCGTCCAGCCCGATCCCCTTGGCCACGTCATGGACGTCGGCCCCCACCTTCTCGCACAGGTCTGCGATCTCGTTGATGAAGGTGATCTTGGTGGCCAGGAAGGCGTTGGCGGCGTATTTCGTCAGTTCCGCCGTTTCACGGTTGGTCATGACGATCGGCGTTTCGATCAGGTGCAATGGCCGGTAGAGCCGGCGCATGGTGTCGCGTGCGCGCTCCGACTCGGCGCCGATGACGACGCGGTCGGGCCGCATGAAATCGCCGATCGCGGCTCCCTCGCGCAGGAACTCCGGGTTGGAGGCGACGTCGAACTCGGCATCGGGCCGCGCCTTGCGGATGATCGCCTCCACCTCGCGGCCGGTGCCGACCGGGACGGTCGATTTGTTGACCACCACCGTGTAGCCGTCGAGGTTGGCGGCGATCTCCTCGGCCGCGGCATAGACATAGGTGAGGTCGGCATGGCCGTCGCCGCGCCGTGTCGGGGTGCCGACCGCGATGAACACCGCGTCGGCGCCCTTCATCGCCTCGGCCAGGTCGAGCGTGAAGGTCAGCCGTCCGGCCTTGACGTTCTTGGCCACGAGATCGTCGAGACCGGGCTCGTAGATGGGGATTTCTCCCCGCAGGAGCTGGTCGATCTTGCCCTTGTCCTTGTCCATGCAGGTGACATGAACGCCGAATTCCGAAAAACAGGCTCCGGACACCAGTCCGACATAGCCCGTTCCGATCATTGCGATACGAATGGTCGTCTCCCTCGAATGGACCGCCGCCCTTCAATGGGGGAAGAATTACAATGCCTCCGGCGGCGAAGTCCAGTCGGCGCTGTCAAGTCGCCGCGGTGGTCGGATTGGCCGGCGGAGGCCGCCATCATGGTTGTTTGATTGTGAAATGCCGCGAGGAACTGATCGTCTTGGCCGGTGCTGAACATGGTCGGAAGCATCCGGCTTACGTGCGCCGATCTTTTTTTCCTGGAAAATCGGAAAGCGCCGGCCGTCGACTGTCGGTTATCCGAACAAGGGCATGGCCGCCGCCGTCCGGCCGCCATCCGGAGAGAGCCATCCGAAGCTGTTCGAATGAGGCGGACCATCCCGCGAAAAAGCCGGCGTTGCTGCAGGCGCGAACCATTATCTTTGCGGTTTCGTGCCAACTGGATGCAGGCGAGCGGATGATGACCGGAGAGAAGAGCGACAGCGCCACCGTGCTGGTGACCGGCGGCGCCGGCTATATCGGCTCCCATGCGGTGCTGGCGCTGCGCGACCGGGGCCGGGCCGTGGTGGTGCTGGACGATCTGTCCACCGGCCGGCGCTCCGCGGTCCCCGATGGCGTGCCGCTGGTCGAGGGCGATGTCGGCGACAAGGCGCTGCTGGCCGACCTCTTCGCCCGCCATGGCATCGGCACCGTGATGCATTTTGCCGGCAGCATCGTGGTGCCGGAGTCGGTGGAGCGGCCGCTCGCCTACTACCGCAACAACACGGTCAAGAGCCACGCCCTGATCGAGGCCTGCGTGGAGGCCGGGATCGGCCGCTTCATCTTCTCCTCCACCGCCGCCGTCTACGGCATGCCGGAGCGGCTGCCGATCGACGAGCGGACGCCGTTGATGCCGATCAACCCCTACGGCGCCTCCAAGCTGATGACGGAGTGGATGCTGCGCGACACCGCGGCGGCGCACGGCCTGCGCCCCGCTGCGTTCCGCTATGTGGCGCTCCGCTATTTCAACGTCGCCGGGGCCGACCCCCAGGGCCGCTCCGGCCAGGTGTCGCGTGTCGCCACCCACCTGATCAAGATCGCCGCCCAGACCGTCACCGGCCAGCGGGCGGAGCTGCAGATCCATGGCGACGATTACGACACGCCGGACGGCACCTGCGTGCGCGACTACATCCATGTCAGCGACCTCGCCGACGCCCATGTCGCGGCATTGCGCCATCTGGAGGCGGGCGGTGCCTCGGAGGTGCTGAACTGCGGCTATGGCCGCGGCTATTCGGTGCGCGAGGTGCTGGCGATGGTGGAGCGGGTGACCGGCCGGCCGCTGCCGATGCGCATCGGCCCGCGCCGCGCCGGCGATCCTCCGGCTCTGGTCGCTGGTGTGGAGCGGATCGGCGTGACGCTGGACTGGACCCCGCGTCACGCCGATCTGGAAACCATCGTGGCCTCGGCGCTCGCCTGGGAGGAGCGGCTGCTGAAGGACCACTCGGTCCTTCAGCCGAGCAACCCCAGCAGGTAACGCCCGTAATCATTCTTCTTCAGCGGCTCGGCCAGACGGCTCACCTGCTCGGCGTCGATCCAGCCGGAGGTGTAGGCGATCTCCTCCGGGCAGGCGATCTGCAATCCCTGGCGGTGCTGGATGGTGCGGACGAACTCCGCCGCCTCCAGCAGGCTGTCGTGGGTGCCGGTGTCGAACCAGCCATAGCCACGGCCCATCTGCTCGACCGACAGCTTGCCCATGTCGAGATAGGCGGCGTTGACCGAGGTGATCTCCAGCTCGCCCCTGGCCGACGGCTTCACCGCCGCGGCGATGTCCAGCACGTCGTTGTCGTAGAAATAGAGCCCCGTCACCGCCCATTTGGAACGCGGCTTGACCGGTTTCTCCTCGATGCTCAGCGCCCGGCCCTGACCGTCGAACTCCACCACGCCGTAGCGTTCAGGGTCGCGCACGGCGTAGGCGAAGACGCTGGCGCCCTCGGCCTTCTCGCCAGCGGCGCGCAGGATGTTGGTCAGGCCGTGGCCGTAGAAGATGTTGTCGCCGAGAACCAGCGCGCAAGGATCGTTGCCGACGAACTCGCGGCCGATGATGAAGGCCTGGGCCAGCCCGTCGGGCGAGGGCTGGATGGCGTAGGTCAGGTTCAGGCCCCACTGCGACCCGTCTCCCAGCACCGTCTGGAACAGCGGCTGGTCGTGCGGCGTGGTGATGACCAGGATGTCGCGGATGCCCGCCAGCATCAGGGTGCTGAGCGGGAAATAGATCATCGGCTTGTCGTAGATCGGCAGCAGCTGCTTGCTGATCGCCCGCGTCACCGGGTAGAGCCGGGTGCCGGACCCGCCGGCCAGGATGATGCCCTTCATGGTCCTCGTCCTCACGCCTGCGGCGGGTTGGTGAACAGCTCGTCGATCACGCGGTCCAGGCTGTCCTGCCATGGCGGGCAGGAGACGCCGAGACGCTCCCTGGCACGGCTGCAGTCCAGCCGCGAATTGGCCGGGCGGCGCGCCGGGGTCGGGTAGTCGGCCGTGCCGATGGCGGTCAGGCGCGGCCGCTTGCCGGTGCGCTCTTCCAGCCGCTGGAAGATCCGCTCGGCGAAATCGTGCCAGGTGGTATAGCCGCTGCCGGTCAGGTGGTAGGTGCCCCAGGCGGCGCTGCCCGTCTTCTCGATGGTCTGGGCGATCTGCACGATGGCGGCGGCGAGGTCGGCGGCGGCGGTGGGGGAGCCGTGCTGGTCGGCGACCACCCGCATCTCCTCGCGCTCCTTGCCGAAGCGCAGCATCGTCTTGACGAAGTTGTTGCCGTAGGCGCTGTAGACCCAGGAGGTGCGCAGGATGACGTGGTTCGGCGTCGCCGCCCGCACCGCCTGCTCGCCCGCCGCCTTGCTGGCGCCATAGACGCCCAGCGGGTTGATCGGGTCGTCCTCGGTGTAGATGCCGTCCTTCGTCCCGTCGAACACATAGTCGGTCGAGACATGGATGAAGGGGATGCCGCGTGCGGCACAGGCCGCCGCCATGGCGCCCGGCCCGTCGCGGTTGATGGCGAAGGACAGGTCGACCTCGCTCTCGGCCTTGTCGACGGCGGTGTGGGCGGTGGCGTTGACCAGCAGGTCCGGCGCGTGGGCGGCGACCGCCTTGTCCACGTCGCCCGGCCGGGTCACGTCGAACTCGGGATAGGGCAGGCCGACCACATCGGTGCCCGGCGCCCAGTTGGCGCGCATCAGCTCGAAGCCGAGCTGGCCGTTGCTGCCGAGGACGAGGACCTTCACGACGCCGCTCCTTCTTCCTTCAGGCCGAGCCGCTCGCCCTGGTAGGAGCCGTTCAGGATGGCCTGCCACCAGTCGCGGTTCTCCAGATACCAGGCGACCGTCTTGCGCAGGCCGCTCTCGAAGGTCTCCTGCGGGGTCCAGCCCAGCTCGCGCTCGATCTTGCCGGCGTCGATGGCATAGCGCTTGTCATGGCCGGGGCGGTCGGTGACGAAGCTGATCAGGCGGTCGTGCGGGGCGCCGGCCGGGTCCATCTCGTCCAGATGCGCGCAGATGGCGCGGACGACCTCCAGGTTGGTGCGCTCGTTGTGGCCGCCGATGTTGTAGCTCTCGCCGACCCGGCCCTTCTCCAGCACCAGCCGCAGGGCGCGGGCATGGTCCTCGACATAGAGCCAGTCGCGGATGTTGTCGCCCTTGCCGTAGACCGGCAGCTTCTCGCCCGCCAGACCCTTCAGGATCATCAGCGGGATCAGCTTCTCCGGGAAATGGTAGGGGCCGTAATTGTTGGAGCAGTTGGTCAGCACCACCGGCAGCCCGTAGGTCTCGTGCCAGGCGCGGACCAGATGGTCGCTCGACGCCTTGCTGGCCGAATAGGGCGAGTTGGGGCTGTAGGCGGTCGTCTCGGTGAAGAAGCCGTCGTCGCCCAGCGTGCCGAACACCTCGTCGGTCGAGATGTGGTGGAAGCGGAAGCGCTCCTTGCGCTCCGCCGGCAGGGCCGACCAGTAGCCGCGCGCCGCTTCCAGCAGGCGGAAGGTGCCGACCACGTTGGTCTGGATGAACTCGCCCGGCCCGTCGATGGAGCGGTCGACATGGGATTCGGCGGCGAGATGCATCACCGCGTCGGGCTGGTGGGTGTCGAAGACACGGCGCAGCTCGGCGGCGTCGCAGATGTCGACCTTCTCGAAGGCGTAGCGCGGATTGCCCTCGGCCCCCGGCAGCGAGGACAGGTTGGCCGCGTAGGTCAGCTTGTCGACATTGACGACGAAGGCGTCGGTTTCGGCGAGAAGCTGGCGGACCACCGCCGAGCCGATGAAACCGGCGCCGCCGGTGACGAGAATGCGCGTCATCAAACCACCTTACCCGACCATGCCGAAAAATCAAAAGCGGTCCGTCCTGGGTAGCATGAGGGACCGCTTCCACTCCATAGCGCCGTCAGAACAAATCGCCAAGCCGGGCGAGGGGCGGATGCTTGTGGTCCTTGTCCGACAGCCGCGCCTTGTCCGCCGTCACCGGCCAGTCGATGCCCAGCGCCGGATCGTTCCACAGCAGGCCGCGGTCATGCTCGGGCGAATAATAATTGGTCACCTTGTAGATGACCTCGGTGTCCGGCTCCAGCGTGCAGAAGCCGTGGGCGAAGCCGACCGGCACCAGGATCTGGTTCCACTCCGCCGCACTGATCACCGCGCTGACATGGCGGCCGAAGCTGGGCGAGCCTTTGCGGATGTCGACCGCCACGTCCAGGATGGCGCCGCGCACCACCCGCACCAGCTTGTCCTGGGCGAAGGGAGGCAGCTGGAAATGCAGGCCGCGCACCGTGCCGACCTCGGCCGACAGCGAGTGGTTGTCCTGCACGAAGTCATGGTGCAGGCCGGCCGCCTCGAAGGTCTTCTTCGTGTAGGTTTCCGAGAAGAAGCCGCGATGGTCGCCGAACTTCTTAGGACGGATGATCTTCACGTCGGGAATGTCGAGGGAAAGCACGTCCATGTCTCATCTCCGGCTGGCGGCCGGGCGGTTCCGCCGCCGACGGCACGTTGTCCAAACATCGATCCGCAGGGATCGGGGTGCCCGCGCTCTCAGCGCAGGCTCGTCAGTTCGCCCAGCTTCTGCTTGAGCCGGCCGCTGGTCTGGAGCTGCCGGTGGACCTCCAGGATCGACCGGCCGGCCTGTGGATGCGCCAGCCCGAGCCGTGCCTGGATCGGCACCGACACCGGGGTCATCGCCTTGCGCTCGCGGATGCGGCGCTGCACTGTCTCGTAGAGCGCCAGCTTCTCGCCGCTGAGCCCGCCGGCCTGGCCTACGGTGTTGCTGCCGTCGGTCTTGTAGATGTAGTAGCCGATCTCGGTGCCGATCAGCGAGAAATCGGCGGGATACTGGGCGCAGATCCGCAGCAGCAGATCGTAATCCTCCTCGATCGTCAGCGTCGGATCGAAGCGCAGGAGATCGGCGGGGAGCTTCGAGCGGTCGAGCAGGTAGCTGTGGATCGGGCAGAAATTATGGTCGAGCAGGTCGCCCAGATCCCGGCCCCGGTATGTGGGGGTCTGCGGACCGATGGTGCGGAAGAAGCGGTCGCGCACCTCGACCTGCATCACCTGGACCGAGGCGAAGGCGATCGCCGCCTCCTGGTCGCGCAGCTTCGCCACCAGCAGCTCATAAGCCTCGGGAAACAGCAGGTCGTCATAGTCGAGGAAGGCGAGATAGCGGCCCTGGGCGGCCTCCACCCCGCAATTCAGCAGATGGGTGCGGGCGTCGGCGACCGTCTCCCCGTTCCAGTTCCGCACCGTCAGGGAGGGGGCGCCGGGCAGGCTCAGCACGGGGGCGAGCGCCGCCTCGGTCGCCGCCACCTCGGCCGGCGTGAAGCGCTGGAGCACCAGGACGATGTTCAGTGGCCGATAGCGCTGACCGATCAGGGAGAAGACGCAACGTTCCAGCTCCGCCAGACGGCGGGGGTCGTGGAAGCGGACGATGCAGTCCAGCAGGTGGGTGTCGTCTTGCATGGCGTGCATGGGGCTTACCAGCGGGCCTTCGCGAAGCTGAAGTGATGCGAGAAATCGGCACAGCGCCGCCAGTCGGCGGGCACCGGTTCGGGCTGCGTCTCCGGCGGCGGATGGCCGAGCCCGCGCAGCTCGCCGGCGACCCAGCTCTGGAAGGCCGGCGGCGCTCCCCATTTGCGGGCCAGCAGCATGCCGGACTCATGGATCATGCGCAGGACGGCCGGATTGCGCGGCCGGTTGGTCACCTCGTGCAGGAAGATCGCCGTCGGGCAGCTGCACAGGACGAAGCCGCTGGCTCGCGCCCGCCAGGACAGATCCACGTCCTCGCAATACATGAAGAAGGTTTCGTCGAAGCCGCCCAGCTCCTCGAAGGCCCGGCGCGGGATCATCAGGCAGGCGCCCGACAGCCAGGGGGTTTCGAAGGTGAAGGGATCGTAGGGCTTGGGATGCTCGACCGGGAACTGCAGGGCCTCGACGAGCGCCCGGTCCTGCTGGGCCTGCATCATGCGCAGCAGCGCCAGGACCGCCTGCGGATGGAAGGCGCCGTCGGGATTGGCGGCGATGTAATGGTCGGCCCCCGCGGCGAAGGCGGCGGCCATCAGGCGGTTGTGGCCGGCGCCGAAGCCGATGTTGCCGGCGCTGTCCAGGCGATGGATGGCGGGATCGCCGGCCGTCGTCGCCGCGCTCGACTCCCCGTTGTCGATGACCAGGATGCGGCCGTCGGTCGGGCAGCCGGCCTCGGCCAGGGCAAGGCGGGTGCTTTCGACGATGCGGCGGACGGCGGCCTCGTCGTTGTTGTAGGTGACGATGCCGACGGCGACCGTCGCCGGTGCGACCGCGCGGTCTAGGCCGAGGGCCTTGGCGCTGCGCCGGTCGATCAGTGCCGGATCGGGTTGGGCGATCGGCGTCGGGTGGACGCTGCGCGGCGCCGGCAGGTCGCTGCCGGTGAGCTTGAGGCCATGCTCGACGATGAAGCGGTCGAGGTCGGCCGGGCTGTCGATCGGCGCGATCGCCGGCGTGTCGGGGAACAGGGCGGGGTCGGCGACCTTGATCCAGCCGAAGCCGGCGGCTTCGCAGACATGGAAATAGGTGCGCTCGATGGCATGGGCGAGCGTGCCGTCGATCTGGCCGCGCTCCTCGGCGAAGTCCTCATAGGACAGGCCGAGGTCGAGCAGCGGCTTCAGCGCCGCCGAGCGCGCCCAGAACATCGAGCCCGAGGGGAAGTCCAGCACCCGGGTTTCGCTCAGCGTCAGCCCGAGCCGGGCCATCAGCCTGTCGGCATAGGGGAAGTTGTTGCCCCAGTTGATCCAGTGGCGCACCGGCTCGAAATGCTGCGAGCCGACCATGCCGAGGTCGGGGCGCTGGACGAAGGCGCCGACGATGCTCTCGACGGTTTCCGGCGAGCCCAGCAGGGTTTCCAGCAGCTGGCCGCGCCAGTTGGCCAGAACCGAGGCATGGTCGGACTGCTTGGAATGCAGGTGCAGGACCAGATCGTAGCGGTCGTAGACGTCGCGGAACCCGAGGAGCTTGGGCGCGATGTCCCGCCCGCGGTTCGGGGTGACGCGGACATCGACCGTGCCGCGGTCCCAGCCGGAGAAGGCCTTCTCGATCACCGACTTCTTGAAGGGGTCGGAGGTCGAGATGAACAGGTCGGCCGGGACGGGGATGTTCAGGAAATAGCGGCGGAACTCCACCGCGAGGTTCTCGTGGAACAGGTGGCAGACGACGGCGATCGTCGGAGGGGTGCCGTCGGGGCCGGTGGCGAGTGCCGGGCGATGGCCGAAGGGCACGGCCACGCTGTGGTCGATCTCGATCGGGCGGGCGACCTCCGGGAAGGAGGGGGCGTCCAGCGCCGCCGGGGCGGCGCACGGCGTCCGCCCGCCCTGGACCTGCTGGATGATCCGGCGCCATGCCGGGCGCAGGCCGTCGCGGCGCAGGGACTCCAGGGTCTGGTGCCGGCTCTCCGGCTGGCAGAGCAGCATCGGCAGGGCGCGCCGGGAGATGCCGACGATGAAGCGCGCCTTGACGATTGCGGTGCGCGAGCGTGCGCTTGCCCAGCGCAGGCCGGCGGTGGCCCGCCAGGAGGTAGAGCCTTCCATCGCCTCCAGCCGGTGGGTCTGGCGTGCCAGCTCGTCCTGGAGGGCGCGGGCATGGGCCGCCTGGCGCCGGGCCTCGGCGGTCTGGCGCTCCGCCTCGGCCATGGCCTCGGCGAGCTGGGCTTCGCGTTCGCCCAGCCGGTCCATCAGCAGATGGAGCTGCCGGTCGGTCTCGACGGCAAGGGCATGCAACTGCCGGTCGGTTTCGGCGGCATGGGCCTGCAGCGCGCCGATGTCGGCATCGCGGTCAGCGACCCAGCCGGTCAGCCGCTCGACCGTCGCCTCGCGGTCGGCGACCTGTGCGGACAGAGCGTCGGCGTGCCGGGTGTAGTCGCCGATCTGCTTCAGCCGGTGCTGCGCCCAGAAGCGGTCGACCAGCCCCTGCCCCAGCCGGTCGAAATGGCGGCGGACCAGTGCGTTGCGGTCGCGCTCGCCGGCAGCCTCGAACAACCAGGCAAGCGCAGGGGGCATCGCCTCGGGCTTGCCGACATAGGCCACGCCCAGGCCGTTGGAGTGCAGGAAGGAGAAGGAGGGATAGGCGGCGCTCACCTCCTCCCACACCTGCCAGACGCCGAAGCCGCGCTCGCGGACATTGATGTCGTGGAACAGCACCAGCCCGCGCCCGCTCATCTTCGGCAGCCAGCTGCGGAAGTCCTGGCCGACCGCCTCGTAGGTGTGCAGGCCGTCGATGTGCAGCAGGTCGATGCTGGCGTCGGGGAAATACTCCAGCGCCTGGTCGAAGGTCATCCGCAGCAGGCGCGAGAAGCCGGCATAGGCGGCGTCGTGGTGCGCGCGCAGATCCTCGTAGACCTCGTCGCCGTAGAGCCCGGCATGGGGGTCGCCCTCCCAGGTGTCGACCGCATAGCAGGAGGTCGACAGGCCGCAGGCGGCGATCGCCTGCAGGAAGGCGCAGTAGGAGTTGCCGCTGTGGGTTCCCAGCTCCACCAGGGACGCGGGCCGCAGCGCGTCGATGATCCAGAAGGCGAAGGGGATGTGGCCGATCCAGGGCGGCGGGAAGACGAGCCGGTTCGGTTCGCTCAGCACGATGGGCGTGTAGAGGGCCTGCAGATCCAGCGGCCGCGTTCCGGGGCGGTCCCCGGCATGGTTGGCGGGGTGGGGGCTGAGGGTGGAATCGGGCATCTGATGCGGCATATCCGGCTGGTCTTCGGGGCTGCTGTGCACAGTGGGGGGCATCGCGGCGGGGGGAGCCCCAGGCGCGCCGGCGCCGTCCCGGAATGCCGCATCGGCGGCAGGGGAAAGGGTGCTGCCGGTCATGGTTGGCTGGGGATCAGGCTGGCTGCTGCGCCGGGA
Source organism: Azospirillum humicireducens (assembly GCF_001639105.2). Taxonomy (NCBI): domain Bacteria; kingdom Pseudomonadati; phylum Pseudomonadota; class Alphaproteobacteria; order Rhodospirillales; family Azospirillaceae; genus Azospirillum; species Azospirillum humicireducens. The sequence continues at coordinate 262,262 of NZ_CP028905.1, forward strand.
AGCCGACAGGCGGGGCGGCTTTGTGTTGCGTGGCGCCATGGCGTCTTGAAGGCCTGTCCAATCCCGATGGGGTTCTCACGCATTCGACCGGCCGGCACGATGGCCGGCAGCGACGGCAAGAAACCACAAGATGCTGTGGCTTATCGCCAAACCCCAGCCCTGTCAACCTGGACCCCCGCCCGCCCGCGGGCGGGCGGGCAAGATGCGCGGAACCTTGCGTCATTGCTGCATCAGGCCAAGCGGCATCAGGCCGTCCCGGGCGGCGTGCCGCCGGTCAGCGTGTCGATGGAGATGCTCAGCATCGGGATGCCGACCAGACCCTGCACCACATGGCTGGAATGGACCTTGAAGAACAGGGCGTCCTCGATCCAGTGATGCTGGACATGGTCGTTCTGCGTGCCTTCGGCGATCGCGACCGTGATGGAGAAGTCGCCGCTCGGCAGGTAGGGCAGCTGGAAGCGGAAGCGGGCGGCGAAATCCTGTCCCGCCGGCACGCGGATGGGGTCGAGCTGGTAGGTGAGATGGGTGTTGTCGCCGAACAGGTTCTGCCCCAGCCGGTCGCGGATGTAGAACCCGACGATGGGTTGGAACAGATCCTTCTCCGCGTGGCAGGCCACCTGCAGGACGATCTCCTCGCCGCCCTCCACCGTGCTCAGCGGCATGCCGCCGCTGTCGAGGAGCCGGACGTCGGTGATGCTGGCCCCGCGCTCGCCGAACCAGGGCGAATTGGGATCGAAATCGAAGATTTCGATGGCGTTGCGATGCTGCGAGGCTTTCAGCAGCTCGGCGCGGGCGTCCTCCACCGGCTCCTCGCGCTTGGCCTGGGGAAGCGCCTGCCGCGCCCCGCCGATGCGGAAGCCGCGCGAGGTGTCCTGGTCGCTGTAGAGTGCGGCCAGATAGTCGTGGCAGACCTCCTTGGCCGGGCCGACCGCCCGCACCGACCCGTTGTCCAGCCACACCACCCGGTCGCAGAGGTTCACCACCTGCCCGGTGTCGTGCGATACGAAGAACAGGGTGCCGCGCTCCTTGAAGCGGTGGATGAAGCGCATGCATTTCTGGGTGAAGGATGCATCGCCGACCGCCAGGATCTCGTCGACGATCATGATGTCGGCATCGACATGCGCCGCCACCGCGAAGGCGAGGCGGGCGTACATGCCGCTGGAATAGAGCTTCACCGGCTGTTCGATGAAGTCGCCGATGCCGGCGAACTCGGCGATGGACTCATAGCGCTCGGCAATCTGCTCGTTCGACAGGCCCAGCACCGAGGCGGCGAGATAGACGTTCTCGCGCCCGGTGAATTCGGGGTTGAAGCCGGCGCCCAGCTCCAGCAGCGCCGCGATGCGCCCATCCACCGCGATGCGGCCGGAGGTCGGCGTCAGCGTGCCGCAGAGAAGCTGCAGGAAGGTCGACTTGCCCGAGCCGTTGCGGCCGATCAGCCCGACCGTCTCGCCGCGGCGGACCTCCAGATCGACGCCGCGCAGCGCCCAATATTCGTCATAGTACTTGCGCCGGCCGCGCACCAGCATCTGCTTCAGCCGGTCCTGCGGGCGCTTGAAGATGGCGTAGGCCTTGCCCAGCCCCTCGGCACGGATGACGACAGGAGTATCAGACGACATCGGCGAACCCCCGGCGGGTCTTCATGAACCAGAGATAGCCGAGCCACGCCACCACCCAGGCGCCCAGCGTCGCCAGACCCCACTCGACCGGCGACGGGATGCGGCCCCAGAACAGCAGGTCCTTCGACTGTTCCAGGATCGCGGTCATCGGGTTCAGGTGCAGGATGGCGCGGAAACGCTCGGGAATCGCGGTCATCGGGTAGAAGATCGGGCTCAGGAACATCAGCACGGTGACACCCACCCCCACCACCTGCCGGATGTCGCGCAGGAACACCCCGGCCGCGGCGAAGAACCAGCTCAAGCCCAGCGTGGTCAGGCACAAGGGCACAAGCACCAGCGGCAGCAGCAGCGCTGTCGGCGGCGGCAACCCGGCGACCGCCAGGTGGAAGACCACCAGGATGACGAAGCCGATGCCGGCGTTGAACAGCGCGACCGCCAGCGACACCAGCGGCAGGATTTCCAGCGGGAAGACCACCTTCTTGATGTAGCTGACATTCTCCAGCAAGAGGCCGGGCGCCCGGTTCAGGCATTCGCCCAGCACGTTGAACAGGATCAGGCCGGAGAACAGCAGCAGGGCGAATTCGGTGTTGCTCTCCCCCGTCACGCCCCAGCGCGCCTGGAACACCACCGAGAAGACGAAGGTGTAGACCGCCAGCATCAGGATCGGGTTCAGCACCGCCCAGACGATGCCCAGCATCGACCCGCGGTAGCGGGCGTCGATCTCGCGCCGGGCCAGCCGCAGGATCAGCGACCTGTGGTGCCAGGCGGTCTGGAAAAGGGCAAAGGGACCGGCGCCGAAACCCGCCACTGTGGGGTTTCCTGACTGAGAGTTAAACAATTTAGAGTATTCCCCGTCTGCGGCGGGCCGACCATAACCCCCGCTCCGGCGGCGTTCAAGCGAAAGCATCCCGGCCAAGCGGCAGGGTGCCCGCCCGACCATCCTCACGGAAAAAGAACGGGCGGGGGCACGAACCTTCGGTTTCACCCTGTTACCCGAAAGATCGGAGAGACGGCAGTTTCGCTCAGAAAGAAGAGTTATCCTGAGGGAAAATCTTTGAATAAATAAGTCAAAAATCTGGCTTCAATGGGCTAATTCTACAGAATACACAAGGAAAGATCCTCGCATCCGTATCAATAAAAACAAAGAGATGCCCAAGTGCGCTTTCTCTACTTGCAGGATAGAGACTTTGAATTCAATGGTAAGTCTATGTCATGAACATCACACCATTGGAGACCGTACCCGCATACTTGTAAGACCATGGGGTTAGATCCGGATTAGAACTAAAAAAGCCAATCCGATAGGACCATAACAAGCTGTGGAAGACGGCGATTGCCGAATTTGCAGAAATGGCGCGTCGACCGTCGAAGATCAGGAAAATCCGATATGCCAAGCGCAGAGGTGACGCAAAAGGAGGCCGGTGTGTTTCGAAATGCGAAGACCTTGAACGTCGATCATTATGTCGCGTCTCTTCGAAATCACTTCGAAGGCGGCGCTGTTCATCGACTTCGTAAGGAGATCGGTTTCGTCGGGAAACGGCTTCTTCGACTTCCCAGCACGGAACGGTCGAGTTTCTTCGATCCCTGGTTCGGGGAAGAGAATGCCCGTCATCTGAGGTCGGTGGCGCAGTCGGTCCGCGGGCTCCCGCAGGATGCTGCCGTCGGCGGCGCCAGCCCGCGGCGTGCACCGCGGATCGTCTTTCTGCAGGGGGTGATGCCGCGCAGCGGCACCAATTATCTGCAGAGTCTGCTGGAATTGCATCCCGACGTGGCGGTCAACCCCTTCGGCATCCGGGAACTGCCCTTCCTGAGCACACTGGAGGATGCGCGGAGCTATGAGGGGCGCTTTCTGCGCCTCTACCGGCGCAACCGGGACTCGTTCCACGATCTGGAGACTTTCTGCTATATGGTGAGCGGCTTCCTGCGCCGGATCGAAGCGGAGTTCCCGGCCGGCAAGACGGTGGTGATCAAGTCGCCCCACACCCGGATGATGCGCTATTTCCCCTACCTGTTCCCGGCGGAGCGCTGCCTGATCGTGCTGCGCGACGGCCGCCGCGCCGTGCAGTCCACCATCGACACCTGGCCTCTGCGCTTCCTGGGCCGGACCTTTGCCGACGTCTGCCGGGAATGGAGCTTCGGCACCGAGGCGGCGCTGGAGGCGCAGAGCCGGATGAGCGCCGACGCCTGCCGGCTGGTCCGCTTCGAGGATGCGGTGGCCGCCCCCGACGGCACGGTCCGCGACCTTATGCGCTTTCTGGAGCTGGACGAGGGGCGCTATCCGTTCGAGCGGATCGGCGACCTTCCCATCCTGGGATCGTCCCGCGCCTCGCGCAGCAATGGCGAGGTCAGCTGGACGCCCGTCGAGAAACCCGAAGGCTTCGACCCGTCGAAGCGCCCGATCCAATGGTCGCGCAAGCGTCGGACCGTGTTCGATGCCGTGGCCGGAGACATGCAGAAGAAGGCCGGCTATGCTCCTTGATCCGCTTCTCGACACCCGCCCCGCGGCCAGGGAGATCCCCGGCTCCGGGCCCATCACCGGTTCAGTCACCGGCTCCGAGGCCAGCTTGTCCGCCATCGTGACCACGCCGGCCCGCCTCACCCACCTGCAAAGGCTGGAGGCGGAGAGCATCCACATCATGCGCGAGGTGGCGGCCCAGTTCCAAAAGCCGGTCATGCTCTATTCGGTGGGCAAGGACAGCGCGGTGCTGCTGCATCTGGCGATGAAGGCCTTTTATCCGTCCAAGCCGCCCTTCCCGCTGCTGCATGTCGACACGACCTGGAAATTCCGGGAGATGATCCAGTTCCGCGACCGCATGGCGCGGGAGTTGGGCATCGATTTGATGGTCCACATCAACCGGGACGGCGTGCGCCGGGGGATCGGCCCGGTCAGCCACGGCTCGGCCGTCCACACCGACGTGATGAAGACGCAAGCGCTGAAACAGGCGCTCGACGCCCACGGCTTCGACGCCGCCTTCGGCGGGGCGCGCCGCGACGAGGAGAAGAGCCGCGCCAAGGAGCGCATCTTCTCCTTCCGGACCTCCACCCACCGCTGGGAGCCGAAGAACCAGCGGCCGGAGCTGTGGAGCCTCTATAACGGGCGCATTCACAAGGGCGAGAGCATCCGCGTCTTCCCGCTGTCGAACTGGACCGAGCTGGACATCTGGCAATACATCCACCAGGAGGCCATCCCGGTGGTGCCGCTCTATTTTGCCAAGCCGCGTCCGGTGGTGGAGCGCGACGGCACGCTGATCATGGTCGATGACGACCGGCTGCCGCTGAAGCCCGGTGAGGTGCCGGAGATGGCCTGGGTGCGCTTCCGCACGCTCGGCTGCTATCCGCTGACCGGAGCCGTGCGCAGCACCGCCGCCACCCTGCCCGAGATCATCCGCGAGATGCTGCTGTCCACCGGTTCGGAACGGCAGGGCCGCGTGATCGACCAGGACGCCGCCGCCTCGATGGAAGCGAAGAAGCAGGAAGGCTACTTCTGATGCTGACGGATCTCGATCCCGCCGCCGCTCCTGCGGATGCCGCCCCCATGGATGCCGCCACGCAAGTGCAGGAGTATCTGGCCCGCCAGAACGGCAAGGACCTGCTGCGCTTCATCACCTGCGGCTCGGTGGACGATGGCAAGTCGACGCTGATCGGCCGGCTGCTCTACGACTGCAAATGCCTCTTTGAGGACCAGCTGGCCAGCCTGGAGGCGGATTCGGGCCGCTTCGGCACCACCGGCGCCGGCCAGCTCGATCTCGCTTTGCTGGTCGACGGGCTGGCGGCGGAGCGCGAGCAGGGCATCACCATCGATGTCGCCTACCGCTTCTTCACCACCGACCGCCGCAAGTTCATCGTCGCCGACACGCCGGGCCACGAGCAGTATACCCGCAACATGGTCACCGGCGCGTCCACCGCCGACGCCGCGGTCCTGCTGGTCGATGCGCGCAAGGGCGTGCTGACCCAGACCCGGCGCCACAGCACCATCGTCTCGCTGCTGGGCGTGCGCCATGTCGTGCTGGCGGTCAACAAGATGGACGCCGTCGGCTGGGACCGCGCGACCTTCGAGCGGATCGCCGCCGACTACCGCGTCTTCGCCCAGCGCATCGGCATCGACGAGGTCACCTGCATCCCGGTCTCGGCGCTGACCGGCGACAACGTCACCAAGCCGTCGGACGCCATGGGCTGGTATGGCGGCCCCACCCTGCTCGGCCATCTGGAGAGCGTCGACGCCGCTGCGGAGGAAAAGCTCGGCGCCTTCCGCATGGCGGTGCAGTGGGTGAACCGGCCCAACCAGGACTTCCGCGGCTTCTGCGGCACGGTGGCCGGCGGCGCGCTGCGCAGCGGCGACGAGGTCGCCATCCTGCCCGGCGGGCGGACCAGCCGGGTGGCGCGGATCGTCACCATGGACGGCGATCTGGAGACGGCGCTGCCCGGACAGGCGGTCACCCTGGTGCTGGCCGACGAGGTCGATGCCAGCCGCGGCGACATGATCGTCGCCGCCGCCGGCCGGCCGGAGGTGGCCGACCAGTTCGCGGCCCATGTGGTGTGGATGGACGAGCAGCCGCTGCTGCCCGGCCGCTCCTATCTGCTGCGCGCCGGCACGGCGACGGTCGGCGCGCAGGTGACGGAGCTGAAGCACGCCATCAACGTCAACACCCAGGAGCATGCCGCCGCCAAGCATCTCGACCTGAACGATGTCGGCTTCTGCAATCTGGCGCTCGACCGGCCGATCCCGTTCGACGCCTATGCCGACAGCCGCGAGACCGGCAGCTTCATCCTGATCGACCGGCTGACCAACGCCACCGCCGGCTGCGGCATGATCCGCTTCCCGCTGCGCCGCGCCTCCAATATCCACCGCCACGCCTCGAAGCTGGACAAGGCGGCGCGGGCCGGCGGGTTGCAGAAGCCCTGCGTGCTGTGGTTCACCGGCCTGTCCGGCTCCGGCAAGTCCAGCGTCGCCGACCGGCTGGAGCAGGAGCTGCACCGTCTCGGCCGCCGCACCATGATCCTCGACGGCGACAATGTCCGCCACGGGCTGAACCGGGATCTGGGCTTCACCGACGAGGACCGGGTGGAGAACATCCGCCGCGTCGCCGAGGTGTCGAAGCTGATGGTGGAGGCCGGTCTGATCGTGCTGGTCAGCTTCATCTCCCCCTTCCGCGAGGAGCGCCGGATGGCGCGCTCCCTGGTGGAGGACGGCGAGTTCGTGGAGATCTTCATGGACACCCCGCTGGAGGTCTGCGAGGCCCGCGACCCCAAGGGGCTCTACCGGAAGGCGAGAGCCGGCCAGCTCCCCCATTTCACCGGCATCGACAGCGCCTATGAGCCGCCGGAAGCGCCGGAGATCACGCTGAAGGGCGCCGAACACGGCACCGAAGAGATGGTCGCCCAGGTGGTCGGGGAGCTGCGGCGGCGCGGGGTGATTTGAAATCTGCGCGGCTCGCCCACGCCGTGGTGCGCCGCGCTGCTCGTGCAGGAGCGTCTCCCCCGCCTGTTCGGCTTCCCGAATGTCCCGGATCATTCCACCGTCTGGTGGTTCGCCCGCCGCCGGCCGTTCCGGACCGGCGGGCGATTTCCCCGATCCGGTCCCGCCGGCGCCTGACGCCTCTGCGGTGATTTTCATTCTACCCGGACAACGACGCTTTCAACGCGGCAAAGCCACCGGACCGTTGCAGACCTGATTGCGCCCCGCATTCTTGGCTTCATACATCCGCGCATCGGCGAGGGCGAACAGACGGTCGGGACTGCCGAAGGCATGGTCGAGGGTCGCAACCCCTATCGAGACCGTCATCGGAATGACCGCACCCTCATAGAGCAAGGGGTTGTCCTCCACGGTGGCCCGGATGCGCTCTGCGATCGACGTGGCTTCAGGCAGATCGACCTCGTTCAGCAAAATCGTGAACTCCTCGCCACCGAAGCGGCACACCTTGTCGCCGGCGCGAACAGTCAGGCAAATCAGAGAAGAAACATGACGCAGCGCAAAATCTCCGACCTGATGACCATATGTATCGTTCAGAATCTTGAAATGGTCGATATCAATAATTATCAATGCCAGCCGTTGTTTGGCCCGCATGTTTTTTTCAATGTACTGATGAAGAAGTCCGAAGAAATATCTTCTGTTGTAAATTCGAGTTAACGGATCAAGGACGGCTGCCTCATACATTTTCTCCATGAACTCGATCTCGTTGGCAGAAAGCAACGAGAACCGAAGCATCGTCTCCCCGCCGATGCGAATCACGTCCTGATTGTTGAGCCAGCAACGGTCCACGCGCTTGCCATTGACGTAGAGACCGTTGGATCGTCTGAAACAGCAAGCGCCGCAGGAGATGCCAGAACCTCCAATACACCGTCTGCCACGGCGGGAAGTCCTTTGGTAAAAGCCGCCAGCCACAGCCCATTTGGGCCAAGTAGCGCAAGGCGTTCAAGACTTCCCGAAGGTCCACACACCTCGGACGGCCGGTGGGGTCCTTCTGTGGCATCAGCGGTTCTATCAGAGACCATTCCTCATCGGTCAGGTCCGTTCGAATACCGCTTCGTTTTCATCTCGATCCTGGCCTCCGGCTGCGAGCCGCTTCAGTTTACATCTAAAATTTGAATCATATCATGCTGTTAACGCAAGCCCTTTTCAAACAGGCTCTGATCGGTTTCGACGCCGCGCCGGCTATAGAGATAGTCCCGCGCAAGGGCCTGGAGGAATGACCGTCGGTTCTCCAAGCCCAGAGCGCGGATATGGGTGTCGAGATGCACTGGAACCGGAATGCCAAGACGGGTTCTGAAGTGCCAGAAGACCAATTCTTTCTCGCTGAGGCCGGTGGCGCTCAGGTCGGCTCCCTCCAAGCCGTTTTCGGCCAGCCAGCGTCGCTTGTCCCGCACCCGGCGCGACAGAACGCCGAAACGACCGGAGACGCGCAGGCTTTCGGGAACCGCGTTGTGAACATCAGACCGGAGCAGGGTCTTCATCATGTCGATGCGCTGTTCGTGTTCGATGAGCGTGGTCAGTCCGGCGGCATCCAACTCCTGGTCGGCCATCCAGGATTGAATATCTGGCCCGGAAACGAGGTTGCGGCGCACGAAATAGCCGTTGAGAGTCTCGTCGAACCGCTCCGCATCGGATGTCACGCCCTGCCGGTCGGCATCGCGCAGGGCCAGGGCACGTGCCATCGCCAGATCCATGATGTGGTCGTAGATCATTGGATTCAGTCGGAGTTCTTCCAGCAGATCCTCCTGTGCCGCGTCGCTGGACGCCGGTTCCATCTGACGGATCATCCGTTCCCAGGTGTCGGTATGGACGAAGGGATAATTCGTCGTCTTCGGTTCCAGAGGATGGGCCAGCAAGTCGGAGATAGCATGCAGCATTGACAGGGCGTCGTCATGTTTGATGTCGAGGCGACCGGTTGGAAGCCAGCGGCGCAGGGCTCCGATGTCTTTTTCTCGTCCCTGGTCCGTGCCTATGGCGAAGATACGTTCGTAATTGCGCTGAGGGAAATGCAGCGATTTCGCGATGATCAGCAATTGGTCGCGGACCGTGCCACCGATCACTGCGTCTTCGACCGCCCGGTCGAGTGTGGCGCGGATGTTGACCATCGCCTCGCTGAGGGTCGGGTATTCCAGGTCGGCGGGACCATGGACGATTGCCACCTCGTCGTCGTCGTCCAGGATCCCGTCACGGAAGGCGGTGAAGATCCGTCCGACGCCGATCATTCCGAAGTCGGCCAGTTCCGCCGCCCGTAGGGCTCCCATGCTGGCGGCGCCGAACACATGGACGCCCTGGGTCAGTGCCCAGAGGATCTCCTTATGCCAGACGGCGGGAATGCGCTCAAAGAAGCCATCGATGATTCCGATGACATGGGCGCCGTCCTGGACTGCGCGATAGACATCGCCCTGGGAGACGGGAGGTCGGAAATCGGCGTCAAGGACCGCTCTCGCCGTCGGAGTTGGCAAACTAGGGCCGAGGAACACCACGACTTTCATTGATGATCGCACTCCCTGCGGGCGCGAATGCGGGCACGGGGGCCGGGACAATAGCCCGGAGCGTCGTGCAACCCTTCCAGACCGGGAATGATGACCCGCGCCACCTCAATACCCGGAACATAGCCGCCGAGATCCACGGCGACCACCTGCTCGATACCGACGGCGCGCAGTCGGGCGAGTTGATGGGCGATGTCGTCGTCAAAGCTGTCCTGGTCCATAGTCGGGATAGCTTGAAAGGACAGCGCCGGCGCGATCTCGTCCCGTTCGATCCGGGCGAGCATCAGCGCGACTCGGGCCGGATCGCGGGCCGATTTGAAGAAGTCACGATGGACGTCGTCGCGGGCGCCGGCGATATAGGTTAGCCTAGTTTGTGCGGCTTCGGTCAGGGCACGCAACAGCGCGATCTCACGCGTTGCATGGCAACCGCTGCCGTCGCTTGAATAGAATTGGTCAAGATGGTTGGGCTCTCGGTCGGCGATGACGCAGGCGAAGGCCGGAAGTCCGATATCCGTGGTGATCGACCATACGCCGATCGCCTGTCCAGCTGCGCGGAAGAGGTTGATCGCTTGTCGGCAGGCTGGGTCGTCAACCGTCGACAAATCGAGACGTCCGGCCGGGTTGGCGCTGGCGCCGTCGATGGACCAAAGTGCTAGGGCGTCGCGCTCCACCACCTCGCAGATGCCGTGGCCGACGGCTTCGAGCCAATGATTGCCACTTGCAAGACCATTTGAACTCATCTGAAAATTGCCGCTGCCGCCGGGAAGCGGCAATGAGAAATCGGTGTGAACCGATTCATAGGGCACCCAGACCTGTTCACCGCCTATCAGGTCTCGACCCTCGCACCACAGGATTGGCCGGAAGGGGTGAAAGCGGCTGGTCGTCATGCGGGGCAGGCGAGACACGTCGAGAACGGAGGCTTCTTGTTGCAATTCCGTGAAACAGGCCCAGCGGAGCGGCAGCTTCACACGTTCCGCATGATAAAATTCTATTGCTTCCATAAGGCCGGAAACACGGGCAGCGGATAAATCCAATCCTTTTCCTTGGGATACTGCTAGAGATCGTGAGTTTGGTCTATAAACAGAAAAAACAGGAAGGCCAATACTATCTAATCCAGTAATATTTGCCACTCTTGTTATGCCGAATTTCTTTAAATGCGGCATAATTCGTTCGAGTGTTTCATCTGGCGAAATTGATCTATGAGTTCCATAGCGATAACGCTTGACTTGTGTAGAGGAAAATCCGATTGACGCTGGGGATGGTATTCCTTCATCCCCAGCGTTATTTTTTTCCCCAAAATTTTGGGAAGTAACGGTCATGCGCGGCTCAAGAAATCTATATTATTAACATAACATGTCGCACCCAGATTTTGTAGATAGCAGGTTGCTCCAAGCCGGCTTTCCGAGCTCTCTGAAAGAGAATGAACTGATTTCTTGGAAACACCATTGTTAACCAGATTGATAACTTTTTCCATCAGCGCATTGCTTTTTTTCGTCATATCTCTGTCTCCGGTATTTTCAATCTTCTGTTGCATCCATAGAATGCACGCAACAAAAGCATTTTTGTTGAATGTGTGTTTGACTGTCAACACACATTTAGATGATTCTGCTTTATTTTTCTGCATAAAGCATGGGCTGGATTTTTTACCCATGTACAAGATAATCAGACCCGGGTTCGATATATTTTAAGTGCGGAGAAATAGAGTATACATTTATAGTTTTCATACTCCAACGAAGCCATTGTTGTTCAATATCTGAAACAACTCCTATTTCTTTTCCATGCAAAGATAGATTATTGTGTATCGATACAAAATCTCCGGGCATCATCAGAAGTTTTTTCTTCTTCATATGTGCTGCCTTCAAAAGTTCTGCGAGCGCATCTTGTCCGCGCTGTTCATCTGAAAATGTACGGTTTTCTGCAAGACAGATATTAATGCCATTTGTAATTATGGAATGTTTGGGAGCTGATCCGAGAAGGACTTTGCTTTTTCTTGAATTTAGATCTCCATAAGGCGTAAGAAAAATTTTTTCAGAAAGAATTTTTTTGGTTTCTTCACTCAGAATTTCAAAAATTTCTTTGTTTGAAACAAATGTTGTGTATATTTCATTCTGAATCGAGCTCCTTAAGCTTACGATATTCACAACATCCGGCCTAACAAAATGATTTGATAGATCTCCATGGAAATAAATTGGTCCAAATGCTTTTTGAGATTGTGATTCTGCCATCTCAGTAGATGGAAAAATATCGTGAAAAGCATCTCCATCATTTACATTCATGTATGATATAATATGTTGTCCAGTTAGTTCGGCGTAAATCTGCAAGAAACCTTCTGTAACATAGGTCTTTTTCTTCTGATATTTTTCATGGACAGGGTTGTCATTGCTAAAAATTGGAAGTGTACGATCGATAGGAGAATTTCTAATAAAAACAAAGGGATTCGCGAAGTTTGACGTAGAATTTCTGCGCTCAAGAAATTTAATGAAGCGCCTAATCGGTGCCAAAGAAATTGTTTCGTTCAAAACAACCCTTCGGAATGACGGGTAGTGTTTGTAAGGATTTACCTTAATTTCCTCTAAATGGCTTATGATCTCATCGCGCTCTTCATTCTTAAACTCGTAGTCTATGCTCAGATCTTGGAATTTTTCAGTCATGATAATTTCTACTCCAAATGTCCGTTGAAGATTTGGCTGCGGGTGCCGGTGAAAGGCAGGACCCCCGTCACTAGCTGGTAGCGCATGCAGCCGAGCGCGTAAAGGTCGCACCGTGCATCCAGGACATCGCCGGTGATCTGTTCCGGAGCCATGTAGGGCGGCGATCCGCTGACCCGCTGCGCCGGATCGGCGACCTCGCGCCCCACGGCGTCGCGCGTCTCGCTGACCAGACCGAAATCGACGAGAACCGGCAAGCCGTCGCTGCGGATGAAGATGTTGGCCGGTTTCAGATCGCGGTGGACGATCCCTTCGCCGTGAACGTAGGAGAGGATTTCGCAAATCCGGTATGCCAGCGACAGCACTTCGGGGAGATGGCCCGCCGCGGCCTTCCGTCCGGCGCCGAAGGCATACCCGTCGTCGGCCGTTTCTCCAGCCGCTCCGGCAGAGCCGTCCGGCACGCCACCGATCTCGGCGGTCGCGTCGACGTCGGTCGCCATCTCCGCGGAGGTCTTGCTTCCCTCGCTGTCGGTCCCGTTGCGATGGGCGACCCACAGGCGGTCGAACAGATCGGCGAGTGTGGAGCCCCGCAGCTGTTCCATGGCATACCAGGGCACCCCGTCGTTCATGCCGTGGTCGCGGATCACGACGACGCCCGGGTGGGACAGCCGGGCGAGCGAGCGGATTTCCCGGCGAATCTGGCTTAGCTTCGAAAGCTCGACGCTGGTGACGGTCTTGACCGCCGCTCTCATGCCCGTCCGGAGATGCTCCCCGGCATAGACCACCCCCATCCCCCCCTTTCCCATCACATGGGTCAGCCGGTATGGACCGATCTGGGACAGGGGCTCGCTCGACATCGATCTGCTTGCTTTGCACAATTATTCTTGTGCCGAGCACGATAATGATCACGCCTCATTCTGTCGAGAGACGGCGGCCCTCCAGCCGGGATCCGATTCGGGGACAAACGCTCCTGAGCGGGTGATCGACGAAGAATGTGTGCAAGAGTCGGGAAACCGGGAGCAGGTCGCCGGGCCTGCGCCCGGCACCTCCAATCAGAGAGGGAACTCGTTGGCCTGCGTCACATGGTGATGGATGCGGCCTTCGAAATAGCGGGCGAGCACGGCTTCCGTCGCCTCCCGCGCCCTGTCGCGCTCCGGGCTTACCAGCGCCCGCTCCACGGTTTCGCGGTCGGGATAATTGACCGCCAGGATCAGCGGATATTCCGGCGCGCCGGGATCGCGGTCTTCCGTGAAGGACACGCGGACATCCAGGGCGCCGGGCATTGCCTTCCATCTCGGCAGGATGGTCTCCAGCACCGCGGCCCGGAAGGCCTCCGTCTGGCCGGCCTTGACCGTGCCCTCGAACAGGGCAAAACGCGTGATCATTGCGGAAACTCCCTCTTTGCTCCCGTGAAGAACTCCATCAGCGCCGCCTGATCCTCGCCGCCGAGGCCGGCGGCGGTCAGCATGCGGTGAACCTCCGCGCAGACGGCGGTCAGCGGCATGGCCGTGCCGGTGCGCCGCGCGAGGTCCTGGGCGCCGTTGAGGTCCTTGACCATGTTGTCGATGCGGCCGGTGCGCCGGTAATCCCTGGCGACATAGCGCGGCATGTATTCCTGGAGGATGGCGCTGTCGGCCCTGCCGCCCTTCAGCGCCATCGGGATCTTGGCGGCATCGACGCCGGCATCGATGGCAAGCTGGGTCGCCTCGGCCACCGCCAGGAAGTTCAGCCCGCAGAGAACCTGATTGATCAGCTTCGTCGTCTGGCCGGCGCCGGACGGACCCATATGGGTGATGTTGCCCGCCACATCCTTGAGCACCTCGCGGGCGTCGGCGACGTCGCCGTCCGCCCCGCCGAGCATCAGGGTGAGCTGGCCGATGAGCGCCTTGGGCGCACCGCCGGACAGCGGGCTGTCGACCCAGCGCAGGCCCTTGGCCGCCGCATCGGCGGCAAGCGCCCTGGTGGCGTCGGGATCGATCGAGGACATGTCGACGATCAGCGTTCCGGGCCTTGCCCCCTCGGCGACGCCGTTCGGACCGAACACGGCGGCGCGGACGATCCCCGGCGAATTGAGGCTGAGGATGACGCAATCGGCCACGCTCGCCGCCTGCGCGGCACTGGCTGCGGCGGCGGCTCCCTTGGCTTCCAGCGCGGCGACCTTTACGGGATCGAGATCGAAGACGGTCAGGCTGTTGCCGGTCTCCAGGAACCGAGCACCGATGGCGCCGCCCATGGCGCCTGCGCCGATCAGCGCGATTGCCCTGCTCATCGCTCCCCCTCCTGCAACGCTGCGATCACCGCCGAGACGATCCGGTCCAGCGGCTGGTCGATGTTAACGATAACGGCGCCCTCGTCGGCGGTTGGCGGCTCCAATGCCGCGAACTGGCTGTCGAGCAGGGAGGATGGCATGAAATGGCCGGGACGGGCATTCATGCGTGCCAGGATCAGGTCCCGGGCGCCCGCGAGGTGGATGAAGCGAACCGGCATCCCGGTCGTCTCGCGGATGCGGTCGCGGTAGGCCCGTTTCAGCGCCGAGCAGCCGACGAAGGTCATCGGCCCGCCTTCGGCAAGCGCCTGTCCGACACGCAGGAGCCAGGGCCAGCGGTCCTCGTCGGTGAGCGGGATGCCGGCGCCCATCTTGCGGATGTTGGGTTCGGGATGGAGATCGTCCCCATCGACGTAGGTGGCGCCGAGCCGCTCGGCCAGCGAAGCGCCGACCGATGATTTTCCGCAGCCCGACACCCCCATCAGCACGAAGCGGCTGACGCCGCCCGTGTCAGAGCGAAGCAGTGATGCCGCCGTCGACATAGAGCACATGCCCATTCACGAAGGAGGAGGCGTCGGACGCCAGGAACACGCAGGCGCCGACCAGTTCCTCGACACGGCCCCAGCGACCGGCCGGCGTCCGCTTCTCCAGCCAGGCCGAGAAGTCGGCGTCCGCAACCAGGGCTGCGTTGAGGGGGGTGTCGAAATAGCCGGGCGCAATCGCGTTGCACTGCAGGCCGTGGCGCGCCCAGTCGGTCGCCATGCCCTTGGTCAGGTTGCCGACCGCACCCTTGGTCGCGGTGTAGGGGGCGATGGACGGGCGGGCCAGCGAGGTCTGGACGCTGGCGATGTTGATGATCTTGCCGGCCTTGCGGCCGATCATGTGGCGGGCGACGGCCTGCCCGACATTGAAGACGCTGGAGACGTTCGTCCGCATCAGCCGCTCGAAGGCGTCGGCCGGGAAATCCTCCAGCGCCGTGCGGAACTGCATGCCGGCATTGTTGACGAGAATGTCGATGGGCCCGCTTTCCGCCTCGAACCGGTCGACCGCCTCGCGCACGGCCCCATGGTCGGTCACGTCGAAAGCCAGGATGGCGGCCTGTTGGCCGATCTGTTCGGCGGCCCGCGCCAGCTTGTCGCCATCCCGGCCGTTCAGGACCACGGCGGCGCCAGCGGCGGCGAGACCCTTGGCCAGGGCGAGCCCGATGCCCTGCGACGAGCCGGTCACGAGAGCGCGCCGGCCCTTCAGACTGAAAAGTTCCAGAGACACCGTTTCCTCCCGATTTTTTTGCCTCGACAGGCATCGCACCCCCTGTTTATGTTATCGATAACACTACGGTCAAGCGCTTTCCGAGGGAGGAATTCAAAATGGAAAAACCCGAGATTCTGCAGGTCGGTCCCTATCCGGAGTGGGACGAGGGGCCGCTGAACGAGGCCTACCGGACGCACCGCTATTTCGAAGCGGCCGACAAGGCGGCCTTCCTGGCCCAGGTCGGCCCGTCGGTCCGCGCCATCGCCACGCGTGGCGAACTCGGCGCCAACCGCGCCATGATCGAGGCCTGCCCGAAGCTGGAGATCGTCGCGGTCTATGGCGTCGGCTATGACGCCGTCGATCTGGAGGCCTGCCGCGAACGCGGCATCCGGGTGACCAACACCCCCGACGTGCTGACCAACGACGTCGCCGATCTCGGCGTCGCGATGATGCTCTGCCAGTCGCGCGGCATGATCGGCGCCGAAGGCTGGGTCCGGAACGGCGATTGGGCGGCCAAGGGCCTCTATCCGCTGAAGCGCCGCGTCTGGGGCCGGCGCGCCGGCATCGTCGGGCTGGGCCGCATCGGCTTCGAGGTGGCCAAGCGCCTCCAGGGCTTCGGCATGGAGATCGCCTACACCGACGTGGCGCCCAAGAGCTATGCGGCCGACATGGCGTTCATCGCCGATCCGGTCTCCCTCGCCGAGCGCTCCGACTTCCTGTTCGTGACGCTTGCGGCGTCGGCCGCCACCCGCCACATCATCGACCGCAAGGTGATCGCTGCGCTCGGGCCGGACGGAATGCTGATCAACATCTCCCGCGCGTCCAACATCGACGAGGAGGCGCTGCTCGACGCGCTGGAGGCCCGGACGCTGGGCTCCGCCGCCCTTGACGTTTTCGAAGGCGAGCCGAAACTCAATCCGCGCTTCCTGGCCCTCGACAACGTGCTGCTCCAGCCGCACCACGCCTCGGGCACGGTCGAGACGCGCAAGGCCATGGGCCAGCTCGTCCGCGACAACATCGCCGCCCAATTCGCCGGGCAGCCGCTTCCGACACCGGTCCTCTGAGGAGATCCTCCATGAAAGCCATCGTCGCCCATTCCGCGAAGGATCTGCGCATCGAGGAGCATCCCGATGCCGAGCCGGGCGAAGGCGAGGTCGGGCTCGCGGTCGCCGCCGGCGGCATCTGCGGCAGCGACCTGCATTACTACCAGCATGGCGGCTTCGGCGCCGTCCGGCTGAAGCAGCCGATGATCCTCGGCCACGAGGTTTCGGCCCGGGTCGCCAAGATCGGTCCCGGCGTCACCGGGCTGGAGGTCGGCCAGCTGGTTTCGGTGTCGCCGTCGCGGCCCTGCCGGACCTGCCGCTACTGCCAGCAGGGCCTGCACAACCAGTGCCTCAACATGCGCTTCTACGGCAGCGCCATGCCCTTTCCCCACATCCAGGGGGCCTTCCGGGAAGCGCTGGTCGCCGACGCCGTGCAATGCGTCCCGGCCGACGGGCTCAGCGCCGGCGAGGCGGCGATGGCCGAACCGCTGGCCGTGGCCCTGCACGCCACGCGGCGGGCCGGCGATCTGCTTGGCAAGCGCGTTCTGGTGACGGGCTGCGGCCCGATCGGCGTGCTGTCGATCCTCGCCGCCCGCCGCGCCGGCGCGTCCGAGATCGTTGCCGTCGATCTGATGGACTTCACCCTCGACCTCGCGAAGGCCGCGGGCGCCGACCGCACGATCAATTCCAGGGAGGAGCCGGAGGCGCTCGCGGCCTATTCGGCCGACAAGGGCACTTTCGACGTTCTCTACGAATGCTCCGGCGCGGTCGCCGCGCTCACCGCCGGGATCGGGGCGCTCCGGCCGCGCGGCGTGATCGTCCAGCTCGGCCTCGGCGGCGACATGTCGCTGCCGATGATGGCGATCACCGCCAAGGAGCTGGATCTGCGCGGCTCCTTCCGCTTCCACGAGGAGTTCGCCATCGGCGTCGGCCTGATGCGCAAGGGCCTGATCGACGTGAAGCCGCTGATCACCCACACCATCGCGCTGCCCGACGCCCGCGCCGCCTTCGACCTCGCCGCCGACCGCGGCCGGGCGATGAAGGTGCAGATCGCCTTCGATCCGACGCTCCCCAGCTCCAGCCTGCAGCACTGACCGGACCGGCGGCGGGGAGGGAGCCCCGCCGCCTCCGCCCGACAAGCGCCGCCCGTCAACCGCCGGCCGGCCTCAGCGTTTCCAGTTTCCGGGGCGCGTGCTGCCGCGGGTCAGCACCTCGAATCCCAGGTCGTGAACCCGCGCTGGAGAGTTCTTGGATGCAGTTTCCTCGGATGTGCTCTCCTGGGGCGGCTGCACGCCGAGGGCCCCCAGGATCACCTCGGCGGTCCTGAGGCCGATGGCCCGCGCATCGACCCGCATCGTCGTCAGCGGCGGAACGGATTGCCGGCCGATCTCGAAATCGCCGAATCCCATGATGGACAGGTCCTCCGGCACGCGGATCGAGCGCCGCTGGCACTCCATCAGCACGCCGACGGCGTGCAGGTCCGACGCCGCGAAGATGGCCTCCGCGTCCGGGGCCTCGCGGGCCACCATCTCCATCGCCTCGGCCCCCTCGGTGAAGGACAGCGGCACATGGGAGTGGCGGAAGATCAGGTCGTCGGGAGTGCCGGTTTCCCGCAGGCCGGCGGCAAAGCCGGCGAGGCGCTGTTCGGCACGGAAATCGCGCGCCTCCCCGCTGTCGCAGGGGCCGACGGCGCAGACCCGGCGGTGCCCCAGCCCGACGAGATGATGGGCGGCGGCGCGGCCGACCTCGAAGTTGGAATAGCCGACCACATAGTCGATGGGCCGGTCCTGCAGGTCCCAGATTTCCACCACCGGCACGCCGGCCTCGAACAGCATCGCCGTGGTCTTCCGGGAATGCTCGATCCCGGTCAGCACGATCGCTTCCGGACGCCGCGTCAGCACGGATTGGATGACGCGCTCCTCCTCGTCGAGCCGGTAGAGCGTGTAGCCGATGAGCAGCTGATAGCCCGCGCTGTGCAGCCCCTCGCTCAAGGCCTGGGCGGTATCGGCGAAATTCGAGTTCATCAGTGTGGGCAGGATCAGCGCCACGAACCCGCTCCGGCGCGACGACAGGCTGCCCGCCACCCGGTCGGGAACATAGCGCAACTGCTCCACTGCCTGGAGGACGCGCTGCCGGGTTTCCTCCGCCACCAGGCTGGGGTCGGTCAGGACACGCGACACCGTCATGGTGGACACGCCGGCCAGGCGCGACACGTCGCGCATCGTGGGCTTTGCTGGGCGTTTGGTCATGTGCCTCTTCTGGCTTGGGGCATCCGATTCGGGATCACCGCGACGCACGGCATTCTGGAGACGGCCCCGCGAACCGCCGATACGGACGGCTGCCCGCCATCGCCGCCATCCACAGGGTCAGACCTTTTGTCGCAGATGTTAACGATATCATACCCTGGCGCTTTGGCACGAAGAATCCGTCACAGATACCACCGGAGCGCGGGCGGCCTCAAGCCCGGCGGCTGGATCCGTCCCCGCGTCGTTTTCCGATGCGCCAGAGCCCGCGTGCCCCCGACAAAATGGCGCCCTGCGGCCCCGTTCCCCCTTGACGCATGCGGTGTTATCGATAACACTAAACGGTACGTTCAAGGTGCGCCCTATTGTCAAGTGCACAGCACGGTGATTGGGGCAGCAGAAGAATACAATTGGGGGGAAGTGCCATGGGCCGACTTGTGTCGTTCCTCTGGACCTGGATCGACGCCATCATGGCAATATTGATGGCGGCGATGATCGTCCTTGTGTTTACCAACGTGGTCATGCGCTACGGCTTTTCGTCGGGACTTCGGGTTTCCGTCGAACTGTCCCGCCTTGGCTTCGTCTGGGTGGTGATGCTGGGCGCCGTCGTCGCCCTGCGGCGGGGCGAACACTTAGCGGTTTCCGAATTTTCCGAAGCCTTCTTTCCGCGCGCCGTCCCCATCCTGCGCCGCTTTTCGTGGCTGGTCATTCTCGTGTCGGTTTCGATGCTGTTCTGGGGCGCCGTGGGGCAGACCATCGCGAACTGGCACAACATTTCGCCACTCACCGGGCTTCCGACCGGGGTGATGTATCTGGCCGGCGCCGTGTCCGGCCTCCTCATGGCGTTCGTGGCGATCATGCGGCTTTTCGGTCCGCCTGAAACCGTCAAGCCTGCGCCGGAGAGCAAATAATGGTCATGCTTCTGTTTCTCTCGGTTCTCCTCATCAGCATCCTGATGGGGTTGCCGGTCGCTTTCGCGCTGCTTCTCTCCTCCATGGCGCTGATGCTGCATCTGGACCTGTTCAGCGCCGACGTGCTGACCCAGTCGCTGATGAACGGCGTCGACAGCTTCCCGCTTCTCGCCGTGCCCTTCTTCCTCGTCGCCGGCGAGGTGATGGCGCATGGCGGCCTGTCGCGGCGCATCGTCCAACTGGCGGCCACCCTGGTCGGCCATCGCAAGGGCGGGCTGGGCTATGTGGCGGTCATCACCTCGGTTCTGCTGGCCGGCCTGTCCGGTTCGGCCGTGGCCGACGCGGCGGCGCTGGTGTCGATCCTCTACCCGATGATGCGGAAGTCCGGCTATCCGGAAGGCCCGTCCATCGGCCTGCTGGCGTCGGGCGGCATCATCGCGCCGGTCATTCCGCCGTCGCTGCCGCTGATCATCATCGGCGTGGCCGGCAACATCTCCATCGCCAAGCTGTTCCTCGGCGGCATCGCACCCGGCCTGATGATGGGCGCGGTCCTGATGGTCGTCTGGTGGATGATCATGCGCAAGGAAACGGTGGAAACCACGCCGCGCGCCACGGGTGCCGAGCGTCTTGCCGCCCTGCGTGAAGGCGTGTGGGCGCTGCTTCTGCCGATCATCATCATCGGCGGCATCCGCTTCGGCCTGTTCACGCCGACCGAGGCGGCGGTGGTCGCGGCCGTCTATGCCATCACCGTGTCCACGCTCGTCTACCGCGAGTTGACCCTGAAGGGCTTCTACGACATCCTGATCGTTGCCGGCCGCTCCACCGCCATGGTGATGTTCCTGGTCGGCGCCGCGATGGTCGCCGCCTGGCTGATCACCGTCGCGCAATTGCCGCAGCAGCTGGCGGAACTTCTCGGTCCGCTGGTCGATCATCCACGCGTGCTGATGGGCGTGATCATGCTGATCGTTCTGATGGTCGGCATGGTGATGGATCTCAGCCCGACGATCCTGATCCTGGTGCCGCTGTTCATGCCGATCGTGAAGATGGCGGGCATCGACCCGGTGTATTTCGGGGTGATGTTCGTCATCAACACCTCGATCGGCCTCATCACGCCGCCGGTCGGAACCGTCCTCAACGTGGTCTGCGGCGTCGGCCACGCGCAGATGAGCACCGCGGTGAGAGGAGCGCTGCCCTTCATCGTCGCCTACACCCTTCTGCTGGTCGTCTTCGTCCTGTTCCCGTCTCTCATCATCGTCCCGATGAAGTTCTTCGCCGGCTGATCGGGGCCGGCTGATCGGGGCCGGTCACTCAAGGCCAAGTCAATCAAGGGAGGAATACCAATGAACACGCTCAAGACCCTGGGACTGGCGGCCGTCCTGGCCCTTGTCTCCGTCTCGGCCTCCGCGCAGGTCAAGCTGAAGCTCGGCCACGCGGCGCCGGATACGGACCTGCAGCAGACGATGTCGCTCTACTTCAAGGAGCAGGTCGAATCCCGCTCCAAGGGCGCGATCACCGTCACCGTGTTCCCGCAGGGGCAGCTCGGCAACGATGCCCAGATGATCGACGGAACCCGGTCCGGCATCACCGACATCACCATCTCCGGCCTCAACAACTTCACCGGCCTGGTTCCCGAAGCCGGCGTGTTCGAGCTGCCCTTCATCTTCCCGACGCGCCAGGTCGCCTACAAGGTTCTCGACGGTGAGATCGGTTCGGGTGTGGCCGCACAGTTCGGCAAGCATGGCCTCAAGGTCCTGGGCTTCCCCGAGAACGGCTACCGCAACATCACCAACAGCCGCGGCCCGATCCGCGTTCCCGCCGACCTCAAGGGTCTGCAGATGCGCGTCAACAACTCGCGCGCCCTCAACGACATGTTCGCCCTGCTTGGCGCCAACCCCCAGCAGATCCCGGTTGCCGAGCTCTACACCGCGCTGGAGACCGGCGTCGTGAACGCCCAGGACCATCCGGTCGGCATCGTCGTCTCCTTCAGGTTCAACGAGGTGCAGAAGTACCTGTCGCTGACCCAGCACGCCTATTCGCCGCTGGCGATGGTCATGAACGACAAGAAGTTCCAGTCGTTGAGCGAGGCCGACCGCAAGATCGTCGTCGAAGCCGCGCGCGACGCCGTCGCCAAGCAGCGCGAGATGAACATCGCCAAGGAAGAGGGCATGATCGCGGCGCTGGAGAAGGAGGGCATGAAGGTCAACCGCGACGTCGATTCGGCCGCCTTCCAGGCCGCCGTCCGCAAGGTCTGGGATGGCTTCACCAAGGCCAATGGCGACAAGCTGGTCAACGCCATCGTCGAAATGTCGAAGTAAAGAGCTGGGCTTACCATGGCGCCGTGCGTTTGCTATGAAACGCACGGCGCCATGGCTTTTCGACTGACGATCGGGCCAGGCTTCACATCGAGTCCGATTTTACGCGATCCGGTTCAACGCCTATCGCGCTCTCCTCCGCCATCCCCCGTGCCTGCCGCAGGTCGGCGACGAAGTCCTGATAGGCCTGCTCCGCCCCCGCCCCGGCCGGCAGGCGCAGCAGATAGGACGGGTGGACGGTGACGAACCCCTCCCAATCGCCGAATCCCATCGGCCCGCGTTCCCGCAAAACCGGGACGCTGCGCCCGGTCAGCGCGAGGGCGGCGGTGGCGCCCAGCGTCACCACCAGACGCGGGCGGACAAAGGCCAGCTCCTTCAGCAGCCACCAGCGGTAATGCTTCACCTCGCCGGCGGTCGGCGACTGGTGCAGCCGGCGCGTGCCGCGGACGACGAACTTGAAATGCTTCACCGCGTTGGTCAGGTAGGCGGCGCCGCGCCCGATCCCGGCCTCTTCCAGCGCGCGGGTCAGCAGCTGTCCGGCCGGGCCGACGAAGGGGCGGCCCTCCACATCCTCCAGGTCGCCGGGCTGCTCGCCGACGATGGCGATGGCGGCTCCCACCGGCCCCTCGCCCAGCACCGCCTGCGTCGCCCCCGGCACCAGGGGGTCTGCTGTCCGGATGATGCGGTTCAGCTCGGCCAGCGTCGCCGGCTCCTGCCGGGCCATGGCGGCGACGGCCTTGTCGGGGGAGCGGCGGCGGGGGGCGGCGGCTTCCGCCTCGATCATCGCCCGGACCCGCGCCGGGGCGGAGCGGATCATCGCCGGAATGGCGGCGGCTTCCGGCAAATTGGCCCAGTATTTCCGCGGCATCTCCGCCCGCATCGCGGTGGGGTTCACCCGCGCCGGGTTGAAGGTGCTCTCATAGTAGCGCTGCCAGCCCTCGGCGAAGCGGTCGTCGCGGTCGAGCCCCTCCGGCCTCAAAGCCGCCGGCCCGACCGTCAGCGAGCGCCGGTCCCACAGCAGCGATCCGACCGGCGTCAGGATCGTCCAGACCAGGCTTTCGAAGCGCTCGACGAAGAAGGGGGCGGTCGCCTCGACGATGAAATGGTCGGGCTCGAACCAAGCGAGATAGCGCTCCGCCCCATCCGGATCCCGCACCTCATGGAAGCGCAGGAAAGCGTGCATCTTGTGCAGGTCGCGCCGCACCGCCTTGTCCAGCAGCGCCAGCCGGTGGACCAGCGGATCGGCATGGTGGCCGAGCATGTCGCGCTCTCCCCGCAGCACCCGCCAGACCAGCCGGTGCAGCAGGGCGTAGCGTTCCGGGTCGCGGTGGCAGACCACGCTTTCGATCAGCGCTCCCACGGGGCGCGGCAGCGGAACCGGCGGTGCGTCCGCCGGCAGCGGAGCCTCATCGCCGAACAGGGACGGCGCCGCCCCGCCGCTCCACACCACCTTCTCCGGCTCGACATCGAGCGCGACCAGCCCGCGCAGCGCGCGGCGGAAGCCGTCCAGATCGGCGCCGTCCTTCAGCTCCACGCTGTACATGGTCAGAACAGGCTGAGCTGCCTGGGCGGCGCCACCAGCCTCTGCCGCAGGTCGGCGCGGTCGGTCAGCCCGCCCGGATGGTGGTCGGCGGCGATCAGGAAGGCGCGCGCCCGTTTCAGCCCCGACGACAGCCGGGCCACATCCTCCAGCCGCAAGCTGGTGTGGCGCCGCGCCTCGACGATCCTGTCGACCGCCCGCGCCCCCAGCCCCGGCACGCGCAGCAGCATCTCGCGGTCGGCGCTGTTCACGTCCACCGGAAAACGCTCGCGGTTCTTCAGCGCCCAGGCCAGCTTGGGATCGATGCCGAGATCCAGCATCCCGCCCTCGCCCCCGGCGGCGATCTCCTCCACGGTGAAGCCGTAATGGCGCAGCAGCCAGTCGGCCTGGTACAGCCGGTTCTCGCGCTGGAGCGGCGGCGGCTTGGCCGGCAGGGCTGAGCTGGCCTCCGGGATCGGGCTGAAGGCGGAATAGTAGACCCGGCGCAGCCCGTAGCGGCGATAGAGCGTGTCGCTGGTCTCCAGCACCGACAGGTCGGTGGAGGCGTCGGCGCCGACGATCATCTGGGTGCTCTGCCCGGCGGGGGAGAAGCGGCGCTTCTCCTCCTTCGCCTCCAGGATGCGTTCGCCGACCTGCCCCATCACCGCCTTGATCGCGCCGCCGTTCTTTTCCGGCGCGAACTGCTTCAGGCTGCGGTCGGAGGCCAGTTCCAGGTTGATCGACAGCCGGTCGGCCCACAGCCCGGCCTGCTCGATCAGCCAGGGGCTGGCCTCCGGGATGGTCTTCAGATGGATGTAGCCGGCGAAGCCATGGTCGCGCCGCAGCGTGCGCGCCACCAGCATCAGCTGCTCCATCGTGTAATCGGGCGAGCGGATGATGCCGGAGGACAGGAACAGCCCTTCGATGCAGTTGCGCTTGTAGAAGCCCAAGGTCAGCCGCACCACCTCATCGACGCTGAACCGCGCGCGGCGCACGTTGGAGGAGCGGCGGTTGATGCAGTAGGCGCAGTCGAACAGGCAGTGGTTGGTCAGCAGGATCTTGAGCAGCGAGACGCAGCGCCCGTCCGGCGTATAGGCGTGGCAGATGCCGGCCCCGGTGGTGGAGCCGATGCCGTCCGGCCCGCCCGTCCGCCGCTTCGCCCCCGAGGACGCGCAGGAGGCGTCGTATTTCGCCGCGTCGGCGAGAATCCCGAGCTTGTCGAGCAGCGCGTCATCCACCGTGGGGGCTTTCCTCTCCCGTTCCGATGTTCCTAATATGTTCTCTTGAAAGCAAAAGGCAAGCCGAATGGCGGGTGCAAAATCGCGCCTTCCGCGGCTGCCCCTAACTCTCCAAGAGCGCCGCGCGCAGTTTCCGCAGCACGCCGCCCCAATCGCCCGGCGCATCCTGCCGGAACAGACGGACCGACGGATACCAGACCGTGTCGCCGCCCCCCTGCATCCAGCGCCAGTCGGCGGCATGGGGAAGCAGCGCCCAGGCCGGACGTCCCAGCCCGCCGGCGAGATGGACGGTCGAGTTGTCCACCGACACCACCAGATCCATGGCGGTGATCAGCGCCGCCAGCCCGTCGATGTCGCTCCAGGCATCCAGTCCCGGATCGGCGATGCCGGCGGCGGCGGCCTCCGCCGCGACATCGCCATATTGCAGGCTGACCAGTTTGACATCCGCACCGTCCAGCGCGCCGGCCAGCCGGCCGGGCGGGATGGAGCGCAGATGCCCGACCGAGGCGTTCTTGCTGCTCCAGGAAAGCCCGACCAGCCGGTGTCCATTCCCATGGCCACCCCCGATCCGCCGCCGCAGCTCGGCCACCCGTCCGGGATCGGCCTTCAGGAAGGGAGGCTGGCGGCCGGTGAAATCCCCGATCCGCCGGCGCATCAGGCGCGGCAGGCTGCCGGCCGGGATTTGCGCGACCACCTCCGGCGCGGTCAGCCGGCTGCTCAACGGTTCCGTGCGCGCGACCACGGTGACGTCCGGCAGGCCGCGGGCGAACAGCGGGGCCAGCCGCGCGTCGCAGTCCAGCACCACCCGCAAGCCATCCCGGACCAGCTGCGGGATCAGGCTGGCGAACATCACCTCGTCACCCAGCCCCTGTTCGCCCCACACCAGCAGGGCGCCGCCCCGCCCGCCGCCGCCCCGCCCGCCGTCGGCCAAGGGCCTCCCGTCCCAAAGCGGCTGGGGAAAGCCGACCCGCGGGAAGCGGCCGGAGGATACCGTCCAACCCTGCTCATACTCGTCCCACCCCTCCGCCAGCCGGCCGAGCGTCAGCAGGGCGATGGAGCGGTTGAAGCGGGCCTGGGCATTGTTGACGGGATCGATGCCGGCCGCCTGTTCGTAGGCGCCCGCCGCCTCCGCGGCACGCCCCTGCGCCATCAGGACGGAGCCCAGCGTGTTCCAGCCGGCGGCAAAGCCGGGAGCCGCGGCGACCGCGGCCCGCGCGTCCTCCTCCGCCCGTTCCAGCCTGTCCAGCCTCAGCCAGCTGTCGGCGCGGTTGTTCAGCAGCACGGGATTCCCCGGCAGCAGGACCAGCCCGCGGCCATAGCCGGTCACCGACCGGGCAAGGGCCTCCTCCCGCCGTCTCCCCGCCTTCAGCCGGTTGGCAAGCTCATTCCACAGGACGGGGTCGTCGGGGGCGAGCGCCAGGTCGATCCGCGCGGCCGCCACCGCCCGTCCGAGCCCCGGTTCCGTGGCCGCCAGCCGCAGCAGCGCTCCGGGATGGGCCGGCTCCAGCACCAGCACCGTGCGGAATCCGGCCCGCGCCCGCGCGTCCTGCCCCAGCTCCTGGAGCAGCCCGGCCAGTTGGAAGCGCGTCTCCGCCTCCTCCGGCCGCAGGGCGGCGGCGTGGGCGTAATGGCGGGCGGCCCGGTCGGGCCGGTTCAGCGCGGCCTCGATCCGCGCCAGATTGACATGGAAATCGGCGATGTCGGGAGCTATGGCGATGGCCTGCCCGATCCGGCCTGCCGCTTCCTCCGGCCGTCCGGTCAGCGCCGCCAGGATGCCCCACAGGTGAAGCGCATGGGGATGGCCGGGGGATGCCGCGAGGATACGGCGATACAGGGTGTCGGCTTTGCCGAAGCGGCCTGCCTCCTGATGATCCAACGCCGCGGTCAGCGCTTCCTGCAATGTCGCCATGGCTTCTCTTATAGGGGGGAGGAAATCGCCGGTCCAGGCCCCGCCCCAAGCCCGGCCTCTTCGGTGCGCAAATTGTGTGGGCGCCGTCTTGACAGGAAAGCGGGACGGGGCCACGTGCTGATCACCTGGATCCGGGCCCCTCTGGCGACTTAGACGTGGTCGCGATGTCGGATCTCTTCACCTGCTCTTGCGCCGACGGGCGTGACCGCACTTGGAGGGACTGATGTCCTCACCCCTTGGACCATTGCTGAGAGACCGCCCCCGGCTTCCGGTCCTTTCCGTTCCTGATGCTTCCCCGATGCGCGCCGCCCCTCAGGCGCGCCGTCCGCGCCTGGCGCCGCTTCGGGCAGTCGGCGCCGGGAGCGGGACCTCTTCCACAACCTCTTCATGAAGACGAGCATCGCCATGGACCACACCGAACGCCAGATCATCGACGACTTGTTCGCCAAGCTGCATCAGGCCGAGGCGCAATCCGGCCCGCGCGATCCCGAGGCCGAGGCGCTGATCCGCGAGCGGATCGCCCGCCAGCCGGCCGCCCCCTACCTGATGGCGCAGGCCATCGTGATGATGGAGCAGGCGCTCGCCGCCTCCCAGGGCCGCAACGAGGAGCTGGAGCGGCAGCTGCGGGAACGTCCCGCCGCTGCCGCCGCCCCGGCCCAATCCGGCGGAGGCGGTCTGTTCGGCAGCCTGTTCGGCGGCAGCAGCCGTCCCGCCCCGCAGCCCTCCTATCCGGCTGCTGCCCCGGCTGCCGCCGCGATGCCGGCCGGCTCGCCCTGGGGCCGTCCGCCGGCTTCTCCCGCCGCCCCCGCCTATGGCGATCCGCGCGTCGCCGGCTATGCCCAGCAGCCGCGGGCCGGCGGCGGCTTCATGGCCGGCGCCATGCAGACGGCGGCCGGTGTCGCCGGCGGCATGCTGATCGGCAGCGCGCTGTCCGGCATGTTCTCCGGCGGCGAGGCGGTGGCGGCTGAGGCCGCGACCGCCGCCACCGACGCGGCGACTGCCGCCACCGACCAAGCCACCCAGGCGGTCGAGGACAGCGGCTGGGGCGATTTCGGCGGCGAAGAGGAACTCTAATACCAGCGGTCATTGATGATGACCGCNGCCCTCCTCCCGCGGCCAGGCTTTCTTCAGGCGTCCGGTCTCTTCAGGCCTTCACGATGCGGTCGGCGAAGCCCTCGATGCCCTCCACGGCCCGCATCGCGTTGCGGGTGTCGACCACCAGCGGGCAATGGATGGCGAGGCTCCGATAGTCGATGCCGTCATGGTCGGTGACGATCACCGCCGCGTCGAACCCCGCCAGCGTCTCCGGCCCCCAGGCGATCGAGGTCCGGCCGGCGAGCGCCGCATGCTCGCGGGTGACCGGCAGCACCGGGATGAAGGGGTCGTGGTACTCGACCGCCGCCCCGCGCTCCAGCAGCATCTCCATCAGCCGCAGCCCCGGCGATTCCCGGCTGTCGTCGACGTTCTTCTTGTAGGCCATGCCGACCAGCAGGAGGCGCGCCCGGCTGAGCCCGATGCCGGCGCGGCGGTCGAGCGCCAGGGCGAGGCGGTCGACCACATGGCGCGGCATCATCGTGTTGACCTCTCCCGCCAGCTCGATGAAGCGGGTGGAGATCTGGTGCTCGCGCGCCTTCCAGGTCAGGTAGAAGGGGTCGATCGGGATGCAGTGGCCGCCCAGGCCGGGGCCGGGATAGAAGGGCATGAAGCCGAAGGGCTTGGTCTTCGCCGCCTCGATCACCTCCCAGATGTCGATGCCCATCGGCTCGAAGACGATCTTCAGCTCGTTCACCAGGGCGATGTTGACCGAGCGGAAGATGTTCTCGGTCAGCTTGGTCGCCTCCGCCGCCCGCGTGCCGGAGACGGGGACCACCTGCGGCACCACCTGTTCGTAGAGCGCCACCGCCAGCCGCCGTGCCCCCTCGTCGTCGCCGCCGACCACCTTGGGGATGGTGCTGGTGGTGAAGGCGATGTTGCCGGGGTCCTCGCGCTCGGGCGAATAGGCCAGGAAGAAGTCGCGCCCGCTCACCAGCCCGGTTTCCTCCAGAATCGGCCGCATCACCTCGTCGGTGGTGCCGGGCCAGGTGGTCGATTCCAGCACCACCAGCTGGCCGCGGCGCAGCCGGTCGCGGATCAGCCGGGTGGAGGCCTCGACGAAGCTCAGATCCGGCTCGCGCTGCGGCGACAGCGGGGTGGGGACGCAGACGATCACCGCGTCGCAGGCGGCGAACTGGTCCGCGTCGGTCGTCGCCCGGAACCGCCCGGTCGCCACCGCTTCCGCCACGCGCCCGTCGCCGATCTGCCGGATGTAGGAGCGCCCGCCGTTCAGCGCCGCCGCCTTGGCCGGGTCGATGTCGAAACCGGTGACCGCGAAGCCGGCCCCGGTCAGCGCCAGGGCCAGCGGCAGCCCGACATAGCCGAGCCCGATCACCGCCACCCGCGCGTTGCGGCCGCGATAGGCGCTTTCCAGGGACTGGATGTCGGGTGCCTGTGCAGTGTCCGCTGTGGTCATCGTGCCGTTCCGTTCGAAAGGACTGGGCCGCCCGGACGGGCATCCCGCCTGCGGCAGCCGAATGTGTGACGGCCGGCACGGCTTTGCGCAACCCGTTCCGTGTGGGTGCCGGGGATCGGAAACTCTGGCGCCGGGACCGCGAAGGGTGCCAGTTTCCAGGGAAACTCCGGACCCCGCCCGCCATGACTCCGCACTCTCCGCCTCTCCTGCCCCAGCAGATCGCGCCGGTGGACGCCCGCCAGGCGGCGCTGACCGCCCGCCATCTGGGCGGCGATCCGGAGGAGCTCTACGATTACTTCATGGCTCTCCGCGAGGAGAGCGACCGGGCGCTCGCCGGCCTGCCGCCGGCCGGCGGCAAGCCCTACCCTTATGGCCGCTGCGAGGAGATCACCCGCGACCTCTTCGCCCGTCTGTCGCAGCGTCTGGCCCAGCCGGCCGGTCCGGTGGAACGCGCGCTGCGCGCCTTCATCGAGGAGGGCGGCGTGCTGCAGAGCGTCTGGGGCGTCCTGCGCGCGCAGTATTTCCAGAACGCGCTCCAGATCGGGGCGCTCTATGTCGACGTGTCGAACGACACGGTGGTGGTCACCAAGCCGAAGGTGGAGATCCTGCCCATCGAGGCGTCCGGCCTGGTGCCGGTGTGCGACCTCGACCATTTCCGGCAGACGGCGGAGCGCTATTGGGGGGCGACGCTCTACGCCAACCACCTGGCGCCGACCCTGGCGCCTCTGCTGCCGATCCTGTCGGTCAGCCCCGGCCGGCTGGCGCCCGGCCTGCAATCGGCCTGCGACTACATGATCGCCCTGATGTGCCGCGACCGCTTCCAGGATGCCGAACGCTGGCTGGAGGCCGGCCCCGCCCCGCCCGCCGACCTCGCCGCCGCCTGCCTCGCCGCCATCCCCGCCGACCTGCGCCCGCTGACCGGCCAGCCCCGGCTGGAGGCGGTGGCCGTCTGCCGCCGCGCGCGGGAAGCCGGCTGCTGGGCCGATCCCGACTGGCGCACCGCCCGCGTGCTCGATTATCTGCGGCTCATGCGCGGGGTGGGAGGTTAAGCCGCCTTGCCCGGATGCGGCAGCGGCTTGATGGCGTCCACCGCATCGCCGTCCTCCTTCCGGCCATCCGTCGCGATGGACCGGTGGGGACGAAACCATGAGGCCGCTCGCGCGTTCCCTGCAGGTCAGCAGCCGGACGGAGAGGCAAAAGGAGGGGATGGGCGGATCAGCTTGAAAGAACCCGCCCCGGCCCCCATCTGAAGACATGGCCGACACCGCATTCGCGGTGCGCTTCCCTGACCCCTCCGGTTCATCGAGGGGGAGCTTTCCTCGGGGAACGCCGGTCTTTTGGGGGCATGCCCGTTCCGGGGCCGGTCCCGCTTATCGGAGCCTTGCCGGGCGGTGTCCGCCGCAATGGCTCCCGTTTCAAGACGCCACACTCACGAAGAGCCGGCCGGCCCCGAGTCCATCGGTCCGCCCATCCGGCCTGGAGGATTTTCATGACGACCCCGATCCTGTCGACCGCTTTCCATTCCACCGGCCACTTCGCTTCCCAGCCCGCGCTTGTGCCGGCCCATCTGGCCGCCACCCGCCGTTCCACCCACTCCTCTGCCGGCCACTTTGCCGCAGCAGACGGCAAAAAGTCGGATTTCCGCTCCAATCCGGAGCCGTCCGGCTTGACCCGGGGCGAACTGCGGCAGATTGTGCTCGACATCCTGGGCTGAGACTCTCGGCCCGGGCTCGTTCCTTTGTACCCCTCCACAGCCGCAGGAGATCACCATAGCCAAGCTCTACGACGCGGACCCCGTCCGCGAAGGCCCGCGCCTCAACCGTGAAATCACCGCCCGTATGGTCCGCCTTGTCGGCGCCGACGGCGAGATGGTCGGCGTGGTGCCGCTCCGCCAAGCGCTGGAAGCCGCCGCGGATGCCGACCTCGACCTCGTCGAAGTGGCGCCCCAGGCGGATCCGCCCGTCTGCAAGATCCTCGATTACGGCAAGTTCCGCTTCGAGGAGCAGAAGAAGGCCAACGAGGCGCGGAAGAAGCAGAAGATCATCGAGCTGAAGGAAATCAAACTTCGGCCGAACATCGACGATCACGATTACGACGTGAAGATGCGCTCCGCCATCCGCTTCATCGAGGAAGGCGACAAGGTCANCGGGCGCGAGATGGCGCACCAGGATCTCGGTCTGAACGTGCTCGTCCGCGTGCGCGACCAGCTCCAGGACATCGCCAAGGTCGAGCAGATGCCCCGGGTCGAAGGCCGCATGATGGTCATGGTGCTGGCCCCGCGCTGAGCGCGGGTCCGGTCCTTGCCAAAGGGACCATGCGGGGCGGTCCGCCGCCCCGCCCTTTCTTTCCCTTCGCCTCTTTCCCCGTCGCCGGACCCTTTTCGGCCGGTCCCGGTCCCGGCGATTGAAAATCCCCTTCGGATCTCCCGCAGGCTATTTTCAGAATATTCCGCATGATGCGGCGGAATAATACCTGACTATTCGCATTGGGTTATTGACCCTGCCAGCATCGACCGCGGATCATCGGTGGCCTTGTCCCCTCTTCCCCCCGTGTTCCGGAAAGTCGTTGGTATGAAGGTTGAACACGCCACGTCCGCCAGGGAGCCCATCTCCGGTGAACGGCGGTTCCAGCTGCTGGTCGACAGCGTGGGCGACTACGCGATCTACCTGCTCGATCCGAACGGGATCGTCAGCAGCTGGAATTCCGGGGCCGCGCGCTTCAAGGGCTATGCCGTCGATGAGATCATCGGCCGGCATTTCTCCAATTTCTATACGAACGAGGACCGCGCCGCCGGAGTGCCGCAGCGCGCGCTCGCCACCGCCCTGGCCGAGGGCCGGTTCGAGGCGGAGGGTTGGCGCGTGCGCAAGGACGGTGCCCGCTTCTGGGCCAGCGTGGTGATCCGGCCCATCCGCGACGAGACCGGCACGCTGCTGGGCTTCGCCAAGGTCACTCGCGACCTCACCGAACGCCGCAAGACCCAGCAGGCGCTGGACGAGGCGCGCGAGGCCCTGGCCCAGGCGCAGAAGATGGAGGCGGTCGGCCAGCTGACCGGAGCCGAAGCGGTGGACCTTCTAGTGACCGATGTCGGGCTGCCCGGCCTGAACGGCCGCCAGCTGGCGGAGATGGCGCAGGCGCACGCCCCGGATTTGAAGGTGCTGTTCCTGACCGGCTATGCCTTCCAGGCCTTGGATGACCGGCCCGGCGACGGTGCCGACGGGCTGGGCCGCAACAGGCGGGTGCTGGTCAAGCCGGTGGCGGTCGCCGCCTTCCGTGCCATGGTAGGCTCCATGCTGTCCGGCCGGTGACGCCCGCCGCAGGACAGCCCCGCCCTCTCCGCCCGCCCGCTTCACCCCATGGGGAAACCACAAAGCCGACAGCGCCCGTGCCGCAGCGGGGCTGCGCCAACCGCCGGACCTGAGACGATGCCCCTGCTCGCCCGTGCTTCGACGCTGCTGCTCTCCCTGACCGCCTTTGCGGTCCTGCTGGCCGCTGTCCTTCTGGTTTCGGCCCTGCTGGTTTCGCAGCCCGCCTGGGCCAAGGGCAGCCGCAAGGCGGGCTGGGCGCCGGTGGCGGCGGAGATCCTGATGGAGGCGGGCAGCGGCAAGATCCTGCGGGCGCGCAATGCCGACACCCTGACCTACCCGGCGTCGCTGACCAAGATGATGACGCTGATGCTGACCTTCGAGGCGCTGGACCGCGGCACGCTGCGGCCGGACCAGCGGCTGGTGGTGTCGCAGCATGCCGCCGCGATGCCGCCGTCGCGGTTGTGGCTGGCGCCCGGCGGCACCATCACGGTGGAGCAGGCGATCCTGGCCCTGGTCACCCGCTCGGCCAACGACGCCGCGGTGGTGCTGGCGGAGGCGCTGGGCGGCAGCGAAGCGGCCTTCGCCAACAAGATGACGGCGCGTGCCCGCGCGCTCGGCATGCGCCGCACGGTGTTCCGCAATGCGTCGGGCCTGCCCGACCGGCTGCAGCGCACGACGGCGCGCGACATGGCGATCCTGTCCCGCGCGCTGATCCGCCGCCATGCCGGCCATTATGCCTATTTCCAGCGCCGCAGCTTCGATTGGCAGGGCACGACGGTCCATGGCCACAACCGCCTGATGGCGCGCTATCCCGGCATGGACGGCATCAAGACCGGCTACATCGCCGCGTCCGGATTCAACCTCGCCGCCTCGGCCGTGCGGGACGGCCGCCGCCTGATCGCCGTGGTGATGGGCGGCCACAGCGCCGCCACCCGCGACACCCAAGTCGCCGACCTGCTGGACATCGGCTTCAAGCGCCCGACCAGCCCGGCCAGGCCGGCGCCCGCCACCCCGGATCTGGTGATCACCAGGAAAAGCTCGTCGGCCGCCGAACGCAACACGGCGGTGAGCATCGCCGCGCCCTCCGCCAAACCGGCTTCCGCCATGTCTCCTGCCGGCTCCTGGTCCATCCAGGTCGGCGCCTTCGCCAGCCGTGCCGCCGCGGCGCGCAGCGCCGGCGACACCGCCAGGCGTTTGGGCGCGCTCGCCGCCGGCGCCAGCCCCGAGATCGTCCGGTCCGGCGGCCTCTACAAGGCCCGGCTGGCCGGCTTCCCCGCCACGAACGCCGACGCCGCCTGCGCCGCCCTGAAGGCAGCCGGCCATGGCTGCTTCGCGGTGCAGGGGCGCTGATCGGATCCTCCCTCCCCTACGGCGCCGCCCCTACAGCGCCGCGGTGATGTGTCCGATCAGCGCCGGGGGCGGGATGGGCTTGGACAGGATGCGGATGCCGGGCTCGGCGGCCAATTCCTGCAGTTCCGCCTTTTCGGCATAGCCGGTGACGATCAGGACCGGCAGGTCGCGGCGGTGATGGCGGGCAAGGCGGGCCAGGTCGGCCCCCGTCATGCCGGGCATGGCGAAGTCGGTGACCAGGATGCCGATCCCGTCATCCGCCTCCAGCAGGGCCAGGGCTTCCTCGCCGGTGGCCGCCTCGGTCACCGTCATGCCTGCCTCGGCCAGCACCGCGGCGTTCGCCATGCGGACCAGGGCGTCGTCCTCCACCAGCAGGATGCGGGCGCCGCCGGCGGGCAGGAGCGGAGGGGCGGCGGCATCGGCGGGCGTTCCGGCCCCTGGATGGGCCGGAGAATGAACCGGCGCATGGGGCAGGTACAGGGTGACGGCGGTGCCCAGACCGGGATGGCTTTCCAGCCGCATGCCGCCGCCTGACTGGGCGGTCAGGCCATGCACCATGCTCAGCCCCAGCCCGCTGCCCTGCCCCACCGGCTTGGTGGTGAAGAAGGGCTCGCAGGCCCGTGCCAGCACGTCCGGCGGCATGCCGGTCCCGCTGTCGCGCACGGTCACGGCGACATAGCCGCCGGGCGCCAGAGCGGGGGAAATCCCCTCGTTTTTGCCGTCCGCTTCCCTGCCCTTCACCGACAGGCTGGTGACGGCGATGGTCAGGGTGCCGCCGTTCGGCATGGCGTCGCGGGNATCGACCAGGGCCGGCGGAACGGCGGGCGGAACGGCGGCGTCCCGGTCGATGCGGATGCGGATGGCGCCGCCCAGCGTGCGTTCCAGCAGCGTCGCCATCCCCGCCACCTGGGCGCCGAGGTCGACCGCCGTCGGGGCCAGCCGCTGGCGGCGGGCGAAGGCCAGCAGATGCTGGGTCAGGGTGGCGCCGCGATCGACCGCCTGGCCTGCGACCTGCAGCGCCTGGCGGGTGTCCGTCCTCCGGACCTCGCCGCCGGCCTCCAGCAGATGCAGGGCGGAGCGGACCGCCTGCAGCAGGTTGTTGAAGTCGTGGGCAACCCCGCCGGTCAACTGGCCCAGCGCCTCCATCTTCTGCAACTGGCGGACATGCTCCTCCGCCTCGTCGCGGGCCTGCACCGCCTGCCGGCGTTCGCTGAGCGCGCGGTTGGCGGTCTCGTAGGCGAGGAACTGGCGCGCCATCGCCCACAGCATCAGGGCGAGCGCCATTGCGCTGACCAGCCCGGCGGCGGCGATGACCATCGCCTGGCTCTGCCAGCGGGCCAGGATCTCCGTGCGTGTCCGGCTGACCCCGACCACCAGGGGATAATTGCGCAGCACCTGGAAGGACAGGATGCGGTCCTTGCCGTCGAGCGAGCGTGAGGACGCGTGGGTGCCGGACTCCTGGCGGGCGATCCGTTCGGCGACCTCGGGGTTGGTGGCGATGGTCCCGACCTTGTCCGGCACCGCCGGGAAGCGCGCCAGCAGCATGCCGTCGCGCCACCACAGGCTGAAGCCGCTGCCCGGCGTGACATGCAGGTTGCGGTAGAACTCCTCGAAATAGGACAGCCGGATGGCGCCGACCACCAGACCCGCCAGGCCGCCGTCCGGGCCGTTGACGCGGCGGGCGATGTAGAGCGTCCATTCCCCGGTGGCCAGGCTCTTCGCCGGCCGGCTGACATAGACCCGGCCGGGATCCTCCTCCTTGAGCGCGCGGAAATAGTCGCGCTGCGACAGGTCGAGCGCCGGGGCCGGGAACTGGCGGGTGAAGTTGATCAGGCCGCCGTCGGCGGCGATCAGGCTCAGCGCCTCCATCTGCGGCAGGCCGGACGCCTTGGCCTTCAGGATCTCGTAGACCTGCCGGTCCGCCCGCAGCCGCTTGAAGGCCTCGGGGCTGCGCCGGCTTTCCGCGGGAATCTGCTCGGCGACCCCGTCGACGGTCAGGACGATCCCGTCGAGGGTGCGCGCCGCCTGTTCGGCCAGCGAGGCGTTGAGCGTGCGCAGGCCCAGCGTGGCCTCCGCCACCGTCTCGTCATGCAGCCGGTCCAGGATCACCGCGGTGCCGCCGAACAGCGCCGTCAGCACCATGCCGCCGAGCGCCACGATCCGCTGGAGCGGACGGTTGGTCCTCAGAAGCCGCAGCATGACGCCCGTGTCCGGTTCGCCGTCACCGCCGCTTCCGCACCCCTGCCCCGTCCTGTTTCCGCAACCGTCGCCATGGCGCTCCGTTCCCCCTGTGCCGGCCCTGTGGCACCCACCCGCCGGAGATACGGAAGGTTTCGACACTGTATAAGACCGACTATAAACACCCCTATCAGGACGCGGAAAAAGGG
Organism: Azospirillum humicireducens; assembly: GCF_001639105.2. Lineage (NCBI taxonomy): Bacteria > Pseudomonadati > Pseudomonadota > Alphaproteobacteria > Rhodospirillales > Azospirillaceae > Azospirillum > Azospirillum humicireducens. Next base: position 298,725 of record NZ_CP028905.1, read on the forward strand.
CTGTTCTC
>NZ_CP028905.1:299260-338983 GCF_001639105.2 Azospirillum humicireducens
TATGTTCGTTTTTCCGCAGCCTGCTATCGGTCGGGCAACCGCTTCCAAGTCATAGGAGCTCCCGGAGGCTGTGGCGCTTCGCCCCTGTGGCCTCCCCGGTGCCGGCATCAGTGCCGCTCGTGCAGGCAGTGGGCGTGATCGGCCAGAACTTCGATCACATGGCAGCTGCGCACCTCGCCCTGGGCGCAGCCCTCCACCATCCGCCGCACCTCGTCGCGCAGGGCCTCCAGCCGGCTGATCCGGGACTCGATCTCGGCCAGATGCGCGCGGGCCAGAACGTCGGCCTCGTGGCAGGGCCGGCCCGGATCGTCGGCCATGGCCAGCAGCTGGCGGATCGCCTCCACCTCGAAGCCCAGCTCACGGGCATGGCGGATGAAGCGCAGGCGGCGGGCCGACGCCTCGTCGTAGGTGCGCCGGTTGCTGCCGGTGCGCGGTGCCTCCGGCAGCAGTCCGATGCTCTCGTAATAGCGGATGGTCGGAATCTTCACGCCGGTCCGCTTGGCGAGCGCGCCGATGGTCAGGGCCGATGCAGGCATGGCGGTCATTCCCTCCTCAATCCTCCAGTCGCTAGAGAACTTAGGCTCCAGGGGACGTTGATGGCAACGCCTCTGCTCCAAGGCAGGACGCCGCCTCGCGGCAATGGGGGAAGAAGGGAAAAGCAACGTTAAGTTTTGCGCCCCTCCATTTCGGCTTGTTCGCACGGTTCACAACGGCTATCACCCTGCCCCTTAGTCTTGGACCCGTTCGGCAGGGGCATCATCGTGAAGATCCTGTGCGTGATCCCGCATTTCTATCGCCCGAAGGCCGATCATGCCGCCGGCGGAAACAACTCCAGCGACATCAACCGGAAGGCCGAACGCATCGCGATCCTCGGCGAGACCATCTGCGCCTTCCATCAACTCTATGGAAGCCGGCTGGCCGGGCTCGATCATTGGCGCAAGGTCGCCTGGCAGGCGGCGTCGCCGCACCGTGCCGAAATCGACATTCTGGTCTGCACCGTCGGTGACGACCACCTGCTCAATTCTCTGCAGATCAGCCCGGTCCTTTACCGGCGGGCGAAGATGAACGACGATTATCCGCCGACCCGCCTTGGTTTTGCCGCCCATATGGTGATGCGGGAATTGGCGGGGCAGTATGACTGGTACTGCTATGTCGAAGACGACATCGTCATGACCGATCCGCTGTTCTTCCGCAAGCGGGCGTTGTTCGATGCGAAGTTCGGGCCGGAAGCGCTGCTGCAGCCCAACCGCTTCGAGAACGTCTCGCCTTTCGGCTACAAGGTCTATCCGGATTACGTGCTCGGCCGGCCCTGGACAACCAAGCATCAGGACCTGTCCGACCGGCCGGACCTCAGTCTGGACTTCATCGGGGAGCCCGTCCGCTTCGAACGCACCTCCTACCCGGCGGCCGGAAGCTTCTTCCTCAACGCGGCCCAGCTGGAACGCTGGATTTCGCATCCGTCCTTCCTCGACATGGACGAATCCTTCCTGAGCCCGCTCGATTCCGCGGGCACCCTGTCGATCATGAAGACCTTCCGCGTCTACAAGCCGGTCCTCGACCATGGATCCTTCCTGGAGGTGAAGCACGGCTCGCCCCGCTGGGCGCACGTCGTCGGATCGCAGAAGCACCCCATCATCACCAGGAGCGAGCCGTTCACCGGGTTGCCGGACCATGCGCACGAGTCCGACGAAGCGGACGCGGATGCCGGCGGCACGAAGGCGACCGCCACCGGCTGACCGCGCTTTTCCGCTTGATCCTCCAGTCGCTGGAGAATTTAGGCTCCCGTGACGCTGCCGACGGCACGTCACGACAAGGAGCTTCGCCATGCATGGAATGGGGGACGGGGTCCGGACCGGGGACACCGCTTTAAGGACCAGCCGCTACCGGGTCTCCGGCATGGATTGCGGGTCCTGCGCCGCCAAGATCGAGACCGCCTTGCGCCGGGTGCCGGGCATCCGCGAGGTGCGGGTGTCGGTGCCGGGCGGAACGGTGACCGTTTCCCACGAGGCGGTGCTGGGTGCGGACGCCGTTGTCCGGCCGCTGGCCGCCCTCGGTTATGGCGCCGCCCCCGCCGATCCGCTGGCGGAGAGTGCGTCGTCCGCCAGCGGCGGGGGCTGCTGCGGGTCTGCCCACACCCATGACGGCCACTCGCACAGCCACTCGCACAGCCACTCCCACTCCCACTCTCACGCCGATCCGGCCGAGGCGCCCTGGTGGCGCGGGCGCAAGGCGGTGCTGACGCTGGCTGCCGGTGCCGCGCTTGCCTCCGCGACGCTTCTCGGCCTGCTGGTGCCGGGGACGGAGGGCTGGGCCTTCCCGCTGGCGCTGACGGTCGGGCTGGTCCCGGTGGCGCGCCGCGCCCTGGCGGCGGCGCGGGCCGGCACGCCCTTCTCGATCGAGACGCTGATGACGGTCGCCGCCGTCGGCGCGCTCGTCATCGGCGCGGTGGAGGAGGCGGCGACGGTCCTGGTTCTCTTCCTGGTCGGCGAGTTGCTCGAAGGGGTGGCGGCCGGCCGGGCACGGGCCGGCATCCGCGGCCTGACGGCGCTGGTTCCCGACACGGCCCTGCTGGAGGAGGACGGAGCCGCCCCGCGGGCCGTTCCCGCCGCCGGGCTGGCGGTCGGCTCCGTCATCCTCGTCCGCCCCGGCGACCGCGTGGCAGCAGACGGAATCGTGCTGGCCGGCAGCAGCGCCGTCGATGAATCCCCCGTCACCGGCGAAAGCGTGCCGAAACCCAAGGGCGAGGGCGATCCCGTCTTCGCCGGCACCATCAACGCCGACGGCGCGCTGCGCGTCCGCGTCACCGCCGCGGCGCGCGACAACACCATCGCCCGCATCGTCCGTCTGGTGGAGGAGGCGCAGGAGAGCAAGGCTCCGACCGAGCGGCTGATCGACCGCTTCGCCCGCTTCTACACGCCGGGCATCGTCGCGGTGGCGGCCCTGGTCGCCCTGGTGCCGCCGCTGGTGTCCGGCGGCGGCTGGACGGAGTGGATCTACCGCGCCCTGGCGGTGCTGCTGATCGGCTGCCCCTGTGCGCTGGTGATCTCCACCCCGGCGGCCATCGCGGCCGGACTGTCCAACGGCGCCCGGCGCGGCCTGCTGCTGAAGGGCGGTGCGGTGCTGGAGGCGCTCGGCCGCATCACCACCGTTGCCTTCGACAAGACCGGCACCCTGACGGAGGGCAAGCCCCGCGTCACCGACCTGATCCCCTTCGGTGGGATGGAGGGTGGTGCGGGCGAGGCGGAGCTGCTGGCCGCCGCCGCGGCACTGGAGGCCGGGTCGAGCCACCCGCTGGCCCGCGCCATCCTGGCCGCGGCGGCGGAGCGCGGCATCGCCCCGCCGGTGGCTGACGGGGTCACCGCCCTGCCCGGCGCCGGGCTGCAGGGTCGGGTCGGGGGGCTTGCGGTGGCGCTGCTGTCGCCGAAGGCCGCCGCGCCGTCGCTGACGCCCGAGCAGGCGGACCGGATCGCGGCCCTGGCGCAGGCCGGCAAGACGGTCTCGGTCCTGCTGGTCGAGGGCCGTGCTGGGGGGACGGCCGCCGGGCTGATCGCGCTGCGCGACGAACCGCGCCCCGACGCCCGCCAGGGCATCGAGGCGCTGGACCGCGCCGGAATCCGCTCGCTGATGGTGACCGGCGACACCGCCGGAACCGCCGGCGCGGTCGCCGGCCTGCTGGGGGTGGAGGCGCATGCCCAGCTGCTGCCGGAGGACAAGCTGCGCATCGTCCGCGACCTTCAGGCCCGCGGGCAGCGGGTGGCGAAGGTCGGCGACGGCATCAACGACGCCCCGGCGCTCGCCGCCGCCGATGTCGGCATCGCGATGGGCGGCGGCACCGACGTGGCGCTGGAGACGGCCGACGCCGCCATCCTGCACGGCCGGGTCGGCGACGTGGCGGCGATGGTGGCGTTGTCACGCCGCACCATGGCCAACATACGGCAAAACATCGCACTGGCCCTGGGCTTGAAGGCTGTGTTCCTGGTGACCACCGTTCTTGGCGTCACCGGGCTGTGGCCGGCGATCCTGGCGGACACCGGCGCCACCGTGCTGGTCACCGCCAATGCCCTGAGGCTTCTGTCCGTCCGCTCCTGAGCGGATGAGGCAGGACACCGATATGATCTGGAGAGTTCCGATGACGATGACGCGGCGGACGATGGTGTGGGGGGCGGCCCAGGGAGCGCTGATGGCCGTCCTGACGCTCGGTCTCGGAGCCGTGGCGCTGCCGGACATGGTCCGCGCCGCCGCTCCTGCCCCCACCCCCGCCGGCGCTGCGGCGGTCGAGGTCTGGAAGTCCACGGGCTGCGAATGCTGCGACGGCTGGGTGCGTCACATGCGCGCGGCCGGCTTCGACGTCACCGTCCACACCGTCGACGACATGACGCCGGTGAAGCAGGCCGCCGGGGTGCCGGACGAGCTGGGATCCTGCCACACGGCGCGGGTCGGCGGCTATGTGCTGGAAGGCCATGTGCCGGCCGCCGACGTGACGCGCCTGTTGGCCGAACGGCCCCAGGCCCGCGGGCTGTCGGCGCCCGGCATGCCGCAGGACGCCCCCGGCATGGATATGGGCACCGGGCAGCCCTATCAGGTCGTGCTGTTCGGCGGCGCCGGCGGGCCGCAGGTCTTCGCCCGCCATTGACGCCGGCAGGGCCGGGGAGAGGCGGCGGTCACGCCGCCTGGACGGCTGCGGCGATCACGCCGCCTCGGCCACCGGGCTGGGCGGAGCGGCCTTGCGCGGGCGGACCAGCAGGCCGTTGACCATGCCCTGCCCCGGCAGCTCGACGAAGCGGTAGGTCAGCGCCGACAGGGCGATGACCGCCAGCAGATAGCCGACGCCGACCAGATCCATCGTCCAGGCATCGCCGAAGGCGATCAGCCGGTCGGTCTCGCCGCCGATCCGGCGTTCGACGAACAGCGGCCGGCCGAGGGCCCCTTGCGCCACCATCGTGCCCTTCTGCAGCACGGCGATCAGCAGGGCATGCACCATGTAGATCGAGTAGGACCAGGCCCCCAGCCGCTGGAAGGGGGATGTCCCCAGCAGGCGGGAGACCGGCCCGGCTTCGAAGGCGAACACCAGCACCACCAGCCCGAACAGCAGCGGCGCCGCCAGCGACAGGGCGTTGCCCTCCGCGGCCGAGACGAAGATGACCACCGCCAGCAGCGCTCCCGCCTCGGCCAGCCCGCCGGCAGGGCGGGACAACCGCCTGCCGGCGGCCGTCTGATACAGCCGATAGACGAGACAGCCGGTGAAGAAGCCGTACAGGCAGCGGAAATAGCCGTAGTCGATGCTGGTGTCGATGTGGTTGGCGGAGAACCCCATCACCACGCCGGCACCGAGGGCGGCAAGCGCCGCCATCGCCGCGGTCAGCATCCTGCTCCGCCGCACGGTCAGCAACAGGATGGCGAAGGTGATGTAGACGAAGAATTCCGCGCTGATCGACCAGCTCGGGATGTTCCAGCTCCATTGGTCCTCCACCCCCAGCGCATGGACCAGCGCCAGATTGCTGACCAGGGCCGATGGGGCGTAGGCGCCGGTGAAGGCAGCATTCCCCCCCGCCGATCCGGAGAGGGCCTTCATGCATTCCAGCGCCACGAAGGCCAGCAGCACCGCCGCATGCAGCGGCCAGACCCGGCCGAAGCGGCGGACGAGGAAGGACCCGGCCGACGCCGCCCCGCCGATGCGGGCGGAATAGGCGTGGGTGATGACGAAGCCGCTCAAAACAAAGAAAAAATCCACAAAAAGGTAACTGCCGCGCACGAAATCGAACAGGTGGAAATGATCGAGTGTGTGCAAATGGTATAGGGCCACGCATAACGCGCACAGGCCGCGCCATCCGTCGAGTACCGGGAACCGCATAGGGAGCCTCCGGGCTTTTGGTCAAAGGCGCTTCTTGGAAACCTGCATGTAGGGGCAAAAAAACCTACGACCGATTGCGCATGGCCGGAAGGACGCGGGAGGTTTATTCCGAAGGATCGCCGTGCCTACCCAAGGCGGCCGGGATTGCGCTTCCTTCCCGTTCGGGTGGTGTCGGGTCCGTGCTCCCGATGGCCGCCGCCCTGTGGGGGGCATCCTGGCTTGAGACGCGGCTGCCTTAGGGCTGGGACGCATGACCAGCAGGCGGCGGAGCCCGCCTCGATGCACAACGGTGTCAGGGGCGGGACTGGTGATGCCGGCTGCGGTGCTGGGCGAGGCTGACGTCGAAATGCGGGGCGGCGCCGTCGGCGACCTCGATGAAGCGCCCCTGTACCTGGAAGACCGTCTCGATCAGGCCGCTACCGGCCAGCGCGGCCGGTGGGCCGTCGAACATCAAGGTTCCCTGCCGCAGCAGGGAAATGGCGTCGCACACCGCCATCGCCTGATTGATGTCATGAATTGCCATGACGATGGCGACGCCCCGCTCCCGGCTCAGCCGGTGGACGAGATCGAGCACATCCACCTGATGGCCGATGTCGAGGAAAGAGGTCGGTTCGTCAAGAAGCAGGACCTGGGCCTGCTGGGCCAGTGCCGCGGCGATCCAGGCACGTTGGCGTTCGCCGCCCGACAGCTCGCGCAGGCTGCGATCGGCCAGCGCGGTCAGGCCGGTGCCGCCCAACGCCCAGCCGATCGCCTCCTCATCCTCGGGGGAATAGCGGCGGAACAGCCCGACATGGGCGAAGCGCCCCTGGCGGACCAACTGCTCGACGGTCATGTCCTCCGGTGCGGCGGGCTGTTGCGGCAGATAGGCCAGCTTCCGCGCCAGCGTGCGGCGGGGCAGGTCGTGGACGGGGCGTCCGTCGATCTCCACCCGCCCGCCGGTCGGGCGGATCAATCCGGCGATGCTTTGCAGCGCCGTGCTCTTGCCCGAACCGTTCGGCCCGATCAGGCCGCGGATCTCGCCGGGCTGGAGCGACAGGCGGAAATCCGTCAGCGCCCGGCGGCTGCCATAGACGACGGACAGGTCGGAACAGAGAACCGGCATGCTACCCTCAGGGAGTTTTCCGAAGCAGGACGATCAGAACGGGGACGCCCAGCAGGGCGGTGACGACGCCGATCGGGATCTCGTCCGCCCCGCCGATCAGCCGTCCGGCCAGATCCCCGGCGGTGACCACCACGGCCCCCAGCAGGATCGTCACCGGCAGCAGAAGGCGGCGGCGCCGTCCGACGACATGGCGGGCCAGATGCGGCGTCAGCAGTCCGACGAAGGCGATCGGCCCGACCGCCCCCACCGCGCTGGAGGCAAGGCCGCAGGCCAGGCAGAGCACCAGCGTGAAATGCCGGCGGTAGGACAGCCCGAAGGACTGGGCGACCGAGGCGTCGAGGCTCAGCAGGTCGAGCGGGCGCAGGATCGGCGGCAACAGCGCCAGCCCGGCCAGCGTGAAGGGGGCGAGGAAGGCGGCATGGTCCCAACTGCGGGCGTAGAGGCTGCCCGCCAGCCATTCCAGCAGAATTTCGATCCGGGTGGACCCCCAGCCGGCGATGATGCCCATCGCCAGCGCGTGCAGCAGCGCGCCGATCGCCACACCGCACAGGGTGATGCGCATCGGGCCGAGATCGTGACGCAGCGCCAGAAGATGGACCAGCCCGGCCGCTCCCAGCCCGCCGAGCATGCCGACCGCCGGCAGCCAGGCGACCGGCAGTTCCGGCAGGGTGTTGCCGCCCGGCGCATGGCTGTAGACGCTGACCAGCAGGAAGACGGCGACCGCCAGGGTGGCCCCCTGCGAAATCCCCATGATCGACGGATCGGCCAGCGGATTGCGGGTGATCCGTTGCAGCAGCAGGCCGGCGACGGCGAAATTGATCCCGGCCAGCACCCCGGTGGCGACGCGCGGCAGGCGGAAATCGAGCAGGATGGAGCGCGCCATGACGCTGCCGCCGCCGCCCAGCGTGGCGAGGCTGTCGGACAGCGGAATGTCGGCGACGCCCAGCAGGACCGCCAGCGGCAACGCCAGGGCGACCGCCAGCAGGCAGCCGGCCAGGACCAGCCAGCCGGAGCCGGCATGATGGGCGCGGGAGGAGCGGAGCGCGGTCGCGGTGCGGTCCATTCTCAGACCTCGGTCCCGGAGGAGAAGCGGTGCCGGCGGACCAGATGAAGGAAGACCGGGCCGCCGATCAGCGCGGCGACGATGCTGACCGGGATTTCGCGCGGCAGGACGACGGTGCGCGCCACCAGATCGGCGGCCACCACCATGGTGCCGCCCAGTGCCGCGGTCAGCCCGATCAGCCAGCCGGGGCCGGGGGGCTTGAGCAGCCGGGCGATGTGGGGCGAGGCCAACCCGACGAAGGCGACATGCCCGGCGACCGGGGCGACTCCGGCGACCGGCAGCACCGCCAGCAGAAGCAGCACCGGCTTCCACAGGGCGGGGTTCAGGCCCATCCCGGCGGCGGCCTGTTCGCTGAGCGTGAACAGGGTGATGACGCGCAGGCAGGCGAGCGCGCCGGCCAGCCCGATGGCGACCCACGGCGTCATCGCCAGCAGCTGCGGCCAGGAACCGCCCTGGAAGCCGCCCGAAAGCCAGAAGAACAGGGAGGTCGATTGCGGGCCGCTGAGCAGGATCAGATAGGTGGTGACGGCACCCAGGAACAGCGCGACGCTGATCCCGCCCAACGCCAGCCGCATCGGACCGCCCTTCCCGCTGCCGCCCCGCGCGATCCAGGCGGTGGCGGCGGCGGCGGACAGGCCGCCCGCCAGTCCGACCAGCGGGTAATAGGCCGAGGAGAAGCCGGGCAGCAGCACGAAGCACAGCAGGATGGCGGTCACCGCGCCGGAGGTGACGCCGGTCAGCCCCGGCCCGGCCAGCGGATTGCGGGTCAGGATCTGCAACAGCAGGCCGGACACCGCCAGCCCGACGCCGCCGACGAAGGCGCACAGGCTGCGCGGCAGCCGCAGGGTCCAGACCAGGATGGAGTCGATGGCGTCGCTCGGGTGGAGCAGAACCGACAGCAGCGTGTCCGGCCGCAGCGGACGGCTGCCGAGCAGCAGCCCCCAGCCGCCGAGCAGCGCCGCCGTCAGCAGCAGCGCGGCCGTCAGCAGGCCGGGGGACAGCAGCAGCGGACCCGGTGACGGGCGGCTCGCCATCGCGGGTTACTTCCGGACGGAGGCGGGGATCAGCGTCGCCGCCTCGGCCTTGACGTCGATGGCCGGGAAGCGGTCGGGATAGAGGAAATGCGCGGCCTCGCGCAGGACCAGCTCGCGGGCGATCGGGCCGTTCGGCTCGACCCACTCGTCGCCGACATAATGGACGCGGCCGTTCTTCACCGCCGACAGCCGGTTCCAGATCGGGTTGGACTGGTGCGGGCGTTCCGGGCCGGAGTCGTAGACGAAGATCACCTCCGGATCCTTCTCCAGCATCGCTTCCAGGCTCATCTCCAGCCCGAAGCGGCCGCCCTGGACCATCGGTCCGGCGATGTTCTCGCCGCCCAACCTGGTGACGATCCAGGCCGCCATGTTCTCGGTGTGGAAGGTGAAGGGGGTATTGCCCGCCCACATGATCTGGAAGCGCGGGTGCCTGTCCTTCGGCGCCTTGGCGGCATACTCGTCCAGCCGCTTGCTGAAGGCGTCGTTCAGCTCCTGGCCGCGCTGCGGCTGGCCGAACAGGGCGGCCAGCTCCGCCACCTCTTTGAAGCTCTCGCTGGACAGCTCCATGTTGTAGGCTAGATAGGGGGCGATCTTGTCGAACTGGCCGGCGTTGCCCTGGGTGTAGCGCCGCATGGCGACGATCACGTCGGGCTTGGCCTCCGCCAGCAGTTCCAGATTGGGCTTGGCCCGCTGGCCGATCTTCTTCATGCCGGCGGTCAGGCCCAGCAGATAGTCCGGCTCGCGCCCGGCGGTCATGTAGGTGGTGGCGACCGGCATCACCCCGACCGCCAGAGCCACGTCGACGCCGAGATAGGAGACCGCGGCGATGCGCTGCGGCTTGGCCGGAACCTGGACGGTGACGCCGCGGTCATCGACCATGCTGCGGGTCGCGGCATCCTGCGCAAGCGCCGATCCGGCGGTCAGGGCGGCGGCCATTCCCAGGGCGAGGCAGAGTTTCGGCAGGGTCCGGGTCATCTCAGCGTGCTTCCTTTGAAACGAGGGGCGGGGACGCGGTGCCCGTCAGGGGGCGAAGGTCGAGGAAAAAGCGCCGCCACAGCAGCAGGCTGGTGGCGCCGAAGCCGAGGCAGAGGCCGAACCAGACGCCATAGCCGCCCAGCCCCAGCGGATAGGCGCACAGCGCCATGGCGGGAATGCCGATCAGCCAATATCCGATCAGCGTGCCGGTCAGCCCTGCCCTGGTGTTCCCCAGCCCGCGCAGCAGCCCGACGCAGACATTCTGCGATCCCTTGAAATACTGGTGGGCGATGGCGAACCACAGCAGGGTGGTCGCGGTAGCGATCACGGCGGGATCGGCCTCGCCGCCGAGGAAGGGACGCAGCACCGCCGAAGGAACAAGCGCGTAGAGCAGCCCAACCGCCGTCATGATCGACAGGGCGATGGTCATGGCGCGGCGCGCGATCTCGGCCACCTCGTGCCCCTGTCCCTTGCCGATGGCGCGGCTGACCAGGATCGAGGAGCCTTGCGACAGGCCGATGTTGACCTGATAGACGATGTAGGCAAGCTGGTTGACGATGTTGGAGGCGGCGAGCGCCACCGCGCCGAAGCTGCCCATGAACAGGCTGGCGATCGAGGTGATGGCGGCCTCCGACCCGTAGGTCAGGGCGATCGGGGTTCCCATCCCGGCGATGGTCCTCACCGTCGCCCGATCGGCCCGCCAGGCGTCGAGCGCCAGCAGCGGCCCCAGCAGCGGATCCCGCCCGACCGTGCGCAGATAGACCAGGAAGGTCCAGAGCTGCACCAGCGTGGTCGACAGGCCGATGCCGGCCAATCCGAGCCGTGGCAGGCCCAGCCAGCCATAGATGAACAGCGCGTTCAGCAGGGCGTTCACCGCGATGGAGATCAGCGTCACCCGCAGCAGCGACCCGGCCCGGCGCATGCCGACCGCGAATTGCCGCAGCACGTTCAGCCACAGCATCGGCAGCAGGCCGGGGGCGAGCGTCAGCATGATGCCCCGCGCCTGGGCTGCCACCTCCGGCGTCTGGCCGAGCAGCGGCAGCAGCCGGCTCGCCAGCACCAGCAGCAGGGCCGCCGCCGTCGCGGTCAGGGTGGCGACCAGCAGGGCGGAGCGCAGCAGGGCGCGCACCTCGCCGCGGGCGGTGTCGTCCAGCTCCTTCGCGCCGGTGCGCTTCTCTCCGCGCCCGGCGGCGGCGGCGATGAGATTGCCGACCCCCGTCACCATGCCGACGCACATGGTGCGCAGCTGGTTGTAGAGCAGCATCGCCAGACCGCCGGCGGCCACCGCCTGGACACCGAGCAGACCCATCATCAGCAGGTCGGTGCTGGTCAGGGCGACCTGGGCGAACTGGATCCCGGCGATGGGGGCCGACAGCGCGACGATGTCCCGATAGGGATGGAAACGGCTTCGCATGCTGTGGTCAGGCCCGCAATTCGATGTCGGCGGGATGGCTGCGGGGGAAGGTATGGAGCGTCCGAGACTGATTGCAGGCTCTCTTCATACCGATGCCCCTCGTTGAATAGAGCGGATGCTTTTTGATTAATATTTTAAAATTTGACATTCCATCCGCTTTTTTCGCGAATAAATGGCAAATTATTGCCAGTTTCTCGATAGTGTGGTCAATAATCACTGTCGAGACGATGTTTTGTGCGGGTATGTATTTGCCGTTACTCATCCGTCTCGGTCGCTATCTATGACCGAAGCAAAAGCGGTGTCAATGATAATAATTATCAATATCAGAAATTTCAGGCATGCCCCCTGGTCGGGAGCGTCGATCTCCGGCTCCGGTGCAAAGTTGGCCGTCAGGCGGCGGAATGGCTGGATGTTGGAGGTCGCCGGCAAAGGTTGCGACAGAGCCTGGTTGGACGCCGGCCCACAATCCTGTCCGACAACCGGCTGGCCCGCTGCCGGGCGGGCTTATCCCCGGCCGGCGATCCCGCCGGAAGCGGCATTTCCCGCGGCCGGTGCGGCGGTGGTCCCGCGGCGGATCAGGGTCGGCACCAGCGGCGGCGGCGGCGATGGCGGCGATGGCGTGCCGCCCATCAGGCAGCCGAGCAGATAGCCGGCGGCGCGCCGGCCGATCTCGTGATTGTCGATGTGCATGGTGGTCAGCGGCGGGTCCATCTGGCGACTGATGGCAATGTCGTCGAAGCCGGTGATCGACAGGTCTCCCGGCATCGCCAGCCCCATGGCGCGCGCCTCCAGGAGAGCGCCGACCGCCAGATAATCGTTGCCGCAGATCACCGCCGTCGGTCTGGGCTCGGTCTCCAGGATGGCGCGCACGCTCCGGCGGCCGAAGTCGATGCTCCATTCTCCTTCGCACAGATGCTGTGGGCGGATGCCCAGCCCGCGTTCGGCCAATGCATCGCGCACCCCGTCCAGTCGGGCGGCCACACGGTCGTTGCCGGCCGTCGGCTGGACGATGACGCCGATCACCTCATGGCCAAGGTCGAGCAGGTGCCGCGTGATGGTGCGGAAGGCCTGCCGGTTGTCGAAGCCGACGCACGGGTGCGGGCTGTCCGGGCGATGGCTGTAGGTGACGACATAAGGGATATGCCGTGCCTGGATGCTGGGGAACAGATCCGGGCGGTGCGCCTCGCCGACGATGGCAAGCGCCTCCACCCCGCGCGCCAGCATGGCTTGGACATCGTCGAAAGCCTGGTCGCGGTTGTAGTTGAAGCAGCTGAGCAGCAGCGTGATGCCGCGTTCGGCGAAAGCCGTCTGCATCGCCCCGACCTGGGCGGCAAAAACCTCGTTGTCGAGGGTCGGAATGACCGCTCCGACGATCGAGGTGCGGCGCCGGGCCAGTGCACTGCCGGCGGCATGCGGCATCCAGCCCATCGCCTTGGCGGCGGCAAGCACCCGTTCGCGGATCGCCGGTGCGACCTTCTCCGGGCTGTTGAACGCGCGGGAAACGGTGGCGATGGACACCTCGGCGGCCGCGGCCACATCCACCGCGCGCGGCGGGCGCTTGGGCTTCGGCTCACGCTCTGACATCGGCGGCATCTCCATTGGCCAGTGGGGGAACCGTCTGGATGAAAGCGGTTACATATCCACCATACTGCGTCAAGTTTGCCGTTGCATCAGTTCGTGCAGCGATCTATGTAAGCGCTTACATCCGTGACGGACGCGTGAACACACGGCCCCGTCCGCCGACCCGGTTTCCACGGCATCCCACAAGGCCCGCCCCCTGAACGGGCCACCAGAGGAGGAATGGTATGCGCAACGGTCTGTCAGCATTTCTCGCGAGCACCATCACGGCAGGCATGCTGCTGTTCGGCACCCCTTCCACCGCGGCGGAGATCGGCGCCCACACGATGAAGCTCGCCAGTGCCGGGGCGGATGGGTCACCGCTGGCTCTGGGCATGGCGAAGTTCGCCGAGATCGTGAAGGAGAAGAGCGGCGGCAAGATCAAGGTCCAGCTGTTCACCAACGGCGTGCTGGGCGGCGACGTCCAGATGATCTCCGCGCTGCAGGGCGGCATCGTCGAGATGACGGTGCTGAATGCCGGCCTGCTCTCCAGCCTGGACGACAGTTTCGTGCTGGTCGACCTGCCCTTCCAGTTCGATACGCCGAAGGAGGCGGACGCCGTCATGGACGGCCCGGTCGGCAAGGCCCTGCTGGACAAGCTGTCGCCCAAGGGGCTGGTGGGGCTGGGCTATTGGGAATTGGGCTTCCGCCAGCTGACCAACAGCCGCCGCCCGATCGCCAGCGTCGACGACATCGCCGGCCTGAAGATCCGCGTGGTGCAATCGCCCATCTACATCGACCTGTTCAACACGTTGGGTGCCAACGCCGTGCCCCTGCCCTTCCCGGAGGTCTACACCGCGCTGGAAAGCCGGACGGTGGACGGACAGGAGAACCCGGCCCCCAGCATCCTGACCGCCAAGCTGAACGAGGTGCAGAAGTATCTGACCCTCAGCAACCACATGTACAATCCGCAGGCCGTTCTGATCGGCGCGAAGTTCTGGAACAAGCTGAACGAGGACGAGCGCAAGCTGATCCAGGACGCCGCGCTCGAAGCCCGCGATTACGAGCGCCGCGTGTCGCGCGAGCAGGCCGGCAAGGCGGTGGAGGAGCTGAAGGCCAAGGGCATGACCGTCACCGAGCTGGCGCCCGCGGAGATCGAGAAGTTCCGGGCGAAGATCCGCCCGGTGGTGGAGAAGTTCTCGCAGAAGGTCGATCCGGCCCTGATGGCGCAGGCACAGGCGGAAATCGCCAAGGCGCGCGCCGCCCGCTGACCGGTCCATCCGGCAACGGAGCTCGAGTCATCATCCCGGCCTCCATGATGCCGGTTTGCGGAGCAGAACCATGATTGTCGTCTTCGGATCGATCAACCTCGACATGATCTTCGCGATGGACGATCTGCCCGGTGCCGGCCAGACCCTTCTGGCACGGTCGCTGGAGCTGCATCCCGGCGGCAAGGGGGCCAACCAGGCGGTCGCCGCCGCCCGCGAGGGCGCCGCCGTGACCATGGTCGGGGCGGTCGGCGGCGACGGGCTGAAGGAAACCGCGCTGAGCGGCCTGCGCAGCGCCGGGGTCGAACTGTCCCGCGTGGCCGTGACCGACCGGGCGACCGGCACCGCCGCCGTCTGCACCGACGCGGCGGGCCGCAACCAGATCGTCGTCGCCGGCGGGGCCAACCTGCAGGCGCGCGCCGCTCAGGTGGAGGACGCGCTGCTCTTTCCCGGCACCACCCTGCTGGTGCAGATGGAGTCCGATCCCGGCGAGACCGCGGCGCTGATCCTGCGTGCCCGGCGGCTCGGCGCGCGGGTGATCCTGAACCTCGCCCCGGCGGCTCCGCTGCCGCTGCCGGTGCTCAAGGCCGTCGACATCCTGGTGGTGAACGAGGACGAGGCGGCGTGGCTGGGTGCCCATCTGGGATGCGCCGGCGACGCGCCGTCGCTCCGCGGCGTGCTGGGCGGCCGGGTCATCCGCACGCTCGGCGGCGACGGCGTCGAATGGTCGTCCGCCGACGGCAGCGGGCATCAGCCGGCCCCCCCGGTCGCCGTGCGCGACACCACCGGGGCCGGCGATTGCTTCGTCGGGGTCCTGGCGGCCCAGCTCGACCGCGGGCAGCCGCTGGCCGCCGCGATCCGCCGTGCCGCCGGCGCCGCCTCGCTGTCCTGCACGCGGGCCGGCGGACAGGCCAGCCTGCCGGCCGCGGCGGAAACCGACGCTGCGCTCGGCGAGCCGGTCGCCGGCTGACGGTCCCTTCGCCGCGTCCCCGCCGGCATTCTCCCTTCCCTTGCTTTCGCACTCCCTCCCGATTGGAAGAGTCACCCATGGCGCAGCCTGTTGACGGCATCATCCCGGTGATGCTGACCCCCTTCACCGATGCCGGCGAAATCGATTATCCGGGGCTGGACCGGCTGATCGACTGGTATCTGGCCAACGGTGCGGACGCCCTGTTCGCCGTCTGCCAGTCCAGCGAGATGCAGTTCCTGTCGCTGGACGAGCGGGTGCGGCTGGCGAAGGCTGTCGTCGCCAAGGTCGCAGGCCGCGTCCCGGTGGTGGTGTCCGGCCACATCAGCGACGATCTCGACGCCCAGGTGGAGGAACTGACGGCGATGGCCGCCGCCGGCGGCGACGCGCTGGTCCTGGTGACCAACCACCTCGACCCGAAGAACGAGGGGACGGAGGCGTTCCGCCGCCACCTGACGCATCTTCTGGAACGGCTTCCGCAGGACATCCCGCTCGGTCTGTACGAATGCCCGGCCCCCTACCGCCGGCTGTTGACCGACGAGGAATTGCGGCTGTGCATCGACAGCGGCCGCTTCATCCTGCTGAAGGACGTCAGCTGCGACCTGGCCACGGTCAAGCGCCGGCTGGAGATCGCCCGCGGATCGGGGCTTGCGGTCATCAACGCCAACGCGGCGATCGCGCGCGACGCCATGCGGGCGGGATCGCCCGGCTTCACCGGCGTCTTCACCAACATCCATCCGGACCTGTATCGCTGGATGCGGCTGTCGGGTGACCGACATCCCGAGTTGGCGGACGAGCTGGCGACCTTCCTGGTCGTGGCCGCGGTGTCGGAAAGCCTGGGATATCCGGCCTTCGCCAAGATGTATCACCAGCGCATCGGCAGCTTCGGGTCGATCCGCTGCCGGGTGATCGGCTATGACGTGCGCGAAAAGTTCTGGGCGCTCGACGCGGTGCTGGACAAGATCGTCGAAGGCACCGACCGCTTCCGCGCCAAGATCGCGGCGCTGCCCGCCGAGTGATGCCAGCGGTCATGGATGATGACCGCTGGCATCCGGGCCGACCGGCGTGGCGGCGGCCCATGCCGCNGATGTTCGGACCGAAAAGACGATAGGGAGGACCGCATGGGCCGTTTCATCGACGGGTATGTCTTCGTTCTGAAGGTCGCCATGGTGGCCTGCCTCGCCGGCATGCTGGTGCTGGTCTTCGGCAATGTCGTGCTGCGCTACGCCTTCAACAGCGGCATCACCGTCTCGGAGGAGCTCTCGCGGCTTCTGTTCGTCTGGATGACCTTCATGGGCGCGGTCGTGGCCCTGCACCGGCACGGCCATCTCGGCATGGACAGCCTGGTCGCCGTCCTGCCGCGGATGGGACGTCTGGTCTGCTTCTGCGCCAGCCATCTGCTGATGATCTACGCGACCTGGCTGCTGCTGAGCGGCAGCTGGGACCAGACCATCATCAACCTGTCGGTGGCCGCGCCGGCCACCGGGCTGTCGATGGGGGTCTTCTACGGCTCCGGCGTCATGTTCGGCGTTCTGGCGCTGGTGATCCTGGTGGTCAACCTGGTCCGCGCGCTGAGCGGCCGGGTCGCCGACAGCGAACTGATCATGGTGACGGAGTCCGAGGAGGAGACCGACGCCACGCGCGACACGCACACCACGCGCGGCCGCCCGGCCTGACATTCCGGACCGGGCGCCCGGTCCCCGTGTGAAGGAGTATCCGATGACCGTCACCATCTTCCTCGGCTCGCTGTTGGGGGCCATGGCCATCGGCACGCCGATCGCCTTCGCGCTGCTGCTGTGCGGCGTCGCGCTGATGGTCCATCTCGATCTGTTCGACGCCCAGATCGTTGCGCAGAACGTCATCAACGGGGCCGACAGCTACCCCCTGATCGCCGTTCCCTTCTTCATGCTGGCGGGCGAGGTGATGAATGCCGGCGGGCTGTCGCGGCGCATCGTCGCCGTGGCGATGGCCCTGGTCGGCCATGTCCGCGGCGGGCTGGGCTATGTCGCCATCCTCGCCTCCTGCATCCTCGCCAGCCTGTCCGGGTCGGCGGTGGCCGACGCCGCCGCGCTGTCGGCCCTGCTGGTGCCGATGATGGTCCGGGCCGGCCACGACAAGGCGCGCTCCTGCGGACTGATCGCCGCCGGCGGCATCATCGCTCCCATCATCCCGCCCAGCATCGGCTTCATCCTGTTCGGCGTGGTGGCCAACGTGTCGATCACCAAGCTGTTCCTGGCCGGGATCGTGCCGGGCCTGATGCTCGGGCTGGCGCTGGTCGTCGCCTGGTGGCTGGTGGTCCGCCAGGAGGATCTGGTCCCGCCGCCGCGCGCCTCGAAGGCGGAGATCGCAGCGGCGGTCAAGGACGGCGTCTGGGCGCTGATCCTGCCGGCCATCATCATCTTCGGCCTGAAATTCGGCATCTTCACCCCGACCGAAGCGGCGGTGGTGGCGGCGGTCTATGCGCTGTTCGTCGCCCTGGCGGTCTACCGGGAACTCAAGCCGTCCCAACTGTTCGACCTGTTCGCCTCGGCCGCCACGACCACCGCGGTGGTGATGTTCCTGGTCGCTGCGGCCATGGTGTCGGCCTGGATGATCACCATCGCCAACCTGCCGGCCCAGGTCGGCGACATGCTGGCGCCCTTCATGGACGACCCGAAGCTGCTGATGGCGGCCATCATGGTGCTGGTGGTCATCGTGGGAACGGCGATGGACATGGCGCCGACCATCCTGATCCTGACGCCCGTGCTGATGCCGGTCATCAAGCAGGCCGGCATCGACCCCGTCTATTTCGGCGTGCTGTTCATCATCAACAACGCGATCGGGTTGATCACTCCGCCGGTCGGCACCGTGCTGAACGTCGTGGCCGGCGTCGCGAAGCTCAATATGGGCAGCCTGATGCGCGGGGTCTGGCCCTTCCTGATCGCGCAGCTGGCGGTGCTCGCCCTCCTGGTTCTGTTCCCGTCGCTGGTCATGGTTCCGGCCCGCTGGTTCGCAGGCTGAGGAGAGGATTGAACACCGCTCCGGTTCAGCCGGCGCCGAGCCGGTGAGCCGGTGACGGTGATCGACGGCAGGCGGGTGGAGGATGGTCCTGGGCTTGGGCGGGAGGAGTGTCGATGAAAAGGCCCAAGGCCGTGAAAGCGATGGATTTTGGCCAGTGACGAATCGTTGTGAAGTGGTGCCGGGCATGGACCCGGTGCGCCCGGAGCCCGCCTGCGTGCGGCATGGGAACATCCGTTCCAAAAAGGGGGCGGTGCCTGGCACGCCCCTTCGTCAGTAGTGTTGGCATGAGTGCGTTATGGCTTCGACAAGTCCGACGGGGAATTGTAACTGTCTGGCTGTATGATAAAAATATTTTCCATCATGTTATTTATAGAATTATTCTCTTGATGCCATTTCATATTGTTTGGCGATGTATTGACAGACAGCTCCATTAACGTCTTGGCGACACCGATTTGTTTGATCGCCTCTTCTTTTCTTTCCAAAATCCAATTTGCTTTGGCAAGTCCGGCCAGGCAAACTGCAAGATCATGTTTGGCGATAATATTTTTCTGGTCTTTCTCCACCATTTTGGAGCGCAGATCCTGGCAATCTTCGAAATGGCTTTTTGCCTGATGCGGGTCCGACTCTGTCAGATAGGAGTTCCCAAGGTTCTCATGGGAATGTGCCAGATCGTTCCACAATCTGAGTTGGTTGGGCTGGCGGCTGGCATATGATTCCGAGACCTCCAGCGATTTTTTGAAGTGATCTATCGATTCCTGGACCATATTTTTCTTGAAAAGTATGTTTCCAACCTTGTTGAAGGCGAGGGAAAGGCCGGAGGCAACTTCGATGTCGTCTGGATATCTTTCAAGAAGCGCCTTGCGCAACGTCAGCGCACGGGAGAACGCAGCCTCCGCATGGTCCCATTGCTGCCGGTCGCTGTAGATGTTTCCGTTCCGGATGTAGGACATCGAAAGCGCTACGGATGCCTTTTGATCGCTTTGGTCGATGGCAAACAGCCGCTCGCGCAACGCAGAGGAGGCTTCATAATGCACAAGCGCTCCAACCTTATCCCCGCGTGCTCGCATGGCATCGCCCAGTAAGTCGTTGCTGATCGCCATGGCCAGGAAAGCGGAGGGCGGCGGGTCGGGCTGCTCCAGAAGGGGTTTGAGGGATGCAAGAGCGCCCTTGGCCTTTTCCTCCGCAATGTCCAGCTTGCCGACGGTGACGAGGGTCTGGGCCATGCTGTTCAGCAGCCTGCCCTGCAACAGGGTTACCCGATCCGACCTGTCGCCGCTGGCGGTCAGCCGATTCAGCATCTCCTGCGATAGCTTCTCGATGTGCGTCCTTGCTTCAACCGGCATGGTGGTCAGCATTCGCAGGCGCTCGCCCAGTTCGACCACCGACATGTCGGCGACGTCTGACACCAGCGTCAGACTTGCCTGGGCCCGCTCTTCCGCGGCGGTGGCCTCTAGGTACTTCTCGTAGCTGACCGCAGCCAGGACCGTAGCGACGAAGGCAAGGGCTGCGAAGCAGACGACGGCCAAAGCCTTGTTGCGTTCGCTTTTCCGTCCCGCAGCCAGCGATGCGGCAACGAAATCGACGGTCCCTTGCGTCAGATCGTCCCGCCTTCGGGCGAGAAGATCTTCTGCCTCGCTCAAGGGCAGGCCGGGTTTCAAGAGCCGGCTGTCGCGATCGCGCACACCGGCGGCTCGCCAGAGCCGTTCTGCCGATTCCAGGCGGGCGCGGACCTGAAGGTCTTGGCGGTCCCTGTCCATTCGGTCGCGGGCGAGCGGCCAGTGGGTCAGCAACGCTTCATGCACCAACCGGATCTGCAACCCGTCGCCCGCATCTTCGACTTCGAGCAGGCGGGCCTCGGGTGCCGTGAGCGCGTCGATCAGCGCGCGGTAGGGGGAGCCTTCCGGGAAACGCGACAGGGGGGCCGGATGGGAGGTGACCGTTCCAGCCGCATCCGCCCTGACCGTGACAAGCGCACGCAGAAGGTTGGGCAGGGCGCTCCGTGCGGCGTCGGGAAGCGTTCCCACGACCGTGTCCGCATGGCGGCCGATTGCTCCTTCCAACCCGCCGATCTCGTGATAGGCTTCGTAGGTCAGGACACCCTGCTTCGTGCGGCGATGCCAGAGCTGATCGAGCATGAACTCCAGCAGCGGCAAGGCGGCCGGGTTGCGTCCGGCAGTCTCGCACAGGACGTCGTCGAGCCCGATGCCCCGCTGATCGACCTCGTAACGCAGATCGGCCTCCCTTGCGGGTTGGCGGATGATTTGCCCGATCTCCAATGCATCCGGCGGACGTAGCGAATAGCGTGAGTCGCCGTCGGCCAGGGCGGCCAGTTCCGGGACGCCATCCAGCCGATCAACGAAATCGGACCGCATCACCGCGATCACCCAGATCGATTTCGATTGGACGAGAGCGGTCAGGGCTTGGGCAAGGGCTCGCCGCCCCGCATCGGTCAGGCTGTTCAGCGTGAACAGTTCCTCGAACTGGTCGATCACCAGAACGAGCCGCGCTTCCGCCGACCCGGTCAATCCGGCTGCATCGGAGGCGGCGGCCATTCCCTGCTCGATGGCCAAACAGCATTTGTCGGCGTTGTCGGCGGTCAGAGCGGCGGCCAGCAGTTGCGGGTGCCAGTGTTGCGACCGCAGCTCGGGAAGTCCCTCCCCTGTCATGAGTGCGGTGGCCAGGGCAACGACCGGGTCGCCGTCCGTCAGCATCGACGGCCGTACCGTCACCGTACGGCACAAGGCGACGTTGCCGGCCATTCCCGGCAGCTTCAGATCCGGCAGCAGACCCGCATTGATGAGCGAGGATTTTCCCGTGCCGGATGCGCCGGTGACCAGCAGGAACCTGTGGCCGCGCTCCTGCTGGCGGATCAACCGCTCGCGCAGTTCGTTGCGCGCTCTGGCGCGACCGAAGAAGACGGGGGCGTGCTCGGCCTCAAAAGCGCTCAATCCAAGGAAGGGGCTGCCGCGATGCCAGCGGATCGTGGCCGGAAGCGATTGGCCGCCAGCAGATTCCAGCCGCCGCCGCAAAAGGCCCCGCAGATGGGTTTCCAGCCGCTCCTCGAACTCGACCGTGTCGGCGACCGTGTGGATGGCGGCGGTAAACTCCGCTTCGGGCCCCTGGCGGATCCAACGCAGGAAAAACTCTTCCAGCATGTCCTGCTGGATCAGCTTCTCCTTCAGGCGGGCGCGGTCGTTGAGATTCGCATTAACCTCCGCCGTCTTCCTGTAGAGCAGCAGACTGGGCCGCCGGACCTGGCGGTAGGCAAACAGCGCGTCCTCGAATTCCCATTCCGTGCCGGTGACCGGCACTTTGCCGGACACCTTTCCGATGAAGCGGTCGGTCGGCAGCGGAACGCCCAACTGCGACCACAGGATGACGATGACGATGTCGGTTTCGTGCGGTTCCGGGATGTTCTCCCGATCCTGGAAATGATGGGTTGCAAACAGCGGCTCGTTTTCCCAGAGAACGGCTTCGAGGCGGAAATGATGGGCAAACTCCCGGTCGAGCCGCTGTACGATTCGTTGTGCCACGAGCCGCTCGGGACGGACATCCGAGGGGGACGAGATGAAGACGCGCAAGGTATCGTCCGCTGCCACTCGCTCCCCCATTTCCGCAGATCTTTAATGCAACCTGAAACCCATGCGCTTCCATAAGACAATCCGCAAGATTGTGATTCCGCAGAGATCTGCCTGTCAACGAGATCGGATTTCTCGGGCGAAGGATCTGTGAAGCGCCACGACAGTTTTCTGGCCTAGCCCTCCCAATCCTCCGAGAGATCAAGGAGATACAGGGGGGTGGGCGGCGCTGGACCTCGTGTCGGGGCATATCCGATGGGCGTGTTCCGCCAATGCCGCCCCGTCGCGACAAGGGACTCGGCCAGGAAGGAGTCGGTTGCGGCGATCGTCCCTTCCGGCGTGACCGGCCGGTTCGCGACCGCCCAGCTCTCCCGCAGGATCCGGTCGTAGGGTTGGTCGAGCGTGCTGGACGCGAGGTCCAGCAGAAGCGGGGTGCGTCTGCCGGCTCGGATCCTCTGCCGTTGCAGCAGGGCGGCGGCCTTCATCGCCGTACTCGCGCTGTCGAAAAGCCAGGCCCGTTCCGCCGGCGCGATGGCAATCGAGGCCAACGGGAGCCGAGCCTTTACCCAAGCGTCGTCCGCTGGCATCGAAGCGGACTCCGGATCGTCCGTTCCGATCATGACCGCCGGAATCGGTTGAGCCGCCAGGGGCGTGGCGACGCCCTGCGCCTGATGCCACCGGCAGGGAATGGAGGTGCTTGTCTGTCCCAGCCTTTTCCATTCGGCAACCGCCAGGGCGGTTCCGCCGCCTTCCGCAGGGGTCGTTTCGTTCCAGACGGCGAATTGGGTTGCCGGCGCCTCCAGTTCGCGCGCCTGTCGCAGTGCCGATCCTATGGCGATCCGATCCGCCCAGGCAAAGGAAAGAGGGCGGTCCACCTTGTCCCATGGCATGGTAATCACCCGATGCGCCCCGTCGAGGCACCGCTGGAAACGGGCGATCCAGGTCCGTCCTCCCTGCTTTACGGAACGGTCGACGAAGTCTTCGGGCGCACAGGGCAGCACGACGGTCAGTTCGGCGCCCTGCCGAAGCAGCGTTTCGGCAACCAGGAGATCGCTGCCGCAGGCAAGCGAGCCATGGCCCCACCGGATGGGAATGCGGGCCAGCTGCCGCTCGATGGCCCGTGCCGTGGCGGCGACGTCCTCCGAAGCGGAATCCGGCATGACGAGATGGCCGGTGAAGTGAATGACCGTTCCCTGGGCCGCGTTGGCCAGGACGGTGGCGGTTTCGATTCCCATGGCCCGGCCGATCATCCGGATCTGTCGGCGGCTGCCGGCGATCGCGTCCGGGTTGGCGTCGGCCGCCCGAACCGGCGTCCCAGGTCCGGCAGGCAGCGGGCGAGACGGGTTTCGACCAGTCCGATGAACGCCACGTCCGTCAGGACGGCGGCCATGCGCCGCCGCCGCCCGGCGGTCAGCGTCGCCAGCTTCGAGGCCAATGGATGGCCCTGCCGCTCCAGGGTGGCCCGGATCGCCGACCCCGGAATCGTGACGGCCGACAGTGTCGTCAGGGCAAACATGTCGGTGACGCGCTGCGGTTTCTCACCGTTTCCAGGGAGCTCGAACTCGCCGACCACCTCGCCCGGTCCCGCCCAGTCGAAGACGATGCGCTTGTCCTGGTCCGGTGCAGTCAGCCCGACCGCAACGATTCCGCTGGCGATCAGACAGAGCGTGTCGTCCAGGTCTTCGCTGCCGCAGACCGCTTCGCTCCCGTCGCAGAGGCGGGTGCTTGCGGCTGCCGTAAGGTCTTCGATCGCTTCCGCGGTCATTCCGTCGAAAAGCGCACAGGTGCGGATCGTTTGGCGGCAGTGATCGCGTGTGGCGGTAGCGGATTGCAACGAGGCCGCGGTGGGCGGTTGCGCAGACTGCAAGTGCTTGTCATCCGTTCTTGTACGCATGTTTCGGCATCTGCCCGATGCTGCGTCGTGTTTCGTGAAATCGATCTAAGCAGGTTTTCCGAACTCCGCCCCCAGATGNCGGGATCCGGTCGGACAACCCGCAAAAACATATCATTTCTGTGAATCGATTCGCCTCGCCGTCTCCGGCCGTATGGGAGGCTCGCCTCACCCCAGACGGATTGGAGGAGGCTTGCCATGAAGATCGCTTCGGCCCTGCCTGTCGTTGGCCTTGTCCTCGCATTGACCTGTGCATTCGCCCCGGTCGCCGCGCGTGCCGGAGCCGTCGAGGTCGCCCAGCGCATCGCCACCGGAGACAGCCGCGCCGAGGTCGTCGCCAAGATCGGCCATGAGCCCCGGATCGTTCAGACCAGCCGGTGGCTCGGGATCGAGATCGAAGAGCTTCTCTTCAATGTAAGTTTCACGGAAGCGGTCGTCGTGCGGCTGGTGGTTGGCCGGACGGTCGCCGTGGAGACCCGGCCCCTGTCGATGTTCAACAACTTTTAGCCATGGAGGTGATCGTCATGTTCAAGAAACCCGGCAACACGGTCAGTCCGTATCAGATGACGCCGGAGAACCTCGATCTCAAAACGCCCGCTGGAATCGGCAAGGGCATCGGGTTCATGGGAAACCTGCGGGTCGGCAGAGCCGAACGGGCGGCGAAGGAGGAGGTCCAGACCCAGATCGCCGTCGATACCGCCAAGGCGGCCGGCGACATCGCCATGCTGGGATTGCAGCAGCAGGTCACGATGATGAAGGGCGCGCTCGCAACGCGGGCGGTGAGCGGAATGGCGGCGCTTGCGACCGAACAGACCGCCTCCTTTGCCCAGGGTATCCAGCAGGTCCGTGCGGTGCATGTCGAGGCTGTCCGCAGCCAGTTCGAGCAACGGGCGGAAAGCCTGCGGATGGTCGACGCCGTTGCCGGCAAGGGGATGCTGATGGCGGGGGAGGCGGACAACGCCCGCGCCTACATCGCCGATCTCTACGAACGGGACACCGAACGGATTAGCGCGAATGTCGAACGGTCCATGGACGCGATGTCGGCGCACATGAACCGTACGACCGATCACATCCTGAACATCAACCGGAAGCACTGACGCCGCCGGCATCCATCGATTCAACCGTAGAGAAGGAGCGGAGACCATGACCGAATCCGAAGAACAGACCGAAGCCGTGCCCGTCCTGGCGGAGGTTCCGCCGACGCTTCCGACCCCGGTCGAACTGGCGCGCAATGCCATCGCCCGCGCCTCGGCGCGAGCCACCGCGACCCACCTCGCCCTGGCTGCCGCCTTCAACCGCGACGTGGCTGCCCGGTTTCCGTCGAACGGGGAGAGCAATCCGCCGGAGATCCGGAGCCTCAACGGGGCGATCGCCGATGATTTCACGGCCCGGATGGAGGCCCGCAATCTGATGTTGGCGGAGGCTTTGCAGCAGGTGGCCTTCTCCCACATCGAGGAGGCCCACGGGATCGTCGATAGCCTCCTGTACCCGCGCCGCCAGGATACCAGGGACTGACGGGTTCGAGCGCTGTCTTGATGCGAATGCCATAGGCAATCTCCCCGCCCATTCGGGCACCGCCACCGTTGCGGCGTGCGACCGCTCGACCGATCTGGCCGCACGTCCACCGGTATGATTTCCGGGGATGCACCATGATGACTTTCTTCTGTACGCTGCTCGGCTACAGCCGCGAACGTCTGGACAACCATGAGGCGGAGAGCAACAGCGTGGCGTTGGCGCCGGCAGGGTTGCTGCTGGTTTCCATGGGCATCGCCTCCTTCGCCATGGGGCTTTTCACCTACATCAGTCTTCCGCCCGGCATGAGTCCGTTCGGGCGCTGGTGTGCGGCGATCGGCGCCGGGTTGCTGTGGGGGTTCCTGATCGGCGTCATCGACCGCGCCCTCATTGTCGCCAGCAACTCGCTGGGTGGCCGCGGCTGGTTCATCAAGACGCTTCTGGTGGCGTTCCGTTTGGGGGTCGCCCTGATCGTTTCCGGCCAGTTCGCCGAGCAGATCGTCCTGTGGTACTACAGCGCGCCGATTCAGGATGCCGCGCGGGAGATCGCCAACGAGAAGCGCCTCAACCAGCGTGAGCAGCTTCGGGCAGCGCATGGGATTGCCGCCCTTGAATCCGAGGTGACCCAGCTTCAGACTCAAGGTCTCGCGTTCGAGCAACGCTTGCGCACAGCACCGCCCGACCTGCAGGCGATCCTCGCCAAGATTGGGCCTTGCGACGCCCAGGTCCGGCAGATCGATGCCCGGCTCAAGCAGGTGCCGATCCGGCCGGACCAGCGCACGAAGCTCCAGGATGCCCTCCAGGCGCAGCAGCGCGCCTGCAAAACGCTGCGCGCCAACGCCGACGCGCTGCAGGATCGGCACTTCGGCAACCTGCGCAAGCTCGAGGCCGACAACGTCGCGGCGCTTTCCAAGGCCCGCGCCAATCTGGACAAGGCCCGCCAGTCGTTCGACGCGGAGGTCGCCAGCCAGGCGGAGCAGGTTGCGGCGTCGAGCGTCGACAGCTCGAATCGCGACGTCGCCTTTGCCCGTGCGAAGGCCGCCCATCCGGAGGTGGCGTCAGGCGCGCGGGCGCTCTTCCTGTTCCTGCTGGTCTTCGAAATGCTGCCGCTGCTTCTGAAGACGATGACCCTCAACAATCCGGTGTCGCTCGAAGTCCAGGCCATCCTGGCGCAGGGCGCGGCCACTGCGCAGGCGCAGATCGAGTGGATCAAGCTCATCGCGCGTGCGCAGAGCCAAGCGCGGGCGACGGGCGAGGTCCAGGCCGCGGCCCTGGAAAACGAAATTCACCATGCCAAGGCGCTGATGCCGGTATTCACATTCGAGGGCTTCCTCAAGCACCATGCCGATGCCGGACGCCGGGCGCGCCGTATGGCCAACGACAACCCGTCGATGCAGGCCCAGTCGATGGCAGGCTTTACCGATGCCTTGCGCCGCTCGTTCGAACGGCTGGACGAGCCACGGACCCGGCGATCGACCGCTACCTGATCGATGCCCGAGCAGGCCGGGTTCCCCCGGCCTCTCCGGGTGCGGCGATGCCGTCCCGGCCACCGAACGGATTGAAGGGGGAATGCGCTGGAGACGATCCTGCCGCCGGTCACCTGGAGGGGCATTTTTCATTTCATCGCCCGCTGACGTGGTGGAGGAGCGGCGTCGTGCCGCGCTGGTGATCCGTTGGCTATGGCGCCGTGCGTTTACTATGAAACGCACGGCGCCATAGCTTTTCGTTTGATGATCGGCTTTGCGATTCAAATCGATTCCGATTTTATGCGATCCGATCTAAAGCGGGAGTTTGCACGGTTCTTCGATCTGTCGGCGGTGCTGTGGGAATACGAGCCGATGCTCGCCTCCGGACACTTCCAGGATATCATCGAGTGCGCTTCTCCCACGGGGGGAGCAGTTCGAAGAGCGCGCGCAGTGGCAGACCCTTCAGACGTTCTGGGAGCGGCATTGCGCCGTGGATGGCGCGTTCAAGCTGGCATTCAACAGCTTCGACACGCTCGATGGCTTCGAGGCGGTACTGGAGGAGCAGCTGCGCGCCCTGTTGCGCCGCTGGCTGCCGGAACCGGCCGTATCGGCGGGACCGCGCGCCATCACTTGGCGTGACGGTTCGCCGTTTCGCGGACTGGAGGGGTTCGAACCGCGCCATGCCGCCATTTTCTTTCGGCCGCGGGCTGGTGGAGCGCGAAGTCACCGAGGCGCTGGTCCGTGCCGCCGACGCGGGATGCGCCTTTCCGTTGACTACCGGCGCCTCGGGTTCGGGCAAGTCGTCGCTGACCAAGGCCGGGGTGTTGCCGAATCTGACCGCCCCCGGCGTGGCGGCCGGGGTGGAAAGCTGGCGTCACGTCCTGTTTCGACCTGGGCAGGCGCCGTCCGAGCTCTGGGTTCTGACAAATGCGGCCCATGCCGCGATGTTCCTCGGCACCATCGAGGCCAGCCTGGAGCGTCATCGCCGTTATCGTGCTGCCAAGGTCAACGACGCTCAAACTTGGGTGGAGGCGGTCAGGGACGGTTTTGCCGAGTTCCGGAAGGCGGGGCTCTCCAACCCGGCGATGGCCGAGTGTCGGCTTGGCGGTGAAAGCCGAATTCGGCCGGCCATCGCTCAAAAAGGGTGAATCGGACGACATCTGCCCGATTTCAGCTCCCTCATAGTTCCTTTGTCAGCAGCCGCTACAAAGGAGAAAACGATGGACTTCCTCTTCCAAGGGCGCGTCGAGGCCGATCCGTACCACGGCGTCGAGGCCGATCCGTACCACGGCGTCGAGGCCGATCCGTACCACGGCGTCGAGGCCGATCCGTACCATGGCGTCGAGACCGAATAGCCAATACTGGAATCGGCACTCAGGAGAATAGAAGCACAGTTCTCCGGTCTATTCACTCACGAACCTTGAAGGAACCCGGAAAATGTCTGTCGAACAATATAAGGGATATACCTTCCGCTATGTCCAGGACAACAAGGCACCTGGCAAGATCAAGGTCTATGTCGAGCAGCAGCCCAGCTACGGCAATCGTGACACGTCCGTCAGCATCATTCATCGCTGGTCGGGTGAGAATGGTTCCCCGCCTTACATCTGCTTCAAGGACGAATACAAGCCCTCCACCCTTGCCAATGCGCAGCGCTTGGCTCGGGGCTGGGCGGACAAGACCGACGTCTACATCCGCACGGGTGTGTCGATCAGCGATCAAATCAGCCGTTAGACGAACATGCGGTCAGCCGGGTGCGAGACGCTGCAGGCGTCTCGCATCGGCATCACCAAGCAAAAGGGGCTTCGAGCGATGCACGACTTTTCGTCTGACACCGACCAGATCCGTCTTCAGCGCGATGCGAAGACAGAGCCGAACACGGATCTCCAGGCTACCAAGGCCGTGCCGTACGGCTCCCCCCAGAACAAAGCCATCGACGCCTATCGGCGCGCCGGGGCAACGGCACCGTCTGCCGTTCCTTCGGAAGAGTCGCCCAGCGCCGCAGAGCGACCGGTCGAGACCGCCCCGGTGGATGGGGATGGCTTCGAGCATTCCGCCGGGACGGTCGCCGATCCTGTGGTTCGCGACGAGGCCGAACAGCCCCGCCACAATGTCGAGACCAGCGGGTGGAGCGGTTCCGGTTCCCTGAAGAAGACCGCCCGGCCGGCGTCGCGGCAGCCCGTTTGGCAGGGGGCGAAGGCCCGGCCGCCAGAGTCCCGGCCGTCGCATCGCCCCTTCGATCCCTGGGAGGAAAAGCGCCAGCGTGCACCCAAGATCCCGCCTGCGTCCGAGTTGATTTCGTCGATGCGGATGCATCGGCACGTCTACGAGGCGATCAGGAACACCATCGGCCGGCATCCCGCGGAACAGGGCGGAATGCTGTTGAGCGCCACCGGCGACTATACGATTACGGACTACGTCTACGACGCCTCGGCTGCGACCACCGGCGCCGCCTACAATCCCAACACCGATTTCCTGAACCGGGCGCTGATCGGACGCGAGAACCAGTTCTGCGGCATCGTGCACAGCCATCCACCCGGCTTCCGCCGTCTGTCAGGGCAGGACGAGCGGGCGGCCTGGTCGAATTTGACCTCTCCGCACAACCCGCAACTGCGCGCCTACCTGATGCCCCTGGTCATGACAATTCCCGATACCGGCCGCTTCGAACTGCTGCCGTTTATCGTGACGTGTCATCCACATGGCAACGGCGAGGTCAAGGTCCGGTCCGTCGATCTGGAAATTCTCGAATAAGGGGGACACGATCATGCATGTCATCGACCCTGCCGTGCTCGGCGAGCTTAACGAACGCTACAGCCGCGTCAGCGGCAACGTCGAATTCGAGCTGCTGCTCGGGACGACGCTGGTGGTGATCGGAACGGGCGCCTCTGGAGGAATGATCGAGTCTTTCGTCCGCCTCGGCGTGAAGCGCCTGCATCTCTTCGACCTCGATTGGGTCGAAGCCAAGAATTTGGCTGTCCAGAACTTCCGCCACCAGGACATCGGCCTGCCGAAAACCCAGGCACTCAAGCGTCGATTGGAGGAATGCGAGTTCGAGAAGGACAATCCCGCCATTCCCGCGTTGAAGGTCATCACCCACGGCGATTTTCTGGCCGTGAGCGACGATGAGCTGAGCACGCTCATCTCGGAGGAGCGCCGGGAAGGGCGGCAGGTGATCTTCATCATGGCCAGTGATTTCCATCCCGTGCAGGCCCGCGGCAGCCGCATCGCTCTCGCTTTCGACGTGCCGGTCTTCTGGGTCGGCATCTATCGCCGGGGAATGGCCGGCGAGATCGTCTTCTACGAGAACGGCCAGGAGAACGGCCGGAAGCTCCCATGCTACCGCTGCATCGTGGCGGAGCGGTACGCACATTGGGACAGCCATCATTTGGCCGACCATGTCGCCGGCGTCGTCAAGACGGGGGCGGGCCGTTCGGTCGGCTTGCCGATGGCGGCAACCTTCATCGACGCCATTCTCAGCCATCTCGTGATCGGCGCGATCCACAAGGATGTGCCGGACAACCCGCACGGGGCGCTCTATCGCCGTCTGCTTGCGGAAAAGCGCAATTTCATCCAGACGCAGCTGGATCCGACCTACCGGCTTGGTGACGAGGATATCTTCGCTGGCGTCAGCGGGCGGGACGTCGTGACGTTCAACACGATCTTCCAGCAGGAAACGCCGAAGCCCGATTGTCCCGACTGCGGGCGCACGTCCGGTTCCATCGCCCGCCTGCGCGGATGGCGGGCCACCGACTACACGCGCGAGGTGGAGGCGGCGCTTTTCTAGGCAGGATCGGCGGGATCGGGCCGTCAGCGACCAGATCCCGGAGACCTGGCTTCAAGGCTCCACTCCTCCCAGCGATCCCGCTCGCACCCGCGCCGGCAATCCCGCTCGGGTATGGCTCCCGACCAACGGACAGGTTTCGATCATGTCGACGGAAGACTTTGCAAGCTGCCGGTTCCGCTACGTCCACGATCCCGAAACGAACGGGCGGATCCGCATTTATCTCGAAGAGGCTCCTTTTCACGCGGCCATGATGCAGGAACCCGCCGCTTACGGGCTGGAGCGGGCAGGCAGCCATCCGCCCTTTCTCGCCTTCGGGGCCGCGGCAAAACCGGACAACATCGCCGATGCGCGCAGACGGGCGCAGGCCTGGGCCGAAGCGCACGGTCGGCCGGTGCAGGAACAAGCGCCGCGGGCGGCATCGGTTCCGCCGAACTCCCGGACGGACATGGCGGTCGATCTCGACGAGATCAAGCGCCTCCGGCGTCCCCGCGCCGCGGTCGATGCGGCCACCCTGTACGACGAGATACGCGATCGGGTCCGCGGCCAGGACGATGCCGTCGCCGCGATGGCCGACGAGGTTGCGCGGCACGTCGCGAAGATCCAGCCCCGGCGCCCCCTGTCGCTGTTCATGGTCGGCCCCACCGGCGTCGGCAAGACCCTGTCTGCCCGCTGTCTCGCCGACGCCCTTTCCCGCCAATGCGGAAGCGACTATGGGTGGTTGCGGATCGATATGTGCGAGTATCAGGAGAGTTATCGGATCAGCCAACTGCTCGGCTCGCCGCAGGGCTATGTCGGACATGGCGACGGGGCGCAGTTGACCGATGCGCTCCGCCGGAATCCGCGCACCGTCGTCTTGTTCGACGAGATCGAAAAGGCCCATCCGTCCATCTTCAAGACGCTCATGAACGCGATGGATGCCGGCCGGCTTTCGACCCCGGCATCCCATGATGGCGACTGGGAGATCGACTGCCGACAGGCCATCTTCTGTTTCACCAGCAATCTCGGGGCTGCCGGGATTCTTGAGGATCTGCGCCGTCAGAATGGCGCCGGCGATCCGCAGGCCATTGACGGGATCTGCCGCAATCGGCTGCGGTCCGGACAGTTGCCGTCGGAGCTGATCGGCCGGATTACCCGCTTCCTGCCGTTCCAGGCCATCGGGGAAGATGTTCGAGCCGCGGTGATCGCGCTTTCCATTCGGGACTTGGGGAGCGAGTACGACCTGGATGTCGTTCGGATCGAACCGGAAGCGATTGCTCTGGTTCTGGCCGAGGCGCAGGACAACGTCTTCGGCGCGCGGCCGGACGAGTATCTGGTCGATCGGTTGCTTGGGCTGGCTTTCGCTGCCGCCCAGAAACGCGGGAACAGAGCGGTTGCGGTGGCTGTCCGCAACGGAAACCCGATCGTGGAGCCCGAATCGCCGGCATGACCCCTGGCTGGGCTATGGGGTGGCCGGCACTCCCGGCATTCCTAAGGCACGAAGTCTCGATCCTATTATAGCGTCACGGTTGCGGATGCGAAATCTTGACCCTATCCTGGCGGCGCCGGTTCTCGATCGGTGTCACTGATGCGCAGACCTTTCCGGCATCCGGCATAATTTCGCGATGGAGCTGGAAAATTGGCCGATCGGAAAGCAGAGCCCGCTTGGAAGAGATTGGGGCGGAAGGAGCAGGAAACAGTTATCTGCTCCTGCCCCCTCTTCGCGGGGATGGAGACGTCGGCGATCAAGATGCTGGATGCCGCCGCCGTCATGGAACGCCGCGACGAGGGGGAGCCGATCTACAGGGAGGGCGACTGTGGCGATGAGGACAAGTCCGAGAGGGAGGATTGGCTCTACATCATCATTCGGGGTGTCGTCGCCTTGGGAATTGCAGCGCCTGACGGGGAAAGGCGAGACGCTGAAAAGCGCCTCGATTTTGACTGGGCCGGCCCTGGCGAGGTCTTCGGCGAGCTGGAGGTCATCGGCAATGTCCCTCTGCAACCGCGCCAGTCGGACGCTGTCGCCCTGACCGATACGGTGTTCGTCAAGATCAAGGGACGGGCGGTGCGCGCCATCCTGGCGAGCGACGACACCGGACTCGTGTCCGCGCTTCTGACCCTCGTGGCAAAGCGGCAAGGACGCATGCTCGCCGCGCTGAAGAAAACCGCCTTCGTCGGGTTGGTCGAGATACGCTTGGCAGCGTCGCTGATGGAGCAAGCCAAGCGCTATGGAACGCCGCAGGGAACGGCTTTGATCCATCCGTCCCGCAAACTCACCCAAGAGCGTCTTGGGGCAATGGTGGGGGCGGATCGTCGCAGCGTGATGGCCGCCCTCCAGCTTTGGACCGGGCTGGGCATTGTCCATCTTCAGCACAGGGGCCGGTTGACGATCGCCGATTCCCGCCGTCTTGCGGCGATCGCCGCCTTGCAGTCGGGACAGCGGCAGAGTTGGGAGCCGGAGCCGCTGCTTTGCGAAATCGACGCCGAGCTGGCCAGTGGCCGCAATGTCGTTGCCCACCAATTGGCCCAAGCGGCCCTGGAGCGGGTCGGTTCACGCCATCGGCTGGCGTTTCAGCATCGCGTGGTCCTGGCGACGGCACGATCGGGAGCCTTTGCGGAGGCTTTGAAAAGACTGCGCAGCCATGGTCTGGACCACCGTCATCCAGACATGGACATCGCCGCTCTCGAACCACGCATTCTCAAGGATCGCTGCCTTGCCACGACCGACCCGGAGCAGCGGCAACGGTTCGCTCTCGAATCCGCCCGTCTTTACGAGGCGATTGCCAAGGGCGGAGGCAATCACTATCCGGCGATCAATGCGGCCACCATGTTTCTTCTCGGCGGGGACCGTTCCGCCGCCGAGAGGTGGGCGCGATGGGTTCTCGAAACGACACCGCCCGCATGTCACTTGTTTTTCGATCGGGCAAGCCGTGCCGAAGCCCATCTGATTCTCGGTCAGCTTAAACAGGCTGCCGACGGCTATGCACGGGCGGTGACCGCGCCCGACGCCACCCCAGGGCCTGTTTCGACGTGCCGTCGACAGATCCGAATGATCGGCGAGGTTCTGGGCATCGACATCGCCCCTGTGTTGGACAAGGCTGTCCAGGGGAGCGTCCTTCACTTCAGCGGTCATCCGGTCTTTCCGGATCCGCCAGGGGAAGTGGCAACCGTTGCGCAGGAGATCGGGCAGCACCTGGAATTGCTGAACGTGCGTTGGGCCTTCGGTTCGCTCGCCGGGAGCAGCGAAATCCTCTTTGCCGAAGCGATGCTGGATCGGCAGGTCGAACTGACCGTCGTGCTGCCTTGCGAGGTCCAGGAGTTCATCAAGCGGTCGATAGAGCCTGGCGGCGCATCCTGGATCACCCGCTTCCACCATTGTCTGGATGGCGCACAGCGGATCATTGTTCTGCCGTGGCGCCGTTTGCCGCCAGAGCTCGCCAATAGCTGGACCGACCGGGTTGCCATGGGGCTGGCGCTGCATCGTGCCCGCGAAATGGTGGCGCCGGTCCATCAGCTTGCCGCCGTAAGCCAGGGGTCGGTCGAACGGGGACGAACCGCTCTCGTAATGTCGCAATGGCAGGCTTTGGGACAGGACAGCCGTATCGTCTCCTGCCCTTGGCAGCAGCCGGTGCCGGACCATACGCCGCTTGCCCCGGTGCCGATTCCGGCGCTTTTGCTGCTCGAAACGGTGCAGCCCTCCGGAGGCCTTCCGTCCGAGGCTGGACCGGATGCGGATGGATCGGCGACTTTGCTCGGCATCGTCACGGGATTGGCCTCTGCCGCCACCGCCCAGGGCGGTCGGATCTGGCTCTTCGCCAATGTGACGGATGCGTTCGAGGCGATGGTCGCGCTGCGGCGGGTGCTTGTGCCGGCGTTCGAGAGCGGGAACGGATCGTACCGGCTTTTGCTGGACCTTGCATCCGATGCACTCGACCGTCCGCACGATGAGATCATCGGGAACAGCGAACTGGTCCGAAGTCGGCCGATGACACCCGCCGGAAGCGTCGCTGCGACCGAAGCATTCATGATCGAAAGCGCTCTTGTCGGCGGCAGACGCTGGCAGAGTTTTCATATCGGATGCGTACCGGTCAGGGGGGAGGGGCGACCCGTTCCCATGTATCGGCTTGGCGGCGAGGGCGAAGACGACCCGCAGCGATGAGAGGAGCGCGCGACGGATGTCGGCACTGCAGGTGCGATGGATCGGCCTCCCGCCTGTTCAGCAGGCTTTGGGATGCTGCCATGTCCGGTGTCGCGGTCGAGGACCCGCTGGGGCTTTGGTCTCATACCAGCGGTCATTGATGATGANGCGGCCGTCGCCGGCTGCGGGGCTTTGGGCCGGGGCGGGAGTCAGCACAATAATACATGAAAATATAACATGATTTCATCAAAGTAATATTGAGTGCGTTGCCGGCCCGTCGCCCCCGTTTTCCCCCTCGCTCCGGGCATGCAACCTGCCAGCCTTTGACGGGGCCGCGCGGAGCGCTATGGCAGCGCCGATACCACCAGGAGACCGAGATAGATGCCGATGAACAGGCCCAGCACGATGCCGTAGTCGGCTTCGGTCATCGGGTTGGAATCGGGGTCGAACTGCCGCATGGATACGCCTTCTGCGCCGTTTGTCCTGCCTGGATAACAGTTGACGGGCTGGCGGCGTTGCGACATCGGCGGGGATCGGGGGCAGGCGGCATCCGAGGCCGGTTCCTGCGGACCGGCCCCATCGCCCCGGTTCAGGTGGGGATCAGGTGGAGGAGCTTTTCGCCTCGCCGGTGATGGCGGGCTTCGTCGGCATATCCTCGGCAAGCGCGCGGTAGGCCAGCCCGCCCGCCAGTCCGCCGGCCAGCGGGGCGATCCAGAACAGCCAGAGCTGCTGCAGCGCCCATCCGCCGACCACCAGCGCCGGGCCGGTGCTGCGCGCCGGGTTCACCGACGTGTTGGTGACCGGGATGCCGATCAGGTGGATGAGGGTGAGCGCCATGCCGATGGCCAGCGGCGCGAAGCCGGCCGGCGCCCGCCGGTCGGTGGAGCCCAGGATCACCAGCACGAAGAAGAAGGTCAGCACCAGCTCGATCGCCAGGGCCGAGGTGATGCTGTACTGGCCGGGCGAATGCGCCTCGTACCCGTTGGCGGCGAGCCCGTTGACGGCCAGGCTGTAGTCGGCCTTTCCGGTGGCGATGACATAGAGGGTCAGGGCCGCCGCGAAGGCCCCGACCAGCTGGGCCAACACATAGGGCAGGATGTCCTTGGCCGGAAACCGCCCGCCGGCCCACAGCCCGACCGTCACCGCCGGGTTCAGGTGGCAGCCGGAGATGTGGCCGATGGAATAGGCCATGGTCAGGACGGTGAGCCCGAAGGCGAGCGATACGCCGAGCAGCCCGATCCCGACCTGCGGAAAGGCGGCGGCCAGCACGGCACTGCCGCAGCCGCCGAAGACCAGCCAGAACGTCCCGAGAAACTCAGCCGAGCTGCGCCTTATCATACCCATGCCAACCTCCCACTGCTGTCACGGTTGACGAAGCCCGGCCATCGCCGGGACGACGACGAGCATAAACCCACCCCGGCAAGGGGGGAGTTCGCGCGTTAGGACAGGGGGATGCGCCAGAAGAACAGGAGGGGCGGCACGACTTCGATCTGCTGCACAAGCCCTGCGCCGTTGACGACGTGTCGCGTGTGCTGCGCCGGTTGACAGGACGGCGCCTGTGGCGGAAAGAGCTGGAGATCGCCGGCGACACCACCCGAGATGCTGACGGGGCCGGATCTGCCTGCCGACGATCTTGGGGGCCCTTGCTCCGGAGACCTTCGGTGTCGATGGGATCGCCCATCGAGAGCGAAGCGGCCTCACAAACCGGCCGCCTGGGTCAGATTGATGCGGAAACGGTCACGGCGGCGCTGGTAGCGCCGGGTCATTTCGGCCGAGGCGTGGCCGAGATGACGCTGGACGAAGCGCTCCTCCGCCTCGGCGGCGGTGGCCAGTCCGGCCCGCAGGGAGTGGCCGGCGAAGCGGTGGCGGCGCTCGCCTTCCGGCAGGTCGCCCCGAATGCCGGCGGCCAGGGCGGTCGCCTGCACCAGGCGGGCGACATGCTTGTCGGACAGCCGGTCGGCCAAGGTCTGCTTCCCGTTGCGGGCGATGCGGCGGAACAGCGGCCCATGGGCAATGCGGCCCAACTCCATCCAGCTTTTCAGCGCCGCCACCGGGCAACTCAGCGGCGTGCTGCCCGGCCCGACCTCGACCTCGCGCCAGCCGGTCTTGCCGTGGATGTGCAGGATCAGCCCGCCCTCCAGCACCTCGACCCAGCCGCGGCCATCGGCGGTCTCCCCCGCCCCATGGTCGAGACCGACGATCTCGCTGCGCCGCAGCCCGCCGGCGAAGCCGAGCAGCAGGATGGCGCGGTCGCGCACGCCACGGAGATCGCCGCTCAGGCAGCCGAGCATGCGCAGCAGGTCGGCGGCGAGCAGAGCCTCCTTCTGGATGGGCGGGCGGCCATGGCTGCGGCGGATGCCGGCCAGCACCTCCTTGATGTGCCGATCGCCGCGGTCAAGGGGATGGCCCCGCTGGAGGAAGCTCCAGACCAAGCCGGACAGGCGGCGCTCGACCGTCGCCGCAGAACGCGAGCGGCGGCCCGCCGTTGGCTTCTCGGAAGCGAGATCGGCAAGGTAGAGGCCGATCGCCTGCGGGTTGGGCGGCAGCGGTGAGACGCCGCGGCGCAGGCACCAGGCGCTGTAGTGGCGCCAGTCGGCGGCGTAGGCCCGTTGCGTGTTCTCGGCCTTGGCGTTGCGGGCATAGGCGCGGGCCTTGTCGGCCAGCTCGGACAGGTGATCAAGCGCCTGATCCTGGGAGAGGGCGGGAGCGGGGACGGCGTCCGAGACCATGGCAGGCTGGCATCCTGTCGGTTTTCTCAATGAGCTTAACTTGTAAAGCGTTGATATTCAAATACTTGGCTCGGCAGCAATATGGTCGACCGGGCAAAAGTCACGCAAACTGGACACTGAGCCCGTCGCCGTTCCTATCCCACCTGAAGGGCATTCCCCAGCCTCTGACGCTTGCCCGGCCGTCCGGCAAACGGGGACCAGCTCACCCGAAAGGAAAGGGGCGCCCTTGCGGGCGCCCCTTTCCTTTTACCGCGATGCCCAGGCTCGACCGCCGGATCAACCGAGGTTGATGTCGGAGAGCGAGAGCGGCGTGCTGCCGTTGTACACGCCGAGCAGGCGCACCTCGGTGGCGGCCACCTGGCCGTCGCCGTTGGTGTCGACCACCTGGTAGAGACCCGTGGCAGTGCCGTTGTTGGCCAGAACCAGGGTGCTCGCACCAGCCGACGAGTTCGTCAGCGTACCCAGGGCGTTGCGGAAGTTGGCGAGGTTGGCATCCGACAGGCTGCCGCTGACCGCCGAGGACAGGCTGACCAGTTCGTTGGTCATGCTCACCCCGTTGGTCGCCGCGGTCGCCTGGCTCAGCGAAGCGTCGCCGTTCCGGTCCGCCGTCGTCCGGGCCGCATCCGTCAGCTGCACCTTGTCGGTGCCCGACTGGAAGTTCGACACCGAGATGAAGCCGGTGTTCGCGCCCAGAGCAGCGAGGTCGCTGAAGGACGAGTACACCACCGTATCGGTGCCGCTGCCCGACGCCAGGCTGATGCTGTCGCCAGTACCACCCTGGAAGCGGATCGACCCGCTGGTCACCGTGATCGCATCGGTGCCGAGGCCGCCGATCAGCGTCTCGATGCCCGAGACCGACATGGTCACGCCGGTGTTGCCGGTGGTGATCACGTCGTTGCCAGCACCGCCGACCAGCGTCTCGATGCCGCGCAGCAGGACCGTCGAGCCGCCGTCGCCCAGCGTGACCACATCCGTGGCCGCACCGCCGACGATGATCTCGATGCCGCTCTCGGCCCGCATGGTCACGCCGGTGTCACCCAGCAGGAGCAGGTCGCTGCCCGCACCACCGATCATGGTGTCGATGCCGCGGGTGATGACGGTGTTGCCCGACGCGCCCAGCGTCACGACGTCCGAACCGGTGCCGCCGACCAGGAACTCGACGCCAGACGCCAGCATCGTCGCGCCGGCAGGGCCGGTGAAGACGATGTCGGTGCCGGCACCGCCGGTCAGGGTGTCGATGCCCGACGCCGTGATCGTGTTCGGCGTGTCGCCGAGCGTGATCACGTCGGTGCCGGTGCCACCGGTCAGCGTCTCGATGCCGCGCAGCAGCACCGTCGAGCCGCCGTCGCCGAAGCTGACCATATCCGTGGCCGCACTGCCGACGATGATCTCGATCCCGCTTTCCGCCCGCATGGTGACACCGGTGTCGCCCAGGATCACCAGATCGTTGTCCGTCCCGCCCGACAGGGTCTCGATGCCGCGGACGGTGGCGGTGGACCCGCCCGCCCCCAGGGTGACGACGTCGGTGCCCGTGCCGCCGACCAGGAACTCGATGCCAGAGGCCGTCATCGTCACGCCGGCGGTGCCGGTGAAGACGATGTCGGTGCCGGCACCGCCGGTCAGGGTGTCGATGCCGGTGACGGTGAGCGCATTGGCGGTGTCGCCCAGCGTGATCACGTCGGTGCCGGTCGAACCGATCAGCGTCTCGATCGCACGGGTCAGCAGGGTGGTGCCCGAGGTGCTGATGCTCAGCACGTCGGTGCCCGAGCCGCCGACCAGGACCTCCAGCGCCGAAACCAGCATGGTGGTGCCGGTGTCGCCGATGGTCACCGCGTCGCTGCCGGCGTCTCGATGCCGAGCGCCAGCAGCGTACCGCCGGCGGTGCCGATCGTGATGATGTCGGTGCCCGAGCCGTTGCCGATCAGCGTCTCGATGCCGCGGATCGTGGTGGTGTTGCCGGCCGAACCCAGGGTCAGGACGTCGGTGCCGGTGTTACCGATCACGAAGTCCGCACCCGAGACGGTCAGGGCGCTGCCCGCCGTGCCGGTGAAGATGATCTCCAGCCCCGTGCCGCCGATCACCGTCTCGATGCCGAGCGCCAGCAGCGTACCGCCGGCGGTGCCGATCGTGATGATGTCGGTGCCCGAGCCGTTGCCGATCAGCGTCTCGATGCCCGACACCACCATGGTGTTGCCGGCCGTGCCGAGATTGACGATGTCGGTCGCCGTACCGCCGGTCAGCGTCTCGATCCCGCTGACGAGCAGCGAGTTGAAGGTGTTGCCCAGCGTGACGACGTCGGTGCCGGTCAGGCCCGCCAGCGTCTCGATGCCGCGCACCAGCACCGTGTTGCCGGCCGTACCCAGCGTGACAACGTCGGTGCCGGTCCCGCCGATCAGGATGTCGATCGCCGAAACCAGGGCC